>JAZAJX010000027.1:0-14417 GCA_036230225.1 Pseudomonadota bacterium | reverse complement strand
CGCTATCACTGGCATAGCGTCGCTCACGCCATCCGTATTCCCGATCCAGGTCGAGGGATTGCCATCCGGGTGTGGTGCCGTTGCACATAAAGGGAAAGTCGAAATCCCGGGTACTGGGCGGTGAGAGTCGCACCATTTCGGTGGCGACGGACATGTCATAGGTCTCGCCTTCCGTGATCAGCGTGGCGGTGAATCGGGTACTGGCGGTGGGGGTGACCGTGCGGGAATCCGCCAAGGTCTCATTTTCGCCATTCACCGGGGGGCTCAGGGTGAGCGTGTCAGCGGTCACCGTGATCGCAAAAGGGGGATAGCAGCCATCATGATTCGGGCAAACCTGGGCAACGCCAGGAGGAAAATCGGCGGGGCAGCAGTAGCCATCCACACAACGTCCATCACTGGGACATTCTGCTGCTGTGGTACAGCTGGGTGCCATGCTGTATGCGTCACCGAAGACGCTGCAGTGCGATTCATCACGGGGCATGTTGCGGGCATCCCAGCTGACGGTGACCGAGTCGCCGGGGCAGAATAAACGGGGTTCTGCTTTCAGTTGCGCCGGGTCGCCGGGTAGTCCATCCAGTTTTACGGCGCAGGCAGAGATCAGTAAAAGAGAAAACAGAAAAGCGGCAGGCAGTCCATTGCGCATCGTTGTTACTCCCTTGTGTTGGTTAATGCCTCTCTCGGTGAGTGCAATTCCTGCCGCCAGGGTTGACGCAGGATAATTAAGTGTAGGGTCCCGCAAACGGGAAAGGGGTGAACTGCCTCACTATTAGCGTTGCGAATACTTTTTAACCATGACACACCCTATTTGGAATACAGGGGCACTCCAAGCAGGTCTTCAAGGGTAAAACGGCGCTGATTACCGGTGCATCCAGCGGTATTGGTGAAGAAATGGCGCGTCAGCTTGCGGCTTCCGGCTGCCATCTGATTCTGGTAGCACGGCGCACGGAGCGGATGCTGGCGTTGAAATCGACATTGCCTTCGGTGTCGGTGAGCGTGATTGCGGCGGATTTGTCGGATCCCCTGGCGCCACAATATGTGTTCGACGAGGTGCGGCGCCTGGGTTTACATGTCGATATCCTGGTCAACAATGCCGGTTTCGGTTTGCAGCAGCCTCTGTTGGCAGTGGACCAGTTGGGCATGGTCGATGTGAACGTCCGCAGCCTGTTGGCGTTGACGCAGCTATTTGCGACGCCAATGGCACAGCAGGGCCAGGGCTGGGTGCTCAATGTGAGTTCCGTTTCTGCCTGGTTTCCGATCCCGGGCATGGCCACCTATGCCGCCAGCAAGGCCTGTGTGTTGCACCTGAGTCGCGCTCTCCATGAAGAATGGAAGCCGGCGGGGATTGTGGTGACGGCGCTGTGCCCGGGCGGGACTCGCACTGAATTTTCGTCCATCGCGCGCGACAGGATGGATCCGGATCTGGAAAAGGCGATGATGCCGGCAGACGTGGTGGCAGCGGCAGGATTAAACGCGCTGGCCCGGGGAAAGGCAGTGGTGGTGCCCGGCGCCTTGTACCGGATGATGGTTGCTCTGGTGCGGGTCCTACCTGGTAGCTGGGTGACGCGCCTGGCGGGGAAGGTGATGGGACGTCATCAGTGACACCCTACGTAAACTTAACTGTGCTTGGCAATGTCTTCGGCTATGGCCAGCGCGGCGGTCAGCCCGGGGGATTCGATGCCCAGCAGGTTGATCATGCCTTTGATGCCGTGTTCCTTTTCTCCCTGCAGCAGAAAATCCCGATAGGGTTCTCCCTCAATGAACAGCTTGGGGCGGATGCCGGTGTAGGCGGGGGAGAGTCGGTCTGTGTTCAGGTCTGGCCAGTAGCGTCGGATCGCTGCTTGAAAGTGTGGCAGCCGGGATGCATTGACCTGGTAATCCCTGCGTTCGATCCATTCCACATCCGGGCCGAAACGGGCGTTGCCGGCCAGGTCGACGGTGAGGTGAATACCCAGTCCGTCCGCCTCTGGTAGTGGATAGATCAGCCTGCGGGTAGGGCTGTGGCCGTTAAGGGAAAAATAGTTGCCCCGGGCCAGCCGCTGTTCGGGGATGTTTTCTGCGGGGAAGCCGTTGCAGCGTTTCACCAGGGGGATGGCATCCAGGCCGGCGGCATTGATCAGTTGTCGGCACTGCAATTCGAAGGGGGCGTCGTCGCTGTCCACATTGAGCAGGAAACGTTCGGGGTCGCCGTCTATGCTCCGCACCCGGTGGCGATAGCAGAGCAAGGCATGGTGCGCCTGTGCCTGCTCGGCAAGGCGTGTCATCAGTGCATGGCTGTCGAGGATACCGCTGTGTTCGCTGAGCAGCGCCTCGTCGACATGGAGCCAGGGCTCCTGCCGTTTCAGCCACCGCTGACCGCAGCGATGTAATCCTGTGGCGCCACTGCTCAGCGCGTTGTGATGCAGGCGTTCCAGTTCCTCCTGTTGTCCCGCATTAGCGACGATCAGCTTGCCGCACTGTCGGTAAGGGATGGTTTGTTCCTGGCAGTATCGGTACAGCAGGGCGTTGCCGCGCAGGCAGAAGCGGGCTTTCAGGGAGTCTGGCGGGTAATAGAGGCCGGCGTGGATGACTTCGCTGTTACGGGAGGAGAGATGCTCACCAAAGCGGCGTTCTTGCTCAAGCACCACCACGGACCTTGTAGGCGCGAGTGAACGGGCGATGGCCAGGCCGATAACGCCGGCGCCGATTATGACGGTATCGATGGTTTCCCGTGGTTGCACAGTGGACACTCATAAATGACAACGCCCTCAGTCTGAGGGCGTTGTCGGTGACCGGCAAGGGGGAGGATTACTCGTCCACGTTGTCGTAGAACATGTAGCGGGCGGTTTCATAGTGGCCGCGGGCCAGCTTGAATAATCGCTCGAAAACGTCTGGGTGTTCTGATGCCACGTCTTTCTTGGGCGTGTCACTGTGCAGGTCATGGAGGGTGGCATTGCTGCCATCTGCATTCATGCGCACCAGAAAATCCTTGGTTACCATGCCATAGATGGGGTTGGGGCCTTCCCGGAGCACCACAAAATTGGCGCGATCCCCTTCCGGAGCAGAAATCTGGAAATCCCGGCCCAGGGTGGTGTTGCGATAGTTGAGCCCCAGCATGCCGGCAACGGTGGGCAGTACATCCACCAACCCGACGGCATCCTGGACAACTCTTGGCTTGAGGTAACGCGGCGCATAGATGATGTGCGGCACGTGGTTGCTTTCCAGTCCCAGCTGATCCATGGCCGGCATGTGGGGCAACGTGGTGATGCGGTTGCTGTGATCACCGAAGAAGACAAAGATGGTGTTGTCGAAGTAATCGCTTTCCCGTGCCCATTTCATGTATTCGCCCACGTTGTAATCCAACAGGCGCACGGCGTTGAATTGGGCGGCGCTGCGGAACCCGAACTTGGCCAGCTCTTCATCGGAGAGGTCTGTGCGCGGCTCAAAGTCACCATTGTTGTCGGGGATGGTGAAAGGGCGATGGTTGCCGGCAGTCTGGATAAAGGCGAAGAAGGGCTGGTCATCCGGCAGATCGGCGAGAATCTGATTGGATTCCCGGAACAGGTTCAGGTCGGAAATACCCCAGACGTCCACATCCGGTGATTGCCAGTCGCCTTCCTGGTAAAGCTCGAGGCCGTCGATGGTCTGTTGTACCAGGCCGTCCAGGTTGGCCCAGCCAGCATTGCCGCCGATGAAATAGAAATTCCGATAGCCCGGGAATTCATTCAGCACCGTGCGTTGATGGCTGGTGAGCGGATTGCGGCTGGCGCTTTCCGTCGGCGCCACATCGGGGATACCGGTGAAGGTGGCCCAGATGGTTTTGGCCGTTCCGGTGACCGGCACATAGAAGTTTTCAAAGCGCCAGCCCTCATTGCCGAGTCGGTCCAGATTGGGCGTGCTTTCCACCGGTAACCCGTAGCTGCTGACCCGACTGGCCCCCAGGGATTCCAGCATGATGAAGACCACATTGGGCGGGCGCTGATAATCGAGTTTGTGGGGTTGCTCATCCACCATTCTGACAAAATTCAGGTCTTGCCGCTGCTCATCGGGGATGCCGAGATGGTCCGCCATGAGCGGGTAATACTCGGTGACCTGTTCCTTGTCGAACGGGGAAACCGGAATCAGCAGGGTATCGCGAAAATAGAGGACCGGGTTCAAGCCGAGGGCGCCGATGGCCCGGTCACCGGACACAAAGGCTTCGCTCCAGCGCAGGGGAATGGGGTTAAGGATATTGATATTGCTGACTCGGCCAAGAATGGCAAAGAAGAACAGGGCAAAACAGACCAGAAAACCGGCAACGGCCTGGAGCCCGGAAATGCCGGCCGCAGCCCGCTGCAGCAATTTGCGTTCGGCAACACGCGCTAGCCAGAAACTCCCTGCCACGCCAGCCATCAGCCCCAGGGTAATCCAGATTACCGGGTAGCTTTCCCAGACCATCAGGGTGGAATCCCGGGTGTCCTGCAGGAACCGCAGGGCGGTAACGTTCAGGCGCTCACCCAGATAGGCGTAATGGCCAAAGTCGAGAATGTAGGTGAGGCCGAGCAGGGTCAGTGCAACGATCAGATAGGCGTGTGCCAGTACGCGCATCAGGCGGCTGGTGAGCAGGTTGAAGCGTGGCAGATACGCCAGCGCCGCCAGCGGCAGCATCATCAACAGCGCCAGGCGCAGGTCGAAGCGAAGTCCGATTCCCAGGGCGCTGAGCACGGCCTTTGAATCCGCATCCGGTGTAGACGGAACTTCCGAAAAGCCGAAATAGAAAACGGCCCGCAGAATGACCATCAGGCTGAAAAACAATGCCGTCATGGCCAGCAGGTAGTGCAGGCGTCGTGATTTCAACCAGGTCATGCCGATTTCTCCGTACTGGCGAAACTGAAAAATTGGCGCCTATGCTACCGGGAAGGGGCGAGTGACGCATGGTCCAATCGCGGCTTTTGACGCTTATTTGAACAAATTCCAGCGGGATGTCGCGGTTGGCTCGGACCATGACGGGATAATGGCTTTAATCGGCCAGGGCGCAATGGTATTAAAGGCATTCGCTGATCGGAGATGGACATGAATTTTGACGAGATCCTGGCAACGGTGGACGGCCAGGGCAACGGCATGATGCCGGAAGGATGGGGGCAGGGGCGTGCCCTGTTCGGTGGCCTGGTGGGTGCCGTGTTGTTTGACCATCTGGAAAAAACCGTGGCCGCGGGCAGGACCTTGCGCAGTTTCTCCCTGTCATTTGTCGCTCCCATGGCGCCGGGGCCCATCAGCCTGCACAGCGAGGTGTTCCGGGAAGGAAAATCCGTGATGCAGGCCATGGTCTCGGCCCGGCAGGAGGGGCAGGTCGTGGCTGCCATGCTGGTCAGTCTGGGGGCTGCCAGGGACTCTCAGGTGATCGTGGCACCGCCCGCTGCACCGGCCATGGCACCACCGGATCGTTGTATCGAGCTGCCTTTCATGCCGGGGCTGACACCGGATTTCCTGCAGCACTTCCAGATGCGCTATGCGGACGGCATGCCACCTTTCAGTGGCAGTGAGGTGCCGGACTTCAGTGGCTATATGGGGTTTCGAACGCCACCGCAGGCAATGAGCACGGCAGCGCTGATCGCGCTGGTCGATACCTGGCCACCTTCGGTATTGCCCATGTTGAAGAAACCGGCCCCGGCGAGCTCACTGACCTGGACCATGGAGTTGCTGGATGATCCCCGGTCGCGCCCTGCGGATACCCTGTGGCAGTATCGGGTAAGGACGGATCAGAGCAGTGATGGCTACGGCCAGAGCCAGGCCACGATCTGGGATGGGGAAGGGACTGCGGTGGCATTGAGCCGCCAGACTTTTACGGTATTCGCATGAAGAAAGAGTTGCCGCCGCTCAAGGCAAAAACCCTGGGCGACCGGATTCCCCGCCGGGGGCACTGGTTGCTGGCAGGGCTGGGTCGGTTGATTCTCGGGGTGATGGGCTGGCGCATTGTCGGGAGTTTGCCCAACGTGGAGCGGGCAGTGCTGGCGGTGGCGCCCCATACCTCCAATATGGATGGTGTGGTGGGTATCAGCGCCATTCAAAGCCTGCGTGTGCGGGTGCGCTTCATGGGCAAGCACACCCTGTTCGAAGGGCGCCTGGGCAAGCTGATGTACTGGCTGGGGGGGATCCCGGTCAATCGGGACAGTGCCGATGATGTAGTTGATCAGACGACCCGGGTCATGCGTGAGACGCCCTTCTGGCTCGGACTGGCGCCGGAAGGAACGCGCACGGGGGCGCAGCGCTGGAAAACCGGGTTTTACCGAATTGCGGAACAGATGCAGGTCCCCATCGTCGTGATCGGCTTCTGTTATCAGCGTCGGCAGATCCGGATCGTGGGCAGCTTCATGCCATCAGGGAATATGGAGCGTGATCTGGAACAGATCTACTCAGCCTTGGCAGATATCGTACCCCGCCGCCCGGAGCGACTGTCAGCCCCTCTGCGGCAGACGGTCGAGAAGCGTCAGGCCTGAGCGTTTCGCTCCTGCGAGTGCATTCGTTCCAGAAAATGCTGGCGTCGCTGGGCGGATTGCAGAGCAAACGCCAGTGGCCGGTGTAGCTCGTTGAGCAGGGCTTCGTCGGCGGCAGAGAAGGGGCGGGTCCCGGCGATTTCAACAATGCCTAACGGCGAGTCACCCTGATGGATGGGCCACAACAGCACTACGCCAGGCAGACGTTTACCCTCACCAACTTCCAGATCCAGGTAACCCTGCGGCACGCTGTGCTGCTGTATTAGCAGTTTCTGATTCAGTGCGGCTCCCAACAAACTCTCATCACGAGCCAGCCGGTTTCTGCCTGTGGCGGCAGCACTGAGTCCCCAGCCTGCCTGTCGGACCAGTTCCTCGTTTTCCAGCGTATAGGCCGCCGCCACTTTGCCGTCGATCTGTTCGATCAAATACTCCAGCACCCGTTCAAGCAGTTCGCCGGGTGTCAGGTTGCCGGCAATCCGCTCAAGAAAGAGATTGAGCTGCTGTTGTCGTAGCGTGTCTTTTTCTGCCTGGGCACGCCAGCGTGAGAGTTGCGCAGATTCACTTTCCAGTAGCAGGTTATTGGCGAAATTACGTCGCGCACTGACATCCAGTGTGTAGCCATTGATCGCGCAGATGATCAGAGGGATGGCGAAGTAGAGCAGCATGGGCAGCAGTGGCAGGGGTAGCTGTCGGAACAGCGCAATCATCAATGCCGCAGCCAGGGCACACAGACAACTGGTCAGCGTCTGTCTTGGCGGCAAGCGCAGAATCGAAAACGCGATGATCAGAACATAGATGGTTTCAAAGGCGGAAATCTGCCCCGGGAAGAGACCGTCGAACCGGATCGCTCCCAGCAACGTACCGGTCAGTGACAACGTCACAGCCAGATACATCACGGCAATGGTGTAAGGACGCAATGCCGGCAGGCGAGTACTGCACCAGAGCGCAATCAGCGCCACAGCAATGGGGTACACGCCGTAGTTGCGCCAGGAGACAATGTCTGGCGTATCCACCAGCAGGACCACAGGGAGCACGACCAGCAGATACAACAGGCCCAGAAGATAGACGGAGTGATTGATCAGGTACCGGGCCCGCTGATGGGCATGTTCCAGGTAGCGTTTTTCCAGTTCACCATCGAAGGTGACCAGCATCGTCTGCATAGCGCTTCGCAATACGCTTTCCTGGTCCTTGCTGATCGCTGCTTGCGCTGCGGGCATGGGCAGTTCCTGGTTATTATGTCGTTACGCTGTCTGGCAGCGCTGATGGCCCCAAGGCCACACTCTCCGGGTTTGCCTGCCCGGGAGGCAGTGAGGCGTCCACAGGCGCCTTGATTCGAAGGCCGTGACAGCGCAGTATTTTGTCAACCTGATCGCCTCGGCGATATTCAATAATGATCACAACCAACAGGAAGCATCATGACCGATACTGCCCGTTTCGAACAAGCCCAAAAAGATGTGCAGACCCTGGATCGCAAACCCGATAACAATGACCTGTTGTTTCTCTATGCCCACTTCAAGCAGGGTAGTGCCGGCGACGTGAGTGGCAAGCGTCCCGGCATGCTGGACATGGTTGGGCGGGCAAAGTACGACGCCTGGGCCAAACTCAAGGGCATGTCGGCGGATGATGCCAAGCAGAAATATATTGATAAAGTGGACAGCCTGCTGAAAACCCACAAGGGTTAATCCTTCCGTTGTTTGATAAGGGCTGAATGATCAGCCTTTTCCCTGCAGCAGCTGGTCTTTGCCCAGCTGTGCTTCCCCCGCCAGATTTCGGTAGAAACGTTGCAGTTCGGGAAGCTGTGCTTCCAGGGCCTGGCGTACCTGCTGGCGAGCACGGTCTATGTCGTTTTCCACCTGCTGAGTGGCCTGGCGCAATTGCGTTTTACGTCTTTCCAGTTCCGGTGGCAGGGCAGTAGTGCCCAGCTTGTCGAGGCGTTCATTAATACGTTTCAATCGGCTTCGTGCCTCATCCAGCCGAGTGTGGAAGCTTTCCGCATCCGGGGCATTGGCGAGGATCCGTTCCAGGTCAGCGATTTCCTGTTCCGTGGCGGTTTTTTCCATTCTGGCAGAGGTGCGAAACGCGCCGTTTGAGAGATCCCGGGCGGTGGCATGCTGGATGGCGTTATGGAGCGTCTTTTCCTGCTCGTCCAGACACTTGCGGATCTGGTGGGCGCTGATCAGCTCTCGCGTTGCATCCAGCACGCGACTGTCACGGTCGCGCACCATGGCAAGAACCAGCTGGTCCATCACCGTGGTACTGTTGCCTGCCACACTGTTAGTGAGTGATCGGTAAAGACGGTCCGGTTCTTCGGAAAGGGTTTTCAAGGCCTGCATATTTTCGGCCACCTTGTGAAGGGCCAGGTTGTAAACCGGCAGGGCCTGCTCATTGAGGCCTTGCCTGCGCCAATCGTCACCCGCCAGTACCAGGCCAGAAATGGCCCTGGGGTTGCCGGGAAAGCGGGCCGCAATACGTACAAACCAGCCCCGGGCTCGTTCCCGGTCACCGTCGCGGCGGTAGCTGTCGGCCAGTAGCAGGGCGGCATCCACAGCGGCAGGGCTATTTTGTTCTACCTGGCTTAGCTGCTCACGGGCAAACTGGGTGTCTCCATCACGCAATGCCATTGCCGCCAGCCTCAGGCGAGCGTAGTTGCCCAGAATCGGTTTGTTGATGCTGGCAGCCTGTTGGCTGTATTGCATCATGGACTGGCTATGCGCAGGGTCTGCGGCTTGCGAGAGCATGCCCAGCAGTTGTCGGTCTTCAGCAGAAAGCCGCAGGGCCGGATCGGTCTGCGCTTGGCAGTCATGAGGGGCGGCATGGAGTGCCGGGACCAGCAGGCTGGCGGTCAACAGACTGCAGGTCGCCAGGATCAGTGCTTTCATTATCCCGTCGGTCTTGTTATTGGCATTATTGAAGGCAAATAGTGCAATAACTGGCGTATGTGAGAAGGAACTGAGTCACAGGCCGCCGGAAAGGGAGAGAACTGGCGAAGCCCGGGGGCTTCGCACGGATAGGGCTCAGAACCCTCGATAACTGCTGACGAGAACGATGAGGGTACCGATCACCACGATGATGCCCAGAATCAGCATGACAGTGGCCAGAATCCCCAGAATCTTGCCCGCCAGTGTCATCCCCTCACCACTGGCATCCATGCTGCCCTGGCGCATGGCCGCCAGATCCCGGTTACCCAGCACCCAGGCCGCAATACCGATGGGGGCAAACAGCAACACACCCAGAAGTCCCAGTGTCAGTACCAGGCCGCCACGATGGGCTCGGGTCCTGGTTGCAGAGACCGGGTTGGCAGGGGCTGTTGTCACGGCATGCTGGCGGCCACTGAAAGCGGCGCCCAGCATCAGTGCGCTGATTACCAGGTAGAGCCCGTTGTAGACGCCGGTGGAAACGAGGGCATAGGTATCCGAGGAAAGCTTGTCGTCGTAAAGCATTTCCAGCATCACGAAATGCTGAAATGCCATAAAGGCCATATGAAAGAGGCTGAGCAAGGAGGCAATCAGGACCAGCAGGGCGGCGGTCCGTGCCTTGGCCATGAAAATCCCGGCCAGCACAAAGCCGGCGACGGCAACCAGAAAGTTGGGCATTGTCATGGTGATCAGTTGAATGGTCTCACCCATAAAAACTCCTTTTAAGTTGGGCGTGAAACAAGAAAGCGACTTAGCAATGTCTTGAGCAGGCTGCGCACGGCGCGCCAGCGGTTTACCAGCAGTGAGAGAAAAATCAGCGCACAGCCAGCCATTTGCATGAGTGTCATCTGCTCTTCAAACCAGGCCGCAGCCATCAGCGCCGTCCACATGGGCTCCAGCACCATAATGACGACGCCATGGCTGTGCAGTGACAAACTTTGTGCATAGGTTTGTACCAGAAAACGCAATGCAGTGCCCACGGTGGCGCTGAGTACGACCCAGAGTGCCAGTTCCGCGGTGGCGTTGGCAGCGGCATCTCCCCAGGACTCGAAAAGCGCGGACAAGATGCCGGTAAACAGGCCCACCACCGCCAGGACCAGGGTGGTCAGCGCCAGAGCGGGGATGCGTGGGTGTTCAATGGATTCCCCATTGGGCCCAGCAGCGGTAACCGGGTTGGCGGCACGGGTATTGAGGTTGAAATAGAGGGCAAAGATGGTTGCGGCGGCGACAAAGAACCATTGGCCGGCTTCCAGGTGCAGCCCTTGTTCCAGGGACAGCAAGGCCAGGCCAGCGGCGGCTACCGGTAGCGCCAGCCAGGTACTGCCGGGGACGGATTCGGCGAAGACCAGTCGGGCGATTACCGGTACCAGCACGACGCCCAGGCTAGTGAGGAAGGCGCCTTCACCCACATGCTCGCCCACGGCCAATCCCATTACCCAGCAACTCATGGCTATGCCGAAAACGGTACCAACCCGAAGGCAACGAAACACCTGATAGCGGTTAAGACGGCGTAACTGCCCATGGGCAACCATTGCCAGCAGGGTGGCCGCAAGCAGAAATCGCAGCGACATGAAAAGCAGTGGCGGCATGGCCAGAACGGCTTCCTTGGAGAACATCCAACTGATGGCGGCCAGCAGGGTGACACCCAGAAGCAGCAGGTCGGCTTTATGGCTTGGGTTAATCGGCACTGAACAGGATTCGCTTATGAAAACAGCCGGCGATGGTAGCACAGAGGCTATGGCAGGTAACGCCTGTTCAGACGACGCAAATCCGGTCAAAGTGGACATCCTGGCATTGAACCGGGCCCGTTGGATTCTGTCGGACGTCTGACACGGAAACGGCTGGAGTGAGCCATCCTTGCCCGAATAACAGGGCCGCTCAAGCGGTCCGGATGATGGAGGTCATAGAGGTGCGGATGTTGTCAGCCTGGAGAGACTGGCGTGACCAGCGGCGGGTCAGGAAGATGGGCTACACCCGATCGGAGTGGGAGTCGGCAGTGGCGGACTGGCCGGTGCTGCAGCGCTATCAGGGCGAGGAGCGCGATCGCCTGCGGGATCTGAGTTTCCGCTTTCTGGCCCGCAAGAGTATTGCCCCCGGGGGCGGTTTTGCGATTACCGATGCCATGTGTCTGCGCATTGCCACCATGGCCTGCGTCCCGATTCTGAGGCTGGGGCTGGACTGGTACGATGGCTGGTATACCGTCATTCTCTATGAAGGAGACTTTATTCCCAATCGGCCCTGGCAAAGTGATGATGGCGTTGTCCATGCCCAGGCGCCCGCGTTGGCCGGGGAAGCCTGGCATCAGGGCCCCGTCATCCTGTCGTGGGAAACGGTGATGCAGGCCGGGCAGGGTAGCAATGTGGTGATCCATGAAATGAGCCACAAGCTGGACATGCGTCGCAACGGTGCCAACGGCGCGCCGCCCCTTCATCCGGAGATGAACCCGCGCCAGTGGCACGACACCTTCACGGCCGCCTGGGACAGGCTGTTTGATGATTATGAGCATCATCGTCCGCTTTCCATCGATCCCTATGCGCTGACTGGCCCCGGGGAATTTTTTGCGGTATGCAGCGAGATGTTTTTCGAGGCGCCGGCGTTGCTGTCCCGGGAGTGGTCGGACTTGTACCAGCTGCTAGCGCAGTTCTACCGGCAGGGAGGAGTGCAGCCATGAAATACATTTTCGAGGTACGTGTGAAGCCGGGCTTCAGCGTGGAGGAATACGCCCAGGGCTGGATTGAGGCCAGCGAAATCATTCAGCAGACCCCGGGGGCCAGGGGCACCTACCTGCATCGCAAGATCGGTGAGCCGGATAAGGTACTGGCGATTGCCCACTGGGACAGCAAGGCCCATCGGGATGCCAAGGATGACAGCCGCAGTGAAAAGGTAAAGGCGATTCTGGCGAAACACGCCAGGGTTTGTGAGGTCACCGTGATCGGTGAGTTCGAGGAGCCGGAATGGGAGGTGCAGCCGCCGGTATAGTCTCCGGGGGTGGCCAGAATGCAAAGAGCCGCCTCGCGGCGGCTCCTGCTGTCTGCTCAGGATTGCTGGGCAGCTTCTTCCGGCAAGGTGATGTTCAACTCGAGAATTTCACAGCCGGATTCGCGGTCAAGCTGGATATTGACCGCATCCTGGTCCACAGGCACGTATTTCCGCACGACCTGCAGCAGTTCTTCCTGCAGTTGCGGCAGATAGTCCGGGCCACCGCGGGTGGAGCGCTCGCGGGCCACGATAATCTGCAGGCGCTCCTTGGCCACCGATGCGGAACTCTGCTTCTTGGGAAGCAGGTAACTGAAGATGCTCATCCTTAGCCTCCAAACAGACGGCCAAACAGACCTTTCTTGTTCACATTGACGAAACGGTGTGGCAGTTCATCACCCAGGAAGCGGGCCACCGCATCGCTGTACGCCTGTCCGGCGTCGGATTCGGTATCCAGAATCACCGGGCTGCCGGCGTTACTGGCGTTGAGTACTGCCTTGGATTCCGGGATCACTCCCAGCAGTTCAATGGCAAGAATTTCCTGCACATCTTCCACGGACAGCATTTGCCCGTTTTCCACGCGCTCCGGAGAGTAGCGGGTCAGCAGAAGGCGTGAGGGAATGTCCCCCTCACCCTGCTCGGCACGACGCGTCTTGCTGGCCAGGATGCCGATGATGCGGTCGGAGTCACGGACACTGGAGACTTCCGGGTTGGTGACCACCACGGCCTCGTCGGCAAAGTAGGCGGCCATCAGGGCGCCTTTCTCGATACCCGCCGGGCTGTCGCAGATGATGTAATCCATCTGCATGTCATCGCGCAGGGCATTCAGGACGCCTTCGACACCCTCGATGGTGAGGGCGTCCTTGTCACGGGTCTGGGACGCGGGGAGGATGAACAGGTTGTCGACCTTCTTGTCCTTGATCACTGCCTGCTTGATGTTGGCGTCGCCGCTGATCACGTTGACCAGGTCATACACCACACGGCGCTCGCAGCCCATGATCAAATCCAGGTTGCGCAGGCCCACATCAAAATCAATCACGGTAGTTTTGAAACCGCGCAGGGCAAGGCCGGTGGCCAGCGCTGCACTGGTGGTGGTTTTGCCGACGCCACCCTTGCCGGATGTCACGACCACAATCTTCGTCACGCTCTTTCTCCTTACCTTCGTCTTTCCGTGGCGCCTGCTATTAGCGAAGCGCGGTAAATTGCATGGCTTCCCCGTCCAGGGACATATACACCGCCTGGTCGCGGTGCTCTTCGGGCAAGTCTTCCGCTACCCGGTAATGGCCAGCAATGGATACCAGTTCGGCATTCAATTGCTGGCAGAAAATCCGTGCGCTGCCGTCGCCTCGAACACCCGCCAGAGCCCTGCCTCGCAGCTTGCTGTAGACATGGATGTTGCCTTCCGCCATCAGTTCGGCGCCGGTACTGACCGGGGCCAGCACAATCAGATCGCCACGACTGTAGACCTGCTGGCCGGAACGCACCGGCTGGTCCACCACCAGCGTATCGACCCGCTGGGTCGCAGTGGGCACGTTATCGCTTTCCGCCGCTGACGGCGCCGGCTCGCTGCGGCGGGGCACATCGCGCCCACCGGACAGACTCAAGGTGCCCAGGCCGAGCATGGTGGCGGTATCGTTATCGATGCCGGTATTACGGGCCAGTGCGACCATATTCACACCCAGACCACGCAGGGTATCCACGGCGGCCATCAGGGCGACCGGGTCCACGTCGAGATCCTGGCTGACATCAATCACCACAGGGGCTTCCTGAAGCCACTGGGCGGCGTCGTCCAGTCGCTGGCTGACTTCCTGATGAAGGAGGTTGGCATCCAGGTTTTTCAAGTGCAGGACCGTCATCATCAACATGCGGCCCTTGAATTCGAGAACGGTATTTTCTTCGACGACTGCTGTCATTCCTGACCTGTTGTCCGAGGGGCAAAAGGGCGCGGAGTCATCTCCGGGGCGGGTTACAAGGCTCTCCGGAGGGCGCCAGGCCCGGTGGGGCATAATTTTGGCAAAGCCTAGACGAAAGCGGCGGGGCGTAAAAGCGCTAAAAGGGTGAGATCAATGTTAAATCT
>JAZAJX010000026.1:0-11391 GCA_036230225.1 Pseudomonadota bacterium | reverse complement strand
ACACCCCGGGCCACGCCGCCTGTACAGCCATGCGTGCTCGTGGTGCCAAGGCCACGGATTTTGTTGTGATCGTGGTCGCGGCTGACGATGGTGTGATGCCGCAGACCGAAGAGGCCATCAACCACGCCAAGGCGTCCGGTGTGCCGATCATTATTGCGGTCAACAAGATCGACAAAGAGCAGGCTGACCCGGACCGGGTCAAGAACGAGCTGGCGGCGAAAGATGTGATCCCGGAAGACTGGGGTGGCGAATACCAGTTCATCAATGTGTCTGCGCATTCCGGCCAGGGTGTGGATGACCTGCTGGACGCTATTCTGTTGCAATCCGAACTGCTGGAGCTGAAAGCCCCGGCCACCGGTGCGGCAACAGGTGTCGTGATTGAGTCCCGGGTCGAGAAAGGCCGCGGTACCGTGGCGTCCATCCTGATTCAGGCGGGCGAGTTGAACATTGGTGATATGCTGCTGGCCGGTGCCCACTTTGGCCGTGTGCGCGCCATGGTGGATGAGAATGGCCAGCCCATTAAGACGGCAGGGCCCTCCATTCCCGTGGAAGTGTTGGGCTTGGATGGCGCGCCGGAAGCCGGTGAGCAGGTCCAGGTGGTGCCGGACGAGAAGAAAGCCCGGGAAGTGGCAGAATTCCGTCAGGAACGCGACCGGGATGTGAAACTCAAGCGTCAACAGGCCTCCAAGCTGGAAAACCTGTTCGCCAACATGGGCAGCGAAGAAGCCAAGACGGTGAACATTGTTCTCAAGACCGATGTTCGCGGTTCTCTGGAAGCCCTCACCGGTGCCCTCAACGATCTGGGTACCGACGAAGTGAAGGTGAACCTGGTGGCGGCGGGTGTCGGGGCCATCAATGAGTCCGATGTGAACCTGGCCATGACCAGTGAAGGCGTGCTGCTGGGCTTCAACGTCCGTGCCGACTCCAAGGCCAAGAAGCTGTGTGAGCAGGAAGGGATCGACCTGCGTTACTACAGCGTGATCTACGAGCTGATTGACGATGTGAAGCAGGCCATGAGCGGTCTGCTCGCGCCGGAGAAGCGCGAAGAGATCCTCGGTACCGCCCAGGTGCGCGACGTGTTCCGTTCTTCCAAGTTCGGTGCCGTGGCCGGCTGTATGGTTATCGAAGGGACGCTGTACCGCAATCGCCCGATCCGCGTTCTGCGCGACGATGTGGTGATCTTCGAAGGCGAGCTGGAGTCCCTGCGTCGTTTCAAGGACGACGTGGCAGAAGTTCGCAACGGCATGGAATGTGGTATCGCCGTGAAGAGCTACAACGACGTGAAGGAAGGCGACAAGATTGAAGTCTTCGAAGTGAAGGAGGTGGCGCGCTCCCTGTAAGGAGTGTGCCCCGTTCGCTATGAGCCGTCATCGTCGCCCGCAGGGTTTCAACCGTACCGACCGGATTGCCGACCAGATCCAGCGTGAGCTGTCACGGTTGTTGCAGTTCGAAATGAAAGACCCGCGGGTGAGCCTGGCCACCGTTCAGGATGTGACGGTGTCCAGGGATCTTTCCTTTGCCGATGTGTACTTCACATTGCTGGGCAAGGGAGAAGAAGAAGGCGCAGAAGCGGAAGAAGTCCTGGCGAAGGCCAGCGGTTTTCTGCGCAGCAGCCTGGCTCAAAGCCTCAATACCCGTACCACCCCCAAATTGCGTTTCCATTACGACATGACCCCGGAGCGGGCAGCGGAGCTGTCACGGCTGATTGATGATGCCCGTGCCGAAGACCGGGAACTGCGTCCGGACAACGACGAAACCGAAAACGATTAAGTGTAGCGGAGCTGTCAGGTGGCAAAACGTCGTCCCCGTGGCCGTAACGTCAACGGCATCCTGTTGTTGGACAAGGTCAGTGGCGTCAGCAGTAATGGTGCACTGCAGATGGCCAAGAAAATGTTTGCGGCAGCCAAGGCTGGCCACACTGGAAGCCTGGACCCGCTGGCCACCGGCATGCTGCCGATCTGTTTTGGAGAGGCCACCAAGTTCAGTCAGTTCCTGCTGGAATCCGACAAGAGTTACCGGG
This sequence comes from Pseudomonadota bacterium, assembly GCA_036230225.1. Taxonomy (GTDB): domain Bacteria; phylum Pseudomonadota; class Gammaproteobacteria; order Pseudomonadales; family Alcanivoracaceae; genus Alcanivorax. The sequence continues at coordinate 9,371 of JAZAJX010000026.1, read as the reverse complement.
TTACCGCGAAACTGGGTGTGATTACCGAGACCGGTGATGCGGATGGTGATGTGGTCAGCACGTCGGACGTGAACGCCAGCCCTGCGGATATCGAAGCGGCACTGATGTCGTTCATGGGGGACATTGAGCAGGTGCCAAGCATGTACTCGGCGATCAAGCACGAGGGGGTGCCTCTCTACAAGCTGGCTCGGGAAGGAAAGACCGTGGAGCGCAAGCCGCGGCCGGTGACCATTTACGATATCCGGATTCTCCGTATTGAGGGTGACGAGCTGGAGTTCGAAGTGGATTGCTCCAAGGGCACCTATGTGCGTTCACTGGTAGAAGATACGGGTGAGAAACTGGGGTGTGGCGGGCATGTGACGGCGTTGCATCGTTTGTCTGCGGGCCCCTATCCGGCGGAGCGCATGCTGACCCTGGAGCAGCTGGGCAAGATCAAGGAGACCGGTGGGTTTGAGGCAATCGACGAGCTGCTATTGCCTTTATCCACCAGCGTGGCAGACTGGCCGCGCGTTGAACTGGGTGACAATGCTGCCTATTACCTGCAGCAGGGTCAGCCGGTGATGAGCTCGGACCGTCCTGCGGACGGCTGGGTCAGTATTTACCAGGCATCCAGCGAGGAATTTCTGGGTGTCGGTGAAGTGCTGGAAGACGGACGGATTGCCCCCCGTCGACTGGTATCGGGCTGAATCGCCGACGGCGGTTTGGACTGGAAATAACGACGGCAGCTATAAATATGCATGGCTGACCGTGACATTCATTGTGCATATTGGAGAAACACCATGGCGTTAACCGCTGAACAGAAAGCTGAAATCCTGAAAGAGCATGGCCTGAAAGAAGGCGATACCGGTTCCCCGGAAGTGCAGATCGCCCTGCTGAGCGCCAACATCAACGGCTTGCAGGATCACTTCAAAGGCCACAAGAAGGATCACCACAGCCGTCGCGGCCTGATCCGGATGGTAAACCAGCGTCGTAAATTGCTGGACTACCTGGCCAAGAAAGACCGCACCCGTTACCTGCAGCTGATCGAGAAGCTGGGTCTGCGTCGCTAAGAAGCGGATCAGAGGTAACAATGACAGAAGCTCGGCACCTGCCGGGCTTCTGTTGTTTCTGGCGGATGAAAATAGTGCATGCTGCGGGTTCGGGCCGGCTTCCTGTCCGAATTTCCGGTTGGGCTATACGCCATGCCGGGCTATGATGCCCGGGCAAAAGATGGAATGTTGAGAGGCATGGGCCTCGCAGTCAGTCGTGATGAGAGAAGAGACGAGATATGTTCAATAAAATCACCAAACAGATTCAGTTCGGCCGTGACACGGTAACCCTGGAAACCGGGCAGATCGCTCGCCAGGCCACCGCCGCTGTCATGGTGCGTATCGGTGACACCGAAGTGCTGGTCACCGTGGTTGGCAAGAAAGAAGCGGATCCGAGCAAGAATTTCTTCCCCCTGACGGTCAACTATCAGGAAAAGACTTACGCAGCCGGTCGTATTCCCGGTGGTTTCTTCAAGCGTGAAGGCCGCCCCAGCGAGAAAGAGACCCTGACCTGCCGCCTGATCGATCGCCCCATTCGTCCGCTGTTCCCCAACGGCTTCATGAATGAAGTGCAGGTCGTCGCCACCGTGATGTCTTCCGACAAGAACCAGGACCCGGATATCGCCGCCATGATCGGCACCTCCGCGGCGCTGTCCATTTCCGGTATCCCGTTCAATGGTCCTATCGGCGCAGCGCGGGTTGGTTTCAAGGACGGCATGTACATCCTTAACCCCAGCTACAGCGAACTGGAAGAGTCGGCGCTGGATCTGGTGGTTGCCGGTACTGAGCCTGCCGTGCTGATGGTGGAATCCGAAGCGAAGGAACTGTCCGAAGATCAAATGCTGGGTGCGGTGCTGTTCGGTCACATGGAAATGCAGCCGGTGATTCAGGGCATCAAGGAATTTGCTGCTGAAGTGGGCACTCCCAAGTGGGACTGGCAGGCACCTGCGGTCAATACCGAGCTGAAGAACGCGATCAAGGAAAAGTTCGAAGGCGCGCTGGCCGAGGCGTATACCATCACCGAGAAGATGGCCCGGTACGCCAAAGTGGGCGAGCTGCGTGATGCCTGCGTGGAAGCCTTCGCGACGGGTGAAGAGGGTGCACCGGAAGCCGGTGAAGTGAAAGAACTGTTCGGCAAGATCGAGAAGGCCGTCGTTCGTGAAGCCGTAGTGTCCGGCAAGCCGCGTATTGATGGTCGTGCCCTGGATGCGGTACGCCCCATTGAGTGTGAAGTTGGCGTGCTGGCCAAGACACACGGCTCCTCCCTGTTCACCCGTGGTGAAACTCAGGCCATCGTCACCGCCACCCTGGGTGGTATGCGTGATGCCCAATTCATCGATGCGCTGGAAGGGTCCCGTCAGGACCACTTCATGCTGCAGTACAACTTCCCTCCCTACTGTGTCGGTGAGACCGGCATGATCGGCTCTCCCAAGCGTCGCGAGATCGGCCACGGCCGTCTGGCTCGTCGCGGTGTGGAAGCGGTGGTTCCCAGCGAGAAGGACTTCCCGTACTCCATTCGTGTGGTCTCCGAGATTACTGAGTCCAACGGCTCCTCTTCCATGGCATCCGTCTGCGGTACGTCCATGGCATTGATGGATGCAGGTGTGCCCCTGACTGCACCGGTGGCGGGTATCGCCATGGGTCTGGTGAAGGAAGAAGACGGTCGTTTCGCCGTGCTGTCCGATATCCTCGGTGATGAGGATCACCTGGGCGACATGGACTTCAAGGTAGCCGGTACCGCCCGGGGTGTGACTGCCCTGCAGATGGATATCAAGATCGAAGGTATCACCGAAGAAATCATGGAGAAGGCCCTGGAGCAGGCGAATGCCGGGCGTATCCATATCCTCGGGGAAATGGCCAAGGCGATCTCCGAATCCCGTACCCAGGTGTCCGATAATGCGCCGACCCTGCTGACCCTGAAGATCAACCCGGACAAGATCCGTGACGTGATCGGTAAAGGTGGCGCCACCATCCGTGCGCTGACCGAAGAGACCGGCTGCACCATCGACCTGGAAGACGATGGTAGTGTGAAGATCTATGGTGAGACCCGTGAAAAGGCGGAAGAAGCCGTACGTCGCGTGGAAGAGATCACCGCAGAAGCCGAAGTGGGCGCCATCTATGAAGGCAAGGTCACCAAGGTGGTGGATTTCGGTGCCTTCGTGGCGATCATGCCGGGCACCGAGGGCCTGCTGCACATTTCACAGATCGCCGAAGAGCGTGTGGAGAAAGTGACCGACTACGTCAACGAGGGTGACCTGATCAAGGTGAAAGTCCTCGATGTGGATCAGCGCGGTCGTATCAAGCTGTCCATGAAGGAAGCCAAGGAAGACTGATTGGCTTTTAATCTGTAACAAGATGGTTACAATTCAGACCCGCCTTCCAGGCGGGTCTTTTTTTTGGGACGCAATTTGATAACAAGGAACGATAGATGAAAAGAACTCTGGGGGCGATGACACTGGCCGGCAGCATTGGCATGTCAGGTTGTGCATCGATTGTATCGGACTCTTCTTATCCTGTGACGTTGACGACAACACCTGCCGGCGTCAGCTATACGGTCACCAATACCAAAAAGGGCTATGACATGATGTCGGGGGAAACTCCGGCGACAGTGTCGTTGCCGGCCTCTAACGGCTTCTTTTCCAAGGCGCATTATGCTGTGACCTTTGAAAAGCCTGGTTACGACCCGGTATCGGTACCTCTCAAGGCAGGCATGGATGGCTGGTATGCGGGCAATATCCTGATTGGCGGCTTACTGGGGCTCCTCATTATTGATCCGGCAACGGGATCCATGTGGAAGCTGGATGAAAGCGTTCAGGTGGCGCTGAAACAGCAGCCAGTGAACAACGTGGAGCCAGTCGTGGAAGGGGGGGAGGAGCAGCCATCCCTGGGAGAGGTTGGTGTCACCAAGAGGCAGGGCGACCGCTTGACGCTGCTGACCCTGGATCAGGTTCCCATGACCTATCGTTCCCGACTGGTGCGGGTTCACTAACCGGGTCGCCATGAAAAAGGCCGGCAAATGCCGGCCTTTTTTTATTTGGATACCGGCACGGTGCCGATAGCCTGCGTCTTAGTCGCCACACACGGTGGTGGTGGTTTCGCCATACAGGCCCAGGATGTTCTTGAATTTCACATCCACGGTGCCAACACGGGCGATACCGGCGTTCTGTTTGGCCTTGGCAGTGGAGGCATCGCCGGTCGCCAGGAAGCCCAGATAGTTTTTCATGGTCGCAGTGCCTTCCTTGGTGCAGGCAACGGCGTTGTCACGGACGTCTACCGGGGCGGCCATGTCGCTGTAAACCAGGCCGGGGGAGTAGGGGGTCTGACAGCCGGTCAGGAACAGGGTGCCGGAAACGGCGGCAAGCATGCACAGCTTTTTCATGTTTTCTCCTTGGTTTTCAACATGTTGTTTTCGTGCGCAAGGATGCCTTATGACAGAAATATGTCTGTCGGAGATGCGACTCCTTATATGTAAGAAATTGCCCTTGCATGCTGTGCGATAACCGGGTTTCCGGGCAAAAAAAGGCAGCCGGTTGGCTGCCTTTTGTCTGTCGGTAAGGTGGAAGACTATTGGTTCAGGCGGGTCTCGATCAGCTGATCCACCACCGCCGGATCCGCCAGGGTGGACGTGTCGCCCAGACTGTCCAGTTCGTTGGCAGCGATCTTGCGCAGGATGCGGCGCATGATCTTGCCTGAACGGGTCTTGGGAAGCCCCGGGGCGAAGTGGATCAGATCCGGTTTGGCAATGGGGCCAATTTCCTGGGTCACCAGATCGCGTAACTCCTTGACCAGTGCCTCACTGCCTTCCTTACCGGCCATCAGGGACACGTAGGCATAGATGCCCTGGCCCTTCACATCGTGCTGGTAGCCCACCACGGCGGCCTCGGAAATACTGGTATGGAGTACCAGTGCGGATTCGATTTCGGCGGTGCCCAGGCGGTGCCCTGACACATTCAGTACGTCATCCACCCGGCCGGTGATCCAGTAATAGCCGTCCTCGTCCCGGCGGGCGCCGTCACCGGTGAAGTAGTAACCCTTGTAGGCACTGAAATAGGTGTCGATGAGGCGTTGATGGTCACCGTAGACGGTACGAATCTGACTGGGCCAGCTGGCCTTGATTGCCAGGTTGCCCGAGGTGGCTCCCTCCAGTTCGTTGCCGTCGGGGTCCATCAATACCGGCTGAACCCCGAACATGGGCAAGGTAGCCGAGCCGGCTTTCAGATCCACAGCGCCGGGCAGCGGTGCGATCATGATGGCCCCGGTTTCGGTCTGCCACCAGGTATCGACGATGGGGCAGCGAGAGTCGCCAACCACCTTGTAGTACCACTCCCAGGCTTCCGGATTGATGGGCTCCCCCACGGTACCCAGCAGTTTCAGGCTGGCCCGGGAGGTGCGGGTGACCGGTTCATCGCCCAGCCCCATCAGGGCACGAATGGCCGTCGGGGCCGTGTAGAAGATATTGACCTTGTGCTTGTCGACCACCTGCCAACAACGTGAGGCGTCCGGGTAGGTAGGAACGCCTTCAAACATCAGGGTGGTGGCACCGTTGGCGAGGGGGCCATAGACGATCTAGCTATGGCCGGTGATCCAGCCCACATCGGCGGTACACCAGTAAATGTCGCCTTCGTGATAATCGAAAACATACTTGTGGGTGAGCGCGGCATTGAGCAGGTAGCCGCCGGTGGTGTGCAGCACGCCTTTGGGCTTGCCGGTGGAGCCGGAGGTGTAGAGAGTGAAAAGAGGATCTTCTGCATCGACCCATTCGGGTTCGCAATCGCTTGAGACGTCTGCCATGGCCTCGTGATACCAGACGTCCCGGTCAGCGTCCCAGTCGATGCTGCCGCCGGTGCGTTTTACGGTCAGGCAGGTATGCACACTGTCGATGCCTGCCATAGCCTTGTCGGCGTTGACCTTGAGCGGGATGGTCTTGCCGCCGCGTACCCCCTCGTCAGCCGTAATCACGGCACAGGCGCCGGCATCCAGGATGCGGTCCTTGAGCGCCTCCGGCGAGAAGCCGCCGAACACGACGGAATGAATGGCGCCAATGCGGGCACAAGCGAGCATGGCGTAGGCCGCCTCCGGGATCATCGGCATGTAGATTACGACGCGGTCGCCTTTCTTCACGCCCCGGCTCTTCAGCACGTTGCCGAACTGGCTGACGGCCTCGAACAGTTGCTGGTAGGTAATGTGCTTGTCCTGATCCGGCTCATCGCCTTCCCAGATAATGGCGGTCTGGTTGGCGCGGGCCGGCAAGTGTCGATCCACGCAGTTGTAGCAGGCATTCAATGTGGCCCCTTGAAACCAGGCGGCGCGACCCTCGTTGAAATCCCAGTCGCTGACGGTATCCCAGGGGGTTTTCCAATCCAGAAATTCCCGAGCTCGATCGGCCCAGAAGGTGTCTGGATCATTGATGGACTGGGCATACCAGCGGTCGTAGGTCTCGCGGTCCATCAGCGTCTGGGCTTTGAAATCAGCGGGAACTGGATGAATGTGGGTCTTGGACATCGGTGCCTCCTTGGGATACTGCCAGAGGGGAGCGTCATGGCACTCCCGGCTTTCCCCTCATTATTGTGTGGCGCTTCCCCGGATGGCTATTCCACCATGGTCGAAGGAGAAGCGGTTTTGTGGCTACCAAGAGTAAACAATGTGTTGCTGAATGGCCAAGAAGGGAAGGCAGGTAACAGTGAATAGTGGCGGAGGAAGGTTGGGTGGGTGGTGAGGGGCCGGTGGACGCGAAGAAGCGTGAGTGGTTCACCTGTGGACGCGTCCCTGCAAGTAAAGCGTGACGCAGCCGCGGAGCGGCATAAAAAAACGCCGGCAAAAGCCGGCGTTTCAGGAATTCCTTTTCGGATTTCGGTGTCAGGCAACCTGGACCGGAATCGCATTGCTGGTGCCTTTGACTTCGTTGCCTTCAGCCATATAGATCAGGCTGGGCTTGAAGTTGACCAGTTCGGCGCTGGAATAGCTGGCGTAGGCGCAGATAATCACCCGGTGACCGGGCTGGGCTTTATGCGCAGCGGCACCGTTGACGGAGATGATCTTGGAACCGGCTTCGCCACGAATGGCGTAGGTTTCAAAGCGCTCGCCGTTATCGATGTTGTAGATCTGGATCTGTTCGTATTCCAGGATACCCGCCATGTCCATCAGATCACCATCAATGGCGCAGGAGCCTTCGTACTCGAGTTCCGCGTGGGTCACACGAGCTTGATGGAGTTTGGCTTTCAGCATGTTGCACTGCATCTTGGTTACCTCTTACGCTACCCGAAGCCTGCGGATACACGGTGTCACTACCGAGCAGGTTCTAAGGGGCCCGAAGTATGCATGAATCACCGGTCACGCACAACGGCCAGACTGACATTGTCTATCAATCGTGTTTCGCCCAGTTTGGCGGCCACAGCGACGACCAGATCCCGGTCTTCGCGGTTGGCCGGGGCCAGGCTGCTGGCATTGGCGATGGTGAGGTAATCCACCTGGAATCCGGCCTGGTCGAGGTGCTCACGATAGTGGCGCTCCAGCGCCGGGTAATCGCTCTCGCCGGCTTCGATATCCGCTTTCACCTGTTGCAGGGTTTTGTATAGCTCAGGGGCAAGTGCGCGCTCACTTTCATTGAGGAAGCCATTGCGAGAGCTCCGCGCCAGGCCGTCGCTTTCGCGGCTGGTGGGGGCGCCGACAATCTTGATCGGGAATAGCAACTCTTCCGTCATGCGCCGTAGCACGGCAAGTTGCTGGAAGTCTTTTTCGCCAAATACGGCCACGTCAGGCTGGACGATGTTGAACAGTTTCGATACCACGGTTGTCACGCCACGGAAATGCCCTTCTCGGCTGGCGCCACAGAGATAGTCTCCCAAGTGGTCCACGTCTACCCAGGTCTGGTTCTGACCCATCGGATACATGTCGTCCACGGTAGGGGCAAATAGCAGGTCCGCGCCGGCGTCCACCAGAGCGGCCGCATCCGCATCCAGGGTGCGGGGATAGCGTTCGAAATCCTCGTTGGGGCCAAACTGGGTCGGATTGACAAAAATGGAGACCACTACCACATCACAACGGGCGCGGGCTTCCTTGATCAGGCTGATATGGCCGTCATGGAGATTGCCCATGGTGGGGACAAACCCCACGGACTGGCCTTTGTTGTGCCAGCCACGCACATATTCACGAACCTGAGAGACGGTATGAACGGTTTGCATCGGGAATCCTCGGGTAAAGAAGCGGCAAGCTACAAGCTTCAAGCTACAAGGCGCGGGTGAGATCAGTGTCGACTGATTGGCGCTCTGCCCGCGTTTTTTTGCCGGCGGATGCACCCCAAGCGTTTGTGCGCGGCCCAAGATGCTGCAGTTTTATGATGTCCTGCCCCGCGTTGTAGCTTGAAGCTTGTAGCTTGCCGCTGGTTTTTCTAGAAGCAGTGTTCGTCGGCAGGAAAGCTGCCGTCTTTTACCGCCTGGTCATAGGCCTTGAAAGCAGCACGGATGTCGCCGGTTTCCGCCATGAAGTCTTTCACGAACCGGGCCGGCTTGCCGGGGCTGATGCCGAGCATGTCATGCATCACCAGCACCTGGGCATCGCACTCCGGGGCCGCGCCAATGCCGACCACCGGCACGCTGACTTCTCGGGTGATGCGGGCACTGAGCTCCCGGGGAACGCACTCCAGTAGCAGCATGGCAGCGCCTGCTGCATCCAGCGCCTTGGCCGCTGTCAGCAGTTCACTGGCGCCGGTATCGTCCTTGCCCTGGACCCGGTAACCGCCCATGGCGTTGACCGCCTGAGGCGTCAGGCCGAGATGCGCGCACACCGGAATGCCATTGCGGTTGAGGACCTCGATGCTTTCTGCCAACCAGGCGCTGCCTTCCAGTTTGACCATGTTGGCACCGGCCTGCATCAGGGCCGTGGAGGAAGCCAGGGCACGTTCCAGGGTGGCGGCACCCATGAATGGCACGTCCGCAATCAGCAGGCTGCCGCGGTTGCCCCGAGCGACACACTCGGTGTGGTAGATCATCTGTTCCAGAGTGACGGGCACGGTGCTGGTCTGGCCCTGTATCACATTACCCAGAGAGTCACCCACCAGGATGGCATCCACGCCGGCATCGGAAATCAGCTGGGCGAAGCAGGCGTCATAGGCGGTCAGCACGGAGAACTTTTCACCGTCCTGCTTGCGCTTTTGCAGGGTGCGAATGGTCACGGACATGGGAAACCTCCCAGGGAAATTCAGGGGCGAGCTACAAGCTTCAAGCTGCAAGCTACAACGCGGATCAGGTTTTGCCGGGGTTTAAGGCTGGCGGGCGCGCCCTGGTGTGTGGGCGGCTCCAGACAGTGCGGAACCGGTAGCCTTGCCCGCGTTGTAGCTTGCAGCTT
>JAZAJX010000025.1:0-4932 GCA_036230225.1 Pseudomonadota bacterium | reverse complement strand
CTAGCAGCTTAAACCCTGCTTATCGCCAATCGACCCTGCCTGTGGGGAAGAGCGGCGAGCATCGCAACACAGGCTCGCAGCAACGTCCGCCCCGGATCGCGCTGTTAAAACTCTTAGGGGCTCGGCTCTCACGTCCTGCCAATCGGGTTGTGTGGGCTTAAATCAATAGATCTGGCTAAGCATTTAGACCTGAAGATGGATTGCTGACGGACGAGTGTTCGATTCCCTCCGGCTCCACCAAACAAAGAAGGCCGCCCCACCGGGCGGCTTTTTTTTATGGGCCGCTCTCGCTCGAGCAGCCATTCACCGCAAACCGCTAGCAGGTCATCGCGTCTCCTTTGCGTCTGACCCACCCGGCGCTTAAGCTGATTGCAATGATTAGCCGGGACATATAACAACAATGAAGCTCGATGCTCTCACCCCGCCATTGGAATCCCTGCACGCGTCCTCCGACGACATTCTACTAGTATCGCTGATCAGTAGTGACGGCCTGCCGGTGGTGCATATGGGGGAAGGGCTCGACTATGACGAGCAGAGCGCCTTGTTTTTCGAAATGAAAAAAGCCTGTGATCGAGTCCTGAACGGATTACGACTTGGGCACAGCGAGGAAATGTTTATCCGCTGCCGCAACGGCTGTATCTGTATCTGGCCGGTGGCAGACATGGTCTTTGCCTGTCTGGCACGCCCCTCGGTGAACTCGCAACACATGCAGATGCTCGCCTGGAAAACCGTTTCCACCTTGCGGGGGCTGCTTTAATCCTCACCGGATCTTCACAACCGATGTCACAAAACGCTCTCATCCCAGCAATCACGGGCTCTCAGCCACCCTGAACCTGCTTCAAAACAACAAAAATATACACCGCCCCCATAGAGAGACACAGACGTACCAATTAGCGTCTGATCATGACTTTTCATAGGGGGTTTTATGCAGAAGAAAACAGGTCTTGGCGCGCTTCTCGCCGCACTCCTCGGCGGCACGGTATTCAGTCCGGTCTGGGCAGATGACAGGCCATCTTTTACAGCACAAACCGAAAACGCGGTCATCGATAACCAATATATCGTGACGCTGGCACCGGACATTATCCAGCGCCTCGGGGCAACCGACCTGACCACAGCCATCCAGACGTTACTGGCCGGCGTGGGCGGCGGCGAGGTGCTTTACACCTACCAGCATGCACTGACCGGCATGACTGTCCAGCTCACCGATCTGCAGGCCACCCTGCTGAGCCAGCTGCCCGGCGTCATCGGCCTGGAGCCGGATCGCCGGGTACAGGCCGTGGCCACTCAGGCGAACGCCACCTGGGGCCTGGATCGCCTTGACCAGCCGGCCCTGCCCCTGGATGGCAGCTATCAATATCCGAATAGCGCCGGCAATGATGTCACGGTGTACGTCATCGACACGGGGCTGCGCACCAGCCACAACGAGTTCAGTGGGCGTGTCAGTCCGGGCCGGAACTTTGTCAGCAGTGGCGGTTTTCTCTTCGGAGGCGGCAGTGTGGACCCGGCCGATGTGAATGACTGCAACGGCCACGGCACCCATGTGGCCGGCACCGCCGCCGGCACCGTATATGGCGTGGCTAAACAGGCCCGGGTGGCACCGGTACGGGTGCTGGACTGTAACGGCAGTGGCAGCAATTCTGGCGTGATCGCCGGGGTGGACTGGGTTGCTGGTAATCACCGCAAACCGGCCGTGGCCAATATGTCCCTGGGCGGCGGCAACTCATCCGCCCTGGATACGGCTGTGCGCAATGCCGTAGCAGCAGGTGTGAGCATGGTCGTGGCAGCGGGCAATGATAACCGTGACGCCTGTACCGGCTCCCCCAACCGGGTCGCCGAAGCCCTCACCGTCGGGGCGACCACGCGCACGGATGAGCGTTCATCGTTCTCCAACTTCGGCGCCTGTGTGGATCTGTTTGCCCCAGGCAGTGACATCACCTCGGCCTGGTACCAGTCCGACACCCAGACGGCGCGTCTCAATGGCACCTCCATGGCCGCACCGCATGCTGCCGGTGCCGCCGCACTCTATCTGGCCGCCAACCCCAGCGCGACACCGGAACAGGTGTTTGCCGCCCTGGAGAACGGCAGTGCCACCGACCGGATCAGCAATGTCGGCAATCAGTCCCCCAACCGCCTGCTACAGGTGGAAGAAGGCGATGGCGGGACGGTCACTGACCGCTTGCCCACCGCCGCTTTTACGGCCCAATGCAGCGGCACAGTCTGTCAATTCGATGCCAGCGGCAGCACTGACGATAATGGCGTTGCCGCTTGGGACTGGACACTGGGCGACGGTAACACGGCGAGCGGCGAACAGATCAGCCATGACTATGGCGTTGCCGGCACCTTCATTGTCACGCTGACGGTGACGGATACGGCCAACCAGACCAACAGCATCGACAAGAGTGTGATCAGTGAAGACACCAGCAACCCCTGCCCGGAATGCACACGCTATGAGGGCAGCCTGAGTGCCGGCGGCTCTGCGACGATGCCTTCCGGAGGATTCAGCTATGGCGGCGGCCCCGTGGAAGGCTGGCTGTACAGCCCTGCCGGGGGGGCTTTCTCCCTGGCGCTGGAACGTCGCAGCTGCTTCCTGTTCGCCTGTAGCTGGTCCCAGGTCGGCAGCGCCCAGCCGCAGAACGGCATGGCGACCCTGAGCGGATCCGTGGGCAGTGGTACCTACCGCTGGCGTGTTACCGCGGAAAGCGGATCCGGGACCTATACCCTTCTGGCCAATCCCCGCTAACAGGCCGCCGCTGAAAACAGAAAAGCCACCGCAAGGTGGCTTTTCTGTTTTACCGGGTGAGCGCCAGCGGGGTCAGGCGACGGCAGCTTCCTTCTGCTCGTCATTGCCATTTTCATACAGGGCTTCAAGACGGTCGCCCTGGGTCATCAGGTATTCGAAGGCGGCCAGGGACGCCTTGGAACCTTCGCCCATGCTGACCACGATCTGCTTGTAGGGGACCGTGGTCACATCGCCGGCGGCGTAGATGCCTTCCTCGGACGTCTGACACTTTTCGTTGATCTCGATCTCGCCAAAGCGGGTACGGGCCACCAGATCACCCAGGAACTCGCTGTTGGGCACCAGACCGATCTGAACGAACACCCCGGCCAGCGGGATTTCCTTCACTTCTTCCGTGTCACGGTCCTCGTATTCAATGGCGGTAACCTTGCCGTTTTCGGCCTTGATCTCACGGGTGGCCACGTTACGCAGAATGGTCACGTTGGCTTTTTCTTCCGCCTTGTCCACCAGCACCTTGTCCGCCTTCAGTTCGGGCATGAACTCGAACACGGTGACGGATTTGACGATACCCGCCAGGTCCAGTGCCGCTTCGATGCCGGAGTTACCGCCTCCGATCACGGCCACATCCTTGCCCTTGAAGAAGGGACCATCGCAGTGCGGGCAGTAGGCCACGCCATTACCGATGTTTTCCTTCTCGCCGGGAACGCCCAGTTCGCGCCACTTGGCACCGGTTGCCACAATCACGGTCTTGGTGTCGATCTCTTCACCGGAGGACAATACCACGGTCTTGATCTCGCCTTTTTCCACGCGGGCGACTTTCAGGTGCTCTTTCACCGTCACGTCGTATTCGTTCATGTGCGCCTGCAGCGCACCGGACAATTCCGGGCCGGTGGTCTTCTTCACGGAGATCAGGTTTTCGATATCCATGGTGTCTTTCACCTGGCCACCGATACGGTCGGCGATCAGGGTCACCTTCAGACCTTTACGGGCACTGTAGATGGCGGCGGAGACGCCGGCGGGACCACCACCGATCACGGTGACGTCCTGCAGCGGCAGTTTTTCACCGGCGCCAGCCTGGGCGATGCTGGGGTCGTGTTCCAGCAGCTTGTCGATAAGCTCGGCGGCGGTGACCTTGCCGTTGGCGAACATCTCGCCGTTCAGGTAGACGCTGGGTACGCCCTGGATGTCGCGGTCGTTGACCACGTCCTGGAACAGGCCGCCATCAATCATTTCCACATTGATGTTGGGGTTCAGCAACGCGAACTGATTGAGCGCCTGGACCACATCCGGGCAGTTGTGACAGCTCAGGCTGATGAATACTTCGAAGTTCAGTTCGCCCTGGGCGCCCGCCACCATGCGCTGGAGGCTGTCGTCCAGTTTGATCTCGGTCCCGGATGCATGCAGGAACGCCAGCACCAGGGAATTGAATTCGTGGCCTGCAGGAATACCGGAGAAACGAATACCGGTGTCTTCACCGTCGGCTTCCAGCAGGAAACTGATCGGGCTGCGCAGGGTGCCGCCCAGATCGCGTTCTTCGAACGCCAGGTTGTCACTGACACCGGCAATGTCGGAGAGGAACGTTACCAGTTCGTCGCGTTTTTCGTGGGAGCCGCTTTGCAGCACGAAGGTAACGGTCTTCTGCATGTTGGCGGCGTAGCCCTTGAGAGCCTGCAAAATTTCATTCGTGAGCATGTGTCTTCCCTTAACGTGAATTCAGTAATCAGTGACAAGAAATTGGGGGAGGGACTGCCCCGGCGCTCCCGCCGGGGCAGCAGACCAACGTCGCACTTAGATCTTGCCGACCAGGTCCAGGGACGGCGCCAGGGTTTCTTCGCCTTCTTTCCACTTGGCCGGGCACACTTCGCCGGGGTGGTTGCGAACATACTGGGCCGCTTTCACCTTGCGCAGCAGGTCGTCGGCGTCACGGCCGATACCTTCGGCAGTGATTTCCATGGCCTGGATGACACCGTCCGGATCAATCAGGAAAGTGGCGCGGTCTGCCAGGCCCTGACCTTCACGCATCACACCAAAGTTGTTGGTGATGGTGCCGGTCTGATCACCCACCATGTAGTAGTTGATCTTGCCGATGGTGTCGGAGGTGTCGTGCCAGGCTTTGTGGGTGAAGTGGGTATCGGTGGATACGGAGAACACTTCCACGCCCAGCTTTTGCAATTCCTCATACTTGTCAGCCACGT
>JAZAJX010000024.1:0-5757 GCA_036230225.1 Pseudomonadota bacterium | reverse complement strand
AGGTCAACGCCCAGATCAGCAGCGGTCTTGGTGTCCAGCGGCTTCTTCTTGGCTTTCATGATGTTCGGCAGAGACGCATAACGCGGCTCGTTCAGACGCAGGTCGGTGGTAACCACCGCCGGCAGGTTCAGCTCAACGGTCTGCAGGCCACCGTCGATTTCACGGGTCACTTTCACTTTGCCATCAGCAACATTCACTTCAGAAGCGAAGGTACCCTGCGGCATACCGGTCAGCGCAGCCAGCATCTGGCCGGTCTGGTTGTTGTCGCCGTCGATGGCCTGCTTGCCCAGAATCACCAGCTCAGGCTTTTCTTCATCAACGATAGCTTTCAGCGCCTTGGCAATGCCCAGCGGCTGAACGTCTTCGTCAGTTTCTACCAGGATGGAGCGATCAGCGCCCAGTGCCATGGCAGTACGCAGCTGTTCCTGAGCGGTCTTGGGACCGATGGAAACGGCAACGATTTCAGAAACCACACCCTTCTCTTTCAGACGCACCGCTTCTTCTACAGCGATTTCACAGAAGGGGTTCATGGCCATTTTGACGTTTGCGAGATCAACACCAGAGTTGTCCGCCTTCACGCGAACCTTGACGTTGTAGTCAATGACTCGCTTGATGGGTACAAGAACCTTCATAGGATCCTCGGAATGTTCCATTGGGTGACTTGTAGAAGGAGGCGACATGACGCCGTTGCCGGGTCCACCCCCGCGAAAGAGCCGCTATCTTGAACGCTCGGCCAAAGCAGGTCAATAGGCCGAAAATCTGTAAGCGAATGATTTTGCTGCAAATAGAACACGCAGCATGTCCACTTTTCGTGACTTTGCAGTCGGCCATTTCCTTGTAAATCAACCAGCTAGCAAGAGATAATCCGAACACCTGTTTGAAAGTGATTCTGCCGGCGGGCCATATCCCCTGCCTTAATAGACAAACCCTGACACAGGTCGAAGGCAGCAGAGTCAACCCAGGCAGTGGTGCGGTTTGGCCTATCTCTATATACTCCGCGCCACCCCAAGGCTGGCCCCAGGCGGCTGCTGAGAAAGGTTTTCTGTGCCAGAGTGTGTCAGAACCCCTTTCTCAGTGGCTTCCGGGCCGAAACGCAATCGATAGCGAGGAGACAGGCTGTGGAACGCGAATCTATGGAAGTCGACGTAGTCATCGTCGGCGCCGGTCCTTCCGGTCTGGCAACCGCCTGCCGTCTGGGCCAGATCGCCCAGGAAACCGGTCAGGAAATCAGTGTGGTCGTGGTGGAGAAAGGTTCCGAAGTCGGCGCCCATATTCTCTCCGGTGCGGTGCTCGAGCCGCGCGCCCTGAACGAGCTGTTCCCCAATTGGCAGGAAATGGGCGCTCCGGTTAACACCAAGGTCACCGGCGACGAGATCTACTACCTCACCGGCCCGGAAAAGGCACAGAAAGTGCCGAACCTGTTCGTACCCAAGACCATGCACAATGAAGGGAACTACATCATTTCCCTGGGCAATCTGTGCCGCTGGCTGGCCGAGCAGGCCGAAGGCCTCGGCATCGAGATCTTCCCCGGCTTTGCCGCCACCGAGATCCTCTACAACGACGATGGTTCCGTAAAGGGCATCGCCACCGGCGATTTCGGGATTGGCCACGACGGCGAGAAGAAAGACAGCTACATGCCCGGCATGGAGCTGCACGCCAAGTACACCATCTTCTCCGAGGGCTGCCGCGGTCACCTGGGCAAACAGCTGCAGGAAAAATTCAACCTGCGCGAAGGCACCGATCCGCAGCATTACGGTATCGGTATCAAGGAACTGTGGGATATCGACCCGGCCAAACACCAGGAAGGCCTGGTCGTTCACACCGCCGGCTGGCCGCTCACCGAGTCCGGCTCCCCGGGTGGTGCTTTCCTGTACCACATCGAAAACAACCAGGTTGCCCTGGGTCTGATCACCGATCTGGCCTACTCCAACCCGCATGTGTCTCCGTTCGACGAGATGCAGCGCTGGAAGACCAACCCGGAAATCAAGAAGCATCTGGAAGGCGGCAAGCGCGTGTCCTACGGTGCTCGTGCCATTGCCAAAGGTGGCCTGCAATCCCTGCCGAAGATGACCTTCCCGGGCGGTCTGCTGGTGGGCTGTAACGCGGGCACCTTGAACTTCGCCAAGATCAAGGGCACCCACACGGCCATGAAGTCCGGCATGATTGCCGCCGAGGTCCTGGCGGAAGCTCTGAAAGGCGGCCGTGGCAGCGACGAGCTGACCGAGTACAAGGACGCTTTCGACAAGAGCTGGGTTTACGAAGAACTGCACGCCCAGCGCAACTTCGGTCCGGCCCAGCACAAGTTCGGCAACTTCATAGGTTCCGCCTTTGCCTTTGTGGACATCAACCTGTTCAACGGCAAGCTGCCGATCACCATGCGTGACACCACTCCGGATCACGCGACACTGAAGCCTGCCGACCAGAGCAAGAAGATCGACTATCCCAAGCCGGACGGCAAGATCACCTTCGCCAAGCTGGACAGCGTATTCCTGTCCAACACCAACCACGAAGAAGATCAGCCGTGTCACCTGACGCTGAAAGACCCGAACGTTCCCCTGCAGGTCAACCTGCCCAAGTGGAATGAACCGGCCCAGCGTTACTGCCCGGCGGGTGTGTACGAAGTGGTCGAGGACGAAAACACTGGAGAGAACCGTTTCCAGATCAACGCCCAGAACTGCGTGCACTGCAAGACCTGCGACATCAAGGACCCCACCCAGAACATCAACTGGGTGGCTCCGGAAGGCACCGGCGGCCCCAATTACCCGAACATGTAACTGGCCGCACGGCTTCCGTGTCGCAAACAAAAAAGGCGCCTTTTCAGGCGCCTTTTTTGTGGCTGGTGATTATGGTTCGAATTCAGACCGGGCGCTGCAACCGCTGAATCACCCGGGCACGCTGCTCTGCCCGGTTCTTGCGCAGCCGGTACCAGGCCAGACGAATCCGATAATCCAGATTATCCAGCAATGCCAGCGGGGGCATGGCAGGCATGACCATATCCGGTTCCCGGGAATGGGTCCGCTCGGGAGCCTTGAGTGTATGGGGTGCGTGGCGCTTCATGATCTCCTCCCTGTTCGACAACGTTGTGGAGTGGCTGAGCTGTGATTGGCCTCCATGATGCTACCGGGGTTATCATCAGTAAATCGAAAAGATCTTTACCTATCCTTCAATTTTTCTGAAAGGTAGACCATGCCGCCAGACAGTCCCCTGCAACCCCTTCTGGACACGGAAATCCTGCGTAGCTTTGTCGCCATTGCGGAGACAGAGAGCTTTACCCAGGCCGCTGCCGAAGTCTTCCGCACCCCATCGGCCTTGAGCATGCAGATCAAGCGCCTGGAAGAACAGGTCGGGCAAAGACTGTTCCTGCGTGAAGCTCGCCGAGTGAGCCTGACAGCGGAAGGCGAAGCCATGCTCGGCTTTGCCCGACGGTTACTGAAACTCAACCAGGAGGCCATCAGCCACTTCACTGCGCCGGAGCTGGAAGGCACCGTTCGCCTGGGAACGCCGGACGATATCGGCACCCGCATCCTGCCCCAGGTGTTGACCCAATTTTCCCGTTCGCACCCGGCCGTGAAAGTGAATGTGATCGTCGGTCGAAGTGCCGATATGCTCAAACAGCTGGATGCCGGCAAGCTGGATCTGATCATGGTAACCACCGGCAAGGAGGGACGTCCCGGTCGTGGTGAGGTCGTGCACAGCGAGCCGCTGGTATGGGCCGGCGCACAGAGCGGCATTGCGGTTACCCAGAGCCCTCTCCCCCTGGCCTTGGCCAGCCATGGCTGCCCCTGGCGCAAGATGGCGCTGGAAGCACTGGATCGCAGCCATCACCGCTATCGGGTTGCCTATACCAGCGAACACTGTGCCGGCCAGGAAGCGGCCATGCACGCGGACCTGGCCATCGGCCCCTTCCCGCTCAGCTTGATCCAGCCGCCGCTGCAGCAACTGGGAGAGGAATACCAGCTGCCGGAACTGGGCGACTACCAGATCGCCATGCTCTATCGGGGAGAGGAAGGCTCGGCCACCCATGTCCTGGCCGGGCATGTGCGGGCGGTGTTCCGGGCATTGCGGCTTTAAGGCCAGAAAACGCCGCAATGATACAAATAATTAATTTTGTCTCATTGTTTGATGAGGCTCTCCTCGCTAGCATGAAATGACACAAGCGTATGAACCATCACGCTGACAGCGAGGACAGAACAACAATGACAGCCCAAGCCAACCTGGAAAGTCGCCAGGCCCGACTGGAACACCACTGGCCCACTCCCCCCACCGCGCGGGAACTGGACAAGCAATTCCCCGGTATCTTCGATGGCGCCATGCTGTTGGCCGGTGGCGCCAACATCATCCTGCAACTGGCCCTGCCTGCGGTGGGCTATGGGGTGGCGGAAAGCCGGGTGGAAAGTGGCTCGATACTGCATCATCCGATCAAACGCTCACGCACCACCTTCACCTACCTGGCCGTCGCCATGATGGGCACCAGTGAAGAGAAGCTGGCCTACCGCAGGGCAGTGAATCGTTCCCATGCCCAGGTCCACTCCACCGAACACTCACCGGTGAAATACAACGCCTTCGATGAAAACCTGCAGATGTGGGTGGCGGCCTGTCTCTACTGGGGCTTCGTGGACACCCACCAGAAACTCCATGGGCCCATGAGCCGGGAGGAGCAGGAAACCTTTTACCAGCTGGCCCATCCGCTGGGCACCACCCTGCAAGTGCGGCAGGATACCTGGCCGAAAGACCTGGAAGCGTTTGACGCCTACTGGCAGGAGGGCCTGCAGAAGCTGCACATTGACGCGCGCATCCGCCAGTATCTGATGATGATTGCCGACCTGACATTCCTCAGCCGACCAACCCGCTTTCTGCTGGGGCGTTTCAACCGGTTTGTGACCACCGGTTTCCTGCCGCCCGAAATCCGTGAGCAAATGCAGCTGGAATGGAATGACAAAAAGCAACAGCGTTTTGAGCGCACCGTGCGCACCATTGGCCGCCTCAGCCTGCTGTTGCCGCGCGTCATCCGGCAGGCGCCCTACAACCTGGTGTTATGGGATTTCCGCCGGCGCCTGAAGAAAGGCAAGCCGCTGGTTTAGCGACTATCGCTTGGCCCCCTCCTCTCTTCGCCTTGTTCACAAGGCGAATGCCTTTCCCTCATGCTCAGGAAAAAATGGAGGAAACCTCCATCGCCGAAAGCGCCCGCCACTCACCCGGCTTCAACGTTTCATCCAGCATCAGGTTACCGATCGCCACGCGATGCAATGTCAGCACCTTGTTATCAAAGCGCCCGAACATGCGTTTGATCTGGTGATAACGGCCCTCGCACAACCACACATCCGCCTCGAACGGGCTGCGGATTTTCAGCTCCGCCGGGCGCGTCACAATACCCTCGTACTCAAACCACATCCCCTCGGCAAACGCGGTCACATAGTCGTCGGTTAACGGCTTTTCCAGCGTCACCCGATAATGCTTGCGCACCCGATTCTCCGGCTGACTCAGCTGCCGGGACCAGTCGCCATCGTTGGTCAGCAACACCAGGCCGGTGGAATTGAAATCCAGTCGCCCGGCCAGGTGCAGCCCCTCACGCTGATCCTCCGGCAGCAAATCCAGCACCGTGGGGTGATGATCATCACAGGTAGCGCTGACCACCGCGGCGGGCTTGTTGAGCATCAGATAACGAGGTCGGTTTGCCTGCAGAATCTCACCATCGCAAACCACCACATCGAACGGCCCGATCCGCCGCTGCCGATCACGCTCCGCCTCGCCATTGAC
>JAZAJX010000023.1:0-17169 GCA_036230225.1 Pseudomonadota bacterium | reverse complement strand
GCATCAACCTGGACATGGTGCCCTACACCAACGAAACCGTCATGGTGGACGAATTCAAGGCCGGTCGCTGTGATGCCGCGCTGATGAGTGGATTGCGGGCCCGCCAGTTCAACCTTTACAGCGGTAGCGTGGATGCCATCGGCGCCGTTCCCACCGACAAGCATATGCAAACCCTGCTACAAGTACTGGCCCATCCGAAACAGGCCGGACACATGGTCCAGGGCGACTATGTGGTAATGGGGATTTATCCCGCCGGCGCCGCCCACATTTTTGTCAACGACAAACGCATCAGCTCACTGGCCAAGGCTGCCGGCAAGCGCGTGGCCGTGCTGGATTATGATCAGACCCAGGCCGAGATGGTGGCCGCCATCGGCGCCACGCCTGTCAGCACCGATATCGTCTCGGCCCCCAACAAATTCAATAACGGCCAGATCGATATTTTGCCTGCCCCCCTGGTGGCCTATGAAATTCTCGAACTTTATAAAGGCATGAGCCCGGATGGCGGTATTGTCGATTATCCGCTGACCCAGCTGTCCATGCAGCTCATCGGCCGCCTGGACAAGTTTCCCAATGAAGTGGCCCAGCTGATCCGTGAGGCCTCTTACGAGGCCTATCCACAAGTGATGAAACGTATTGAGCAGGAAACCAAACGTGTCCCGGCACGCTGGATGATCGAGATTCCCGACAAGGACAAGCATGAGTATGAGGTCATGATGCAGGATGCCCGTGACGTATTGCGCGAACAGAACTACTACAGCCCCGACATGCTGGCGCTACAGCGCAAAGTTCGCTGCAAATTCGACCCCACACGTTCCGAGTGCAGCATTACTCGATAGACCTGGATCCCCCATTTGTACGCAGCGTCTGTAGGCGCTGCGTACAATTGTCATACAGGCGGTAAAACTTCCTCCCCTTTCTGCGTGATATAAGCTTCACAACGAATGACAAAGGAAACGTCATGGGGATTTATCGCACTTTCTTGATGGGCATCGCCCTGCTTGCGCTGGCCAGTGCTACCCAGGCACTGACGCTGACGCCGAAACAGCAAGCCCAGCTCGCTGAAGCCCGCAAAGACATGGGGCTTGGACCGGACGAGATGCTGAAACGCCACATCTGTCTGTGGGATTTGTCTGGCCGTTCCGGCCCGATTTTCAATGGCGCTACCAACCTGCGCCTGGATTTGCTGCGCTATAAAATTGATATCAGCCTGGAAGCCTTTACCAATGAAGGCGCCATGATTGCATCGCTGAAAAACGGCCAGTGTGATGCCGCGCTGATGAGCGGGTTTCGCGCGCGCCAGTTCAACCGCTTTACCGGCACCATTGATGCCATTGGCGCCCTGCCCTCCCTGGAGCACATGGATATGCTGATGCATTCCATTGCCCTGCCGCAGCTCAGCGAGAACATGGTCAGCAACAAATACCTGACTCTGGCCGTAACGCCTGCTGGCGCCGCCTACCTGTTTGTGAACGACAACAAACTGAACTCTCTGGAGCGAGTTGCCGGCAAGAAAGTTGCCGTGCTCGACTTTGATCCCGGCCAGTCCAAGATGGTGGCCCAGATCGGCGCTACCCCGGTAGCCACCACCCTGGCCACCGCGCCTAACCAGTTCAATAATGGCAGCGTCGATGTCCTGCCTGCGCCGCTGGTGGCCTACCAGGTACTGGAGCTTTACAAAGGCATGGACCCCAATGGCGGCATCGTGAACTATCCCATCGTTCAGCTGACCGCCCAACTGATTGGCCACACGGATCGCTTTCCACCCGCTTTTGCCGCCGTGATTCGTGAAGTCGCCGCGGACAGTTTTACCTCTATTCACAAAGCGCTGAAGCGTGAGGCCGGAGAGATCCCGGATCGTTGGTGGATTGAAGTGGATGAGCATGAAAAGCAGGAATACGATTCCATGATGCGCGCCGCTCGCCTCAAGTTGCGCGAGACCGGCTACTACGATGCCACCATGCTGAAGATCATGAAACGGATTCGCTGCAGGCTGGATGCCCTGCGCCCGGAATGCAGTCAGGAAACGGAATAACGTTCCACCCCATTGACATCGCGGCCAGCCACCCCGGCTGGCTGGCCAGCGACTCACCAGTCACAGCTGTCACAATACGCCTTCAAACAATAAAACCGTCGTGGAGGCTCGCGTGTCACTTTTTCGCCATCTGCTCATTCTCCCCCTGCTGATCGGCGCTCTCTCCGCCCACGCAGACAATTCACTGAACCTGACACCTGCACAACAGGCGGAACTGGAATCGTTCGCTCCCGGAGTTTCACTGACTCCCGAATTGGCCAACAAGCTACGGGCCATCGCCTACGACCAGAGCCGCAGCCTGGACGAACGCATTGAAGCCATGCAGAAAGTGGCGGGCTTCAGCATGGGCGAACCCCTCAAACGCCGCATCTGTATCTGGGACATTGCTGGCCGGGCCGGGCCAATCTTCAAGGCCGCCGAAGATCAGCGTGCCCGACTGCTGCAATACGGCGTGGACCTGGATGTCCAGCCCTACACCAGCGAAAGCGTGGTGGTGGAAGATCTGAAAGCCGGTATCTGTGACGCTGCTTTGATCAGTGGTCTGCGCGCCCGCCTTTTCAACAAGTATACCGGCACCATTGATTCCATCGGCGGCCTGCCCAGTGACGAACACATGAAGATCCTGCTGCAGGTCATGGCCAGCCCGAAATCCGCTGACAAGATGGTCAGCGGCGAGTATGTGATTCTCGGACTCGCTTCTGCTGGTGGCGCCTATGTCTTCGTCAACGACAAGACGATCAACACCCTGGCCAATGCGGCCGGCAAGCGGGTGGCCGTACTGGATTACGATCCCACCCAGGCGGAAATGGTGTCTCAGGTGGGCGCCACGCCGGTAGCCTCGGATATTGTTTCCGCACCCAACAAGTTCAACAACGGTGTCGTTGACGTTCTTGCTGCCCCGCTGGTGGCCTATGAGGTACTGGAGCTCTACAAGGGCATGTCCCCGGATGGCGGCATCATCAACTATCCCCTGGCACAGATCACCATGCAGTTGATCGGTCGCAAGGATAAATTCCCCAATGAAGTGGCCCAGCTGGTCCGCGAGGAATTCTTCAACAGTTATCACATGATCAAGGAGCGCCTTGACCAGGAAGCGGCCAAGGTGCCGGATCACTGGTGGATTGACATTCCGGATGCGGACAAGCGCGAATACGAGACCATGATGCAGGAAGCCCGCCTGACCCTGAGGGAGCAAAACTACTACGATGCGGATATGCTGACGTTGCAACGGAAAATTCGCTGCAAGCTGAACCCGTCCAAAGGCGAATGCGCCAACCCGGTGGAATAGCACTTCTGCCTAAACGAAAACGGGGAGCCTCCCGGCTCCCCGCACTTCATCAAACAGGCTGAGCGTCAGTGCAACAGTTCGCCCGGCATGTCATCCATGGCCCCGAAGATGTCAACGCGATTGTCGCTGAACATATCCATTTCCGGTGCCAGCACCTGCACGTAGCGGTCAAAATAGAGGAACTGCTTGAGCAGCAGGGCAAACTCGCGGGGAAAACGAATGCCGTGATTTTCTCCGATCTTCACCAGATCCATCAGCAGGCGGTTCACCTCCTTGTCATTGCGATCAGCCTGCACCAGCGCAGAAGGATCCACCTGCCCCAGCGCCCCTTGCAGTCCTTCGATGTCCCGCGTCAGGGCATCCACATCCACTTCCTCACGGGTCATGCCGATGATGGCCATGGCTTCGGCCATCTGCCGGACATCGCCACGACCAATGGCATCGAAGAACTTGGCCATGCCGTCCCAGGCTTCCCGGCGAATGCGACCGACAATGCCGAAATCGATGAATCCGACACGACCATCCTCCAGCAACATCAAATTGCCAGCATGCACATCCGCATGGAAAAAGTCGCACAGCATCAGGCTGGAAAACCAGGTATTGAGCGCAGAAATCAGCGTTTCCGCCGGGTCATCGGTATATTTCCTGAGGACATTCATGTCCGTCAGCGGCACCCCGAAAAAGCGCTCCATGGTGAGCACTTTTCCGGTAGTGTGCGACATGACCGGGTCTGGCGCTACCGCCGAGGTATTCCCGGTATCACGCAGAAACGCATTGAACGCCTGCAGATTGTGCGCCTCCTTGATGAAGTCACACTCTTCCAGCATGCCAGCCTGCAATTCCTCGATCACGCCGGAAATGGCGGAACGGGATAATCCCGGTGCCAGCCGCTCGGTGACACGGGCCGCGAAATACAGGAAATTGAAATCGGTCAGCAGGACATTGCGCACGCCAGGGCGCTGAACCTTGATCACGACGTCCTGTCCGTTTTTGAGTTTCGCCGCATGGACCTGAGCAATGGACGCACTGGCCAATGGCTTGGGATCTACCGACTGATAGAGCGCCTCCAGGGGCTGCCCCAGCTCTTTCTCGATGGTCTCGCGAATATAATGAAAAGGGAGGGCCGGGGTTCGGTCCAGACAGCGCTGGAATTCTTCCACGTATTCTTCGGGAAAGATCGAGGGAGAACTGGCAATAAACTGCCCCAGCTTGATATAGGTCGTCCCCAGGGACTCAAAGGTCGTACGCAGCAAAGCCGGTACTGGCGGGCGATCCCCGAGCATCCAGCTTAGTCCCTGACGGCCGACCACGCCGAGTGTCTCCAGAATCCGCATGCCGCCACGGGCAGTATTCAAGGCCAGGGAAACCCCGCTGCGCTCACCAGCCAGCCAGGCTTTCATGTCTTTGATGTCAGAATGATCTGTCATAATAAAGTCTTACGTCCCGATGAGTAAGGCAGGCACAAGGTAACGCATTCCATCATATAGCAAATTTATTGTTTGTAATTGCTTGCAGGCTTTTTTGTAATTGCCGCTTGTGCCAATTGACGGACTTTCGTACCTTTGAACCCGCTATTTTGAGAACAATAACTAGGAGCTTTCGAATGGGTTCTCTGACCTTGAAAAAAATGCTACGACACTCTCGTCTGGCCCTGGTGGGGGGCGCCATCCTGGCTCTGCAAGGCTGTGGCGTCATCTACAAGACAACCGGGGACGTGCTGATCAGCTTTGGCCGTTCCGAAATGCTGCCCTACATGCTGACCTACAATGACGTACGCATGGCTTGCGTCACCGGCGAGGCACAGACCCCGCTGCTGATGGCCTTTGAACGCGTTGGCTCCCACCCCGAAAAACTGGGTGCCATGGTCTTCACCACCGCCGCCACCTGTGCGGAACAAATTGCCATTGATGCCGAGCTGCGCTACATGCGTGCGGTGAAGGATGGGCAGGTCAACGAGGCCCAGGACGCCCGCATCGAACAGAAGCGCTGGTCCGCCGTTGCTGCCGAGCGTCAATATACCGCCTACCAGAACATGCTCACTGCTTTCGGTGACGTAAAGGATGGTGAGTGCCCGCGGCTGAAAACCGACTTTGATGAGCTGGTCTGGATGATCGGCAATATTTCCGGCGTTCAGGCCCTGCTCAACGATGGTGGTGCCGATGGTGCTGTCGGGGTTCCCCGTGATATCGCCGCCAAGGTCGAGCGCAACATGAAGTGTCTCGAAAACGAAAAATGGTGGGGCGTCCCCCGTGGTACCCGTGCCGCTGTCTGGAACCTGCTGCCCATGCTGGCTCCGCCCAATGCCGAACCCTGGAAAGAACTGGAAGCTTCTGCCAAAGCCGGCTTCGATGGCGGTGTGCGCCTGGGTAGTGCACTCTACGCTATGAGCGCCTTCAGCAAAGGTGACGAAGAGCGTATGCGCAAGGCCATCCGTGACTTTGCTGCCAACGACAAGAACCTGGACCCGGAATATACCCTGATGGATACCATTGCCAGCTTCATCATTACCGGTATTTCCGACCGTGAATGGACAGAAAATACCGGTAAGCGCACCCCGATTGGTGGGCTCGGTACCTTCTGGGACGACGCCGCCAAATCCGGTCCGGCTGTCAATATTGACGATTTGCTGTAAGCCTGTTGCGGCCTTCGGGCCGCTTTGAATTAGATTAAGAAGTAACCAGGAGACAAGCCATGCGCTATTTCAAGGCGTTAACCACAGCAGCTACCGCTGCACTTGCATTGACATTCAGTCCCGCCCAGGCCGCCGAAAAGCGGTCCATGTGCGTTTTCGACATCATCGGTGCCAACGGTGATATCTACAACATCATGAAAGACTACAAAACCGCCGCTCTCGGCTGGGGTGTAGATCTGGAGCTGAAGCCCTACACGGATGAGAAGATTGCTTCCGAAGATCTGAAGGCCGGCCAGTGTGACGCTGCCGTGCTGACCGGTATTCGTGGCCGTCAGTTCAACAGCTATACCGGCAGTCTGGATTCCATCGGCGCCATCCCGTCCTACAGTGCCATGCGCACCGTGGTGACCGTTCTGGCAAGTGGCAACCCTTCCATCAACGAAAAGCTGGTCTCCGGTCCTTATGAAGTGGGCGGTGTGGCTCCCATGGGTGCCGCCTACCTGTTTGTGAAAGATCGCACCATCGACACTGTCGGTGAACTGTCCGGTAAATCCATTGCCGTGCTCGAGTACGACAGCGCCCAGGCCAGCATGGCCTCCCGCGTGGGCATGTCCCCGGTGATGTCCGATATCACCAACTTCTCCGGCCGTTTCAACAACGGTTCCGTGGATATCTGTTTTGCCCCCATCGCGGCCTACTCCGCACTGGAACTCTACAAGGGCATGCAGCCTGACGGTGGTATGATCGATTATGTTCTGGGTCAGCTGACCGCCCAGGTCATTCTCAAGAAAGACAAGTTCCCGGCCGGTTTCGCGGAGAGCTCTCGCAAGTACATGCTGGGCCAGTTTGACCGTGCCATGACCGTGATCAACAACGCCAACAGCGAAGTCGACAAGAAGTGGTGGATCCGTATTCCGGAAGCCGACAAGCTGCGTTACGACGAAATGATGCGTGAAGCACGCATCCAGCTGACCAAGGAAGGCGTTTACGATAAAGACATGATGTCCCTGTTGCGCAAGGTGCGCTGCAAGGAAGAACCTTCCCGTGCGGAATGTGTGAATCCTGTCGAATAACACGCTGTAATGATTCAAGCGGGGCCCGAGTGGCCCCGTTTTTCCCTAGCAACCTATTTGCAGCCCCCGGCAAGACCTTGCCGGGCTGGCATGGTGTTTACACCGCCCTGGAATGCAGAGAAAAGGCTTGAGGGCCAAAGGGTTAGCCTGATTCTCCGCTTTCTGGATGCGGTATAACAATAACCGGGTGCACAATGGACAAACCTTCAACTATGAAAGTGGCAAACCGTTCCGTCGGCGAATGGTTGTCATCACTACCGACTCTGATTCTTCTCCTGATGACAGTATTCCTGGCATCCGGGGAAGTGATTCACTCCCAGCTGCTGAAAATTGGCGAAAACACCTGGGAAGGCTATTTCCAGCTCCGCGGTGCCGGCATCATGCAGGAGCCGAGCTGTAACCCCGACGCCAACATCGACGACCAACTGGAAGAAGCGGTCGCTCGCAAGAAACAGCAGATGGCGGATGACCCTCTGGCTGCCATGTTCGGCACCGAGGTCAACGAAGACGCCCTGCGCCAGTCCCTGGAAGCCTCACAACAGATCTGCCGTGAGAAATGGGACACCTACACCATGGTGCAGGAAAAGGTCACACCCGGTGTGATCGCCTTCCGGAACCTGGAAGGCGGCGTGGCCAAGATCGTGACAACGCTGGGTAACTACAAGCGACTGCTGCTGTGTATCCTGGTAATCATCTGTGCGGCCACCGCCACCCTGACCCGCCACCACATTTCCCTGCGTCCGGCGCAGACCCGCAAGGACCACTTCGTGTCCACCCTGGGGCAACTGTCCGCCAACGTGATGCTGCTGCTTTCCGCCTGGATCTATCGCGGTGAGGAAGTGAGCGCCATGGCAGACGGGGTACAGGTCAACCACTTCTACCTGCACCAGTTCTGGATCGCCGGTTTTGCCCTGCTCTCTCTCGCAGCCCTGTGGCAGCTGATCAAGCCGCCCAAGGACCTGGAAGAAGGCGGCAGCTGGGGCAAGGCCCTGCTGACCATCCCGCTGTACAGCTTCATGTGTATCACTGCGGGCATCCAGTTCATCAGCCAGGGCTACTATCACGGTATCAGTGTGTACCTGGGCATGATGATGGAACTGTCCACCCTGTTCCTGAGCCTGGCCCTGTACATCTGGATCGGTATGCTGCTGCGTCAGACCAAGATGGCCCACCTGGTCTTCGATGTGCTGCGCCCCTGGAAGATGTCTCCGGAACTGATGTGTTTCGTGGTGCTCGCCGTGGCGGCGATCCCGACCGCTTATACGGGCGCTTCCGGTATCTTCGTGATTGCCGCCGGTGCCACCATCTACAACGAACTGGTTCGCGCCGGTGCCCGCAAGCAGCTGGCTCTGGCAGCGACTGCCATGTCCGGCTCCATGGGTGTGGTATTGCGTCCCTGTCTGCTGGTGGTGATCATCGCGGCACTGAACAACTCCGTGACCACCGACGAGCTGTTCACCTCCGGTCTCAAGATCTTCGGCCTGTCGCTGCTGCTGTTCTTCATCTACAGCCAGTTTGCCCGTACTGAAGCCGCCCGGATCGCGCCCTTCTCCGAAGCCGTTCCTGCCAGCCTCAAGCGTCTGGTACCGCTGCTGCCCTACGTGATCATCATGGGCACCGTCGTGGTGGTATTCCGCGACCTGCTGGACACCGAACTGAACGAGAACTACGCGCCGATCATCCTGCCGGTGATGCTGCTGGCTATCCTGATCTTCGAGAAGCTGAGCACCAAGACCCTGCATCTGTTTACCATTGTATTGGTACCGCTGCTGGCGTACTCCCTCTACAACCTGGTCGGCATCAATGCGGCTCTGGACGCTGGCAACATCCCCACTGGTACCTCGGCAGCCGATCTGGAGTCGTTGTTCTGGGGCCTGCTGTGGCGCAACCTGATTCTCGGCGCCTGTATCGTGCTTCACTACGTGGTGAAGACTCCGGATATCGACACCCATTACGAAGCCGAGCCCGGGGTCGGGGAGAAGCTGGAAACGTCGCTGCGCTTTGCTACCAATGAAACCACCGGTCACATTGGTGCCCTGCTGATGCTGATGGCTCTGTCCGTGAGTGTGGGCGGTATCATCGAGCGTTCCGGTGTCATGGAACATCTGCCTGAGACCTTCCCGAGCATCTGGCTGGCCATGACCCTGCTGGTGGTCACCATGGTGATCATCGGCATGATCATGGACCCCTACGGGGCGGTCATTCTGGTGAATGCCACCATCGCCCAGATCGCCTTCGACAACGGCATCGCGCCCTTGCACTTCTGGATGATTACCCTGGTGGCTTTCGAACTGGGTTATCTGTCACCCCCCGTGGCACTGAACCACTTGTTGACGAGACAGGTGGTCGGGGAAGCCGAGGTGGAATCCGCCAAGGTCCAGGGTGGCAGCTTCTACCGTCGCTATGAGAAGTTCCTGCTTCCCATCGCGGTAATGCTGACCGCGCTGCTGCTGGTGTCCTATGTACCGCTGATGTCCGATACGGTGCATGAGTACATGTTCCAGAAAATTGAGGTTGGCGGCTAAGTTCAGCGCTGATTTCATCCCTGCCAAGAAGGAGCCCTCGGGCTCCTTCTTTTTTGCCTTCTGAACCCCTCCCCCCGCCCTGCTTTTGCCGCTTGAGCCATTCTGCTATCTTGCCGAATCCGCCACCGAATAAAAAAACAAGGACAAACACATGGCTATCAGCCTGCGCATTGGACAGCGAACAGGCCGGGAGTGGTTTTCCTCCATGCCCGCCCTTCTCCTTCTGTTGATGACTATCTTTCTCGCCTCCGGCGAAGTCATTCACTCCCAACTTCTGAAAATCGGCGAAAACACCTGGGAAAACTATTTTCAGCTGCGCGGCGCAGGCCTACAGGCAGAACCGACCTGCAACCCGGATGCAGATCTGGACAAAGCGCTGGAAAAGGCCATTGCCGATCAGAAGGAACGCATGGCCAATGACCCCCTTGCCGGTCTTCTCGGCAGCGAAGTGGATGAAGCTGCACTGCGGGAATCACTGACATCCTCTCAACAGATATGCAGGGAGAAGTGGGCCACTTATCAGATGGTGCAGGAGAAGGTAACACCCAGTGTGATTGCCTTTCGTAATCTGGAAGGCGGGGTTGCCCAGGTTGTCAGCACGCTGGGCGACTACAAGCGGCTCTTGCTCTGCCTGCTGATCATCATCTGCGCGACCACCGCAACGCTGACACGCCACCACATTGCGCTACGCCCTTCTCGCACCCGCAAGGATCATCTGGTTTCCACGCTGGGCCAGCTCACCGCCAACGTCCTGCTGATGGCCTCAGCCTGGATCTACCGTGGCGAGGAACTCAAGGCCATGGCCGACGGGGTGCAGGTTAATCACTTCTACCTGCACCAGTTCTGGATCGGTGGCTTCGCCCTGCTTTCCCTTGCCTCACTCTGGCAACTCATCAAGCCCCCCAGTGACCTGGAACAGGGCGGCAGTTGGGGCAAGGCCCTACTGACTGTGCCGCTTTATTCCTACATGTGCCTTAGCGCCAGCATTCAGTTTATGTCTCAGGGTTACCTGCACGGCTCCAGTGTCTATCTGGGCATGATGATGGAATTTTCCACCATGTTTCTGAGCCTGGGGCTGTATATTTGGGTAGGTATGTTGCTACGCCAGACGCGAATGGTGCATCTGGTCTTTGATGTACTGCGCCCCTGGAAGATGTCACCGGAATTGATGTGCTTTGTGGTACTGGCCGTGACGGCCATTCCCACGGCCTACACAGGCGCATCCGGTATTTTCATCATCGCGGCCGGCGCCACCGTCTATCATGAACTGGTTCGCGCCGGCGCCCGCAAGCAACTGGCGCTGGCTGGTGCCGCCATGTCCGGCTCCATGGGGGTAGTACTGCGCCCCTGCCTGCTGGTAGTGATTATTGCCGCTCTGAACAACAGCGTGACCACCGATGAACTGTTTACTTCCGGGGTGAAGGTATTCGGCCTTACTCTGCTGCTTTTCTTTATCTACAGCCAGTTCGCTCGCACAGAACCGGCACGCATAGCGCCCTTTTCCGAGGCCGTTCCTGCCAGCCTGAAGCGGCTCATTCCCCTGTTGCCCTACGTGATTGTGATCGGCACGGTGGTTGTGGCTTTCAGGGATGTGCTCGATACCCAACTCAATGAGAACTACGCGCCGATCATCCTGCCGGTGATCATGCTTGCCGTACTTATCTACGAGAAGTTCAGTCGCTTTTTCCTGCATCTTTGTGCCATTGGACTGGTTTTCCTGCTGGTTCATTCCGCCTATGACACCTGGCAGCTGAGCCAGGCACTGGATAACGGCAATATTCCGTCCGGCACATCCGCCAGCCAGCTGGGAGACACCCTTACCGGGCTTTTCTGGCGGAACCTGGTGCTTGCCGCCAGCCTGGCCATTCATTACCTGATCAAACCTGCAGCCGACCTCTCAGAATTGCCGGAAAAAGAGGAAGGTGTGGGTGAGACACTGGAGAGCTCTCTGCGGTTTTCCACCAATGAAACCACAGGCCACATCGGCGCGCTGCTGATGCTGATGGCACTTACCGTAAGCATGGGCGGGCTACTGGAGCGATCCGGCGTCATGGAGGCCCTGCCGGAGACGTTCTCCTCCGTATGGCTGGCGATGACCCTGCTGGTCGTCACCATGGTGATCATCGGCATGATCATGGATCCCTTTGGGGCGGTGATTCTGGTGAATGCCACCATCGCGCAGGTGGCTTTCGACAATGGCATCGCACCGTTGCATTTCTGGATGATCAGTCTGGTGGCCTTCGAACTCGGTTACCTGTCCCCTCCAGTGGCATTGAATCACTTGCTGACCCGGCAGGTGGTAGGCGATGACGAGGTTGAAAGCGCCAAGGTCAGAAACGGCTCTTTCTACCGCCGCTACGAGAAGTACCTGCTGCCCATTGCGGTGATGCTGACGGCCCTTTTACTGGTCTCCTACGTCCCGCTCATGTCCGATTCGGTGCATGAGTACATGTTCCAGAAGATTGAATCGAACGGGTAACCCCCCTGTCCCGTCCTGAAGGAGCCGTACCGGCTCCTTCTTTTTTCCTGCCACCACGGGTGCTTACCCGTGTCGATACCAGTTTCCTATCGTCGGCGAATAACTGATACTGTAAAGTACCCGGAGATATCAGGGAGATAGCGCATGAGCAAAATGCAGGAGACCCGGACCCCACGGGAAACCGAACCCTTGCCGAAAACGGTCAAGCCCGCCCTGCTGTTTCTTTTGTTCTTGGCAGGTGTCGTCGCCACCATGGCGGTCGCCGCTTACGCCGTCGACAGAATGATTTACGGATAAATCCTATGGCAACGGCTATGGATAATCGTCGCTACCCCCGTACCGCGCGCGAAGAGAACCTGGCATTGACCCTGCTCCCCAGCCAGTCCGGCTCGGTAGACCCGGCCGACCGTCTCTATCTGGTCACCCACGATCTGTCTCTGGCCGGAATCAGTGTGGAGCTCCCCGCCCCCATCAAGCCCGATACAGATGTGGAGCTCTGGATTGCACTGCTGGAGGAGCACGGCACCTACCATCTCTACGGGACGGTCGCCTGGTGCGCCGCGCCTGAAGGCCAGTTGATGGCCGGTATCGCGCTGGATCTGGAACGGGCGGACGGTCGACTGTGGGCCGCCCATTTCGATGACGACGGTTTTTTCAGTGACTGAATCGCTGTTCCAGCGCGGCAGCCAATACCAGCAATTTCGTCCCTCCTACCCCGACACCCTGTTCCAGTGGCTTGCCAGCCAGACCTCCCGCCATGATCTGGCACTGGATCTGGGCTGCGGCAGCGGCCAGGCCTGCCTTGGCCTGGAGCCCCATTTCTCCCGGGTTATCGGTGCCGACATCAGCCAAGCACAACTGCTCGCCGCTCCCCCTTCACAAAGCCACTATCTGGTCAGCCAGGCGCACTGTCTTCCACTGGTCGATAACGGCCTGGACCTGATCACCGTGGCCCAGGCCTACCACTGGTTTGACCAGTCCGCGTTTCTGGTCGAGGCGGCACGAACCCTGCGAGCCGGCGGCGTCCTGGCGCTGATCAGTTACGGGGTCTGCGAGGTGGACGGTCTGGAAGGCATGATCCGGGAATTTCACGACGGTCCGCTGGCTCGCTGGTGGCCGACCGAACGGGCCCAGGTGGTCGCCGGCTACCCGGATGCCAACCTGCCCTGGGCAACCCTGGCCTTCCCGGATACCACCATTACCCGCGACTGGTCCGCTGCCGACATGCTTGGCTATCTCGATACCTGGTCCGCCCTGGTCCAGGCCGCCCGTGCCGGGGAGGCCCCGCTGGCAGACTTCGCGCCAGCGCTTCGGAATGCCTGGGGCAAAGGCTTGCGAAGGGTGCATTGGCCGTTACGGGTACGTGCCTGGCGCAAACCGTGAAGGACTGGCGCACATGACAGCAGCCACTCGACCGGCAAGGTTATCGAACGGTTTCCGGAAAATGCTCCGCCAGCAACCCAGCCATGCGGTCAAGCTTCTTGCGACGACGGGCAAGCCCAAAGATATTGAGCAATCGGGTGGCCCAGGTAAACGCCGTGACCAGAGTGTCACCACCACGGCGGGGGATCACATGCACGTGCACATGGGGCACATGCTGATTGGCTTCCCGGCCATCATTGACCATGATGTTGTGAGCTTTTACTGCCAGCCCCGCCCGTTTCTGGGCCACGATGGTGCGACGAGCCAGGTCCATGAGATGGTGGGCCAACTCGGTCTCCAGCTGTTCCAGCAGTGGCGCATGAATCTTGGGGATCACTAGGCAATGGGCTTCACGAACGGGGAACAGGTCGAGAATGACCATGGCCTGTTCATCCTCGTAGACCACGCTGGCAGGCAGTTTGCCATCGCGGATCTGACAGAAGATGCAATCGCTCA
Source organism: Pseudomonadota bacterium (assembly GCA_036230225.1). Classification (GTDB taxonomy): domain Bacteria; phylum Pseudomonadota; class Gammaproteobacteria; order Pseudomonadales; family Alcanivoracaceae; genus Alcanivorax. Next base: position 3,262 of record JAZAJX010000023.1, on the reverse strand, counting down.
TTGCTCCGTCCCGGCGACCCGGCGGCCACGGCGCCACAATTCCAGCCCGGCAATCAACAAGGCGACCACCAGCATGGCCAGCAGCGGCCCGCCGGCTCGCCACAGGCTGACATCGTCCTGGGCCAAACCATCAAACAAGGTGACCACCCAGGCTGGCGCCCACTCATCATGCTGTGGCGATACCGACCAGGGAGTAAGCAGCAGAGCCGCCAGCAGCACCCGCAACGGCAATCTGGCCCAACCGGCCACCGGCCGCGTCAGCCACCACCACACCAGCAGTACCAAACCGCTACCGAGTAAATAGGCCAACCAGCCCCACATATATGCTTGCGTTGTCACAACGACTCCCTATTTGACGCGGACAGAGCACAGGATCAATGACCGCCCTACTCTATCCAGTGAACAATATGCTCTTCCCAATCGTCTTCGTGCACAAGCTGCTCGGAGACGACCCGACCGGCCACGCTGATACCGGCCTGCCGAACACTGTCTGGATCCCCACTGATCAGCGGATGCCAGTCCGCCAGGGGCTGACCATGAGCGCGCCGTCGGTAGGCGCAGCTGGTGGGCAGCCAGTCGGTATTCCGTGCCATCGCCTCGGTGACCTGGATACAATCCGGCACCTTGCGAAAACGGGTATCGTACACCCGACACTGGCATTTTCGGCTATCCAGATAGCGACAGGCCAGGTTGGTAAATGCCAGTTCCCCACTGTCCTCGTCCTGCAACTTCACCAGACAGCACCGCCCACACCCGTCACACAGCGCTTCCCACTCGGGTTTCGACAGCTCCCCCAGCGGCAGTTCCCAGAACCGTTCGCGCAGACGCTCAGTCGCCATCCAGGCTCCGCGGGCGATCCGGGTGCCCTTCCGCCAGGTACAGATCCTCGTCCGGCGGCGGCGGCATCTGCAGATAGAACCCTTGTTGACGAATATTATCCATCACCTGCGTCACATCCGCCCGGGCCAGAGGCCGGTCGGGAGACAGGATCATGTCATTGACGTGAATCGGGGTGCCGAATTGCTTGAGCAGCACCTCCGGCAGGTCTTTCAGGCCTTTCTGACGGTCCACGAACAAATACATCCCCACTTTCTTGCGGGTCTTGTAAATCGAGCAGAACAGTTTGCCCTTCAACATCAAAGCAACTCCAGCAGGGGCTTGGTCACAATCTCGTGACGCCAACCGGTCAGCGGCTCCGGCACCCGGTCCGGGTGCCGGATCAGGGCCTCCAGCCAGCGCCGGCGCATCAGCACATCCGGCTTCATTGTCATGGCCTCGGCAATCTCACCAACCCGGTTGCGCAAGGTCTTCGCCAGTTTTTTCTGACGGGCATCCGGCGGCCCCGGTAATGGCTCCGGCGGCGTGCCGCGACGCCCTTCTTCCAGCAGCGCCAGGATGGCATCGCCATCACGACGCACCACCTTGGGGTGCAACCCCAGGTCCGAGAACAGCCCCCGGTCACTGCGGCTGGAACGGGCCAGATCCAGTAGCTGGGCATCCTTGAGGACAAAACCCTTGGGGAGATCACGCTCACGGGCCATACGATCCCGCCACGGCGTCAGTACCGCCAGCACCGCCAGGGCCTGGCCCTGCAACAGGCCGGCGCCCTTCACATTCCGCCAGGCCTTGTCCGGGTCCGTCACGGACCGCGCCTGGCGCAGTAGGCGCTGGCATTCTTCCTGCCACCAGGCCTCCCGGCCCAATGTGGCCAGCCGGTCGCGCAAAATAGCCGTGACCTCGGGCAGGTATTTCACATCGTCCTCGGCGTAATGCAGCTGCTCTTCACTGAGCGGGCGTTTCAGCCAGTTGGTTCGGGTCGCGCCCTTGGGCAGTTCCACCCCCAGCAGCATTTGCACTACCTTCTGGTAGCCGAGTTGCATGTCCTCACCAGTCAGTGCCGCCGCAATCTGGGTATCTTCAATGGCCGCCGGGTAGTCGCCACTGAACGCGGCGATAGCCTCGAGATCCTCGGAGCAGGCGTGCATCACCAGCGTATGCTGCTGGAATACCGGCTGCAGGACTTCTCCACTCACCCGGGTTGTATCGATCAGTCGGATCTGCTCCCCGTCGTGGACCTGCACCAGCGCCAACTGCGGCCAGTAGGTGCGTTCGCGCATGAATTCGGTGTCCAGGTAAAGCGGCGTCGCTGCGCTCAGTCCGGACTGCCAGGTGGAGATATCGTCGCTGTGGTCACACCAGAGATAAGCCATGAAGTCGCCTGCGTCTGAATTGGCGACGATTATACGGGCTCGGGCCACAAGATTTCAGCCACCGCCCCACCGGGTTGGCGGATTTCTTCGTCGGAGGGGCCAATCCCAGGCTGGCAGATGCTCAAATTTGCATTCCGGCGCACTGCCGGGCCGAAATATCCGGCACTACGCTCAATTTCCCCGCGCTTTTCTGCTACGCTTTGCGCCGCACTGAAAACCGCACAGGAATCACCGAATGAGCACGAAACTGGTACTGGTCCGCCATGGCCAGAGCGTTTGGAACAAGGAAAACCGTTTCACCGGCTGGAAAGACGTGGATCTCACCGACCAGGGCCGCGAAGAAGCGCGCAAGGCCGGCGAAATGCTGAAGGAAGCAGGCTTCGAGTTCGATGTGGCTTACACCTCCGTGCTCAAGCGTGCCATCCGCACTCTGTGGACCATTCTGGACAACATGGACCAGATGTGGATTCCGGTCATCCGCGACTACCGCCTAAACGAGCGTCACTATGGCGCCTTGCAAGGCCTGAACAAGGCGGAAACCGCCGCCAAGTATGGTGACGAGCAGGTGCATATCTGGCGCCGCAGCTACGATACTCCGCCGCCGAAGATGGAGCGTGATGACGAGCGCTACGCGGGTAACTTCCGGGTGTACAAGGACCTTAGCGAGAACGAGATCCCGCTGTCCGAAAGCCTCAAGGACACGGTGGATCGTTTCGTGCCCTACTTTGAAAGCGACATCAAACCGCAGATCGAAGCCGGCAAGCAGGTGCTGATTTGCGCCCACGGCAACAGCCTGCGGGCCCTGGTGAAATACCTGGGTGACATATCCGACGAGGAAATCGTCAAGCTCAACATCCCCACCGGCATGCCGATGGTGTACGAGCTGGATGACAACCTGAAGCCCATCAAGAACTACTACCTGGGCGATGCCGAGGAAGTGGCCAAGGCCGCTGAAGCCGTGGCCAACCAGGGCAAGGCATAACCTCCTCAAGGCGCTCGCGCTTGGTAAAAAAGCCCGCCCCGGATAACCGGCGCGGGCTTTTTTCTGTCAT
>JAZAJX010000022.1:0-28419 GCA_036230225.1 Pseudomonadota bacterium | reverse complement strand
GTCGTGGACAGTCATTCATCTGGGGCTGGCGTCGCCACCAGCCTCTAGCAACCTACCCGGATCCAGCGCGGGCCACGCCATAGGATCCCTATTTGGTCTTGCTCCGGGTGGGGTTTACCCTGCCACCGCTGTTACCAGCGGCGCGGTGCGCTCTTACCGCACCTTTTCACCCTTACCGATCCATCCAGAGGAGAAACCGGCGGTATATTTTCTGTGGCACTAGCCGTAGCCTCACCGTTGCCAGTGCGACCCCCAGGCGTTACCTGGCACCCTGCCCTGCGGAGCCCGGACTTTCCTCCAGCAGTCATCCTTCAAAAGAACGACTGCCAGCGACTGTCTGACCGGTCCGGGGCGGAGTCTAAACAGTTAATAATTAATAGTGAATAATTAATAGCTGCGCGGACCAGGTTTTCTGATATTGAAACGCAAGAGGCCGCGCCCCCTAACGTTGAGCGCGGTCTCTTGTGCCTGAAAAACGACCAAACCGGATCGCGAGTTATTCATTATTAACTATTAATTATTCATTGCCTCTAACAGCGCATACACCGCCTGGCGTTTCATACCGGTATGAGCCGCCATAATTTTCGCCACCCGGGATACCGGCAGTTCCGCCAGCAGGGATTTCGCCAGAGCCTCATCCCTGTCGCTCCAGGCAGCCGTTTGCGTCGCTGGCGACAGGATCAACACCAGCTCTCCCCGCTGCTGATTAGTGTCACACGCCACCCAATCGCAAATATCCGCCACAGCGCCCAGGCGAACGGTTTCAAATTGCTTGGTTAACTCGCGGCACAGGGAAATTTCACGATCTTTTTCAACCAGCGGCTGCAGAGCCTCCAGGAAGGACAACACGCGATGCGGCGCCTCATAAATAATACTTGTGACTGACGACCTGGCCAGACGCTCAATGGCCTGCTGTCGCGGCGCCCCCTTGGCTGGCACAAACCCCTCAAACAGAAAACGATCCGAGGGCTGACCTGCTGCCGCCAGGGCGGCCAACAGTGCCGAGGCCCCCGGCACCGGCACGACCCGAATCCCTGCGCCATGACAGGCGCGAACCAGACGATATCCGGGATCGCTGATCAGAGGAGTACCCGCATCACTGATCAGCGCCCCCTGCTCTCCGGATTGCAGCCGGGCCACCAGCTCTTCACTGCGCTGCCCCTCATTGTGATCATGGCAACTGATCAACCGCGTGCGCACATCCAGTTGCTCCAGCATCCGCTGACTGTGGCGAGTATCCTCCGCCGCCACCCAATCCACCTCACGCAGTACCGCGATCGCCCGATGACTGATGTCATCCAGATTACCGATCGGTGTACTGACAATATACAAAGTTCCACTCATAACTGTGCACGACTCAACTGGTGAGGCTTCAATGAAGCGCCTACAATAGCGGCTTCATTCTGGTAATACGAACCTCTCGCCATGGAATTCAGAAAGGCACCCCTGGCAGCGCTGTTTGCTGCCGCCATGATCGCCGGCTGTGCAACAACCACATCCCCCTCTCGAAGCACGGTTTATCAAACACCGTCTGCGCCTGAGGTGGGCAATGCGCCCGCATCCCTGTCTGCTGCACGCAGCCAACTGGCCAGCCAGGACAGCACCACCCGCATCAGCGCCACGCTGAAATGGGCTGCCACCTATCTGGAGCAGAACCGCCCCGGTGACGCCGGTCAGCTGCTTGCCGACCTGAACCCGCACGCCATGGATAAGGAGCAACGCTTCCACTGGCTACTGCTGAGCGGGCGAGCACAACTGGGCGATCAGCAACCCGACACCGCCCTGGCACTGCTGCAACGCCATGAAGTCACAATCCTCCAGTATTCCGGTGAACGCCAGGCTCAACTGGATCTGCTCAAAGCCGACGCCCTGGCCATGAAAGGCGATCTGATCGGCAGCCTGCAGCAGCGCGTGGCTGCCCACCCCCTGCTGGATGATGATCAACAAGCCTACAACCACGAGCTTATCTGGCAGTTGCTAATGCAGCTGCCCAACACCGAACTGGCCAATGCCATTGATGGCAGCAGTGGCGATCTGCGGGGCTGGCTCACCCTTGCCCAGCTCTACCGCGATCCCATCGCCGATCTGGACGCCCAGGTCAGCCGGCTTGATCAGTGGAGTGCCCAATGGCGCACCCACCCCGCCATCAAGGATGTCCCTGACATCATGGACGCCCTGGAAAAAGCGGCCAGCGAAAGACCCAGTCAGGTCGCTGTCCTGCTGCCTGCTACCGGCCCACTGAGAAACGCCGGACAGGCCCTGCAGGAAGGCATGATGACGGCCTACTACCAGCACAAGCAGAATGGCAACCCACCGGTACTGCGCTTTTATGACTCCGGCAGTGACGACATTCTCGCGGTCTACCAGAAAGCGATTCAGGAAGGCGCCGATTTTGTATTGGGTCCGCTAGCCAAGGAAAAGGCCGCCACCATTGCCTCCCAGGGCACCCTGCCGGTCACCACTCTGGCGCTTAACTACATTGATCAGGGCGCGCTTCCGGAAAACTTCTTCCAGTTTGGCCTGGCCCCGGAAGATGAGGCACGGCAAATTGCCCAGCAAGGCGCCCGCGAAGGGGCGGACCAGGCCGGCATTCTCTATCCGGAAGGGGAATGGGGAGAGCGCGTGGCACAGGCGTTTGCCTCGCAATGGCAATCCCTCGGCGGCACGGTTACCGTGACCCGGACCTATCAGGAAGGCCCCACGCTGGGAGATACCGTCAAGGAATTGCTGCTGGTCGCCCAGAGCAAGAGCCGCGGCGAAGCCATCAGCCGTTTTACCAGCCTGGACATGGACATCCAGCCTCGTAGCCGCCAGGACATGGACTTCATTTTCCTGCTCGCCAACCCGAATCAGGGTCGACAGGTCAAACCCGCCCTGAATTTCCACTACGCCAAGGATCTGCCGGTCTATTCCACCGCACTGATTTACAGTGGCGAAGCCAACCCACGCCGGGACCAGGACCTGAACGGCGTGCGTTTTGTGGACATGCCATGGATGCTTGGCAACGAGGATTCAGCGCTGCGCCGCCTCGCCGAGGAACAGTGGCCGGAGGGGCATGGCCGTTACGAGCGACTCTTTGCCATGGGCATCGATGCCTACCGGCTGCAGAGCCGCCTCTATCTGCTCAGCACCCTGCCCTCCAGCGAGCTACCCGGGGTGACCGGGCGGCTGCGCATGAACCAGCAACGCATTGTTCGCGAGCTGGATTGGGGCGTATTCATCAATGGCGAGGCCCGACCGCTACCCAAGGTGTCGGACCCCGGGAACAATGTCAGCACTCGTGAGATTACGACGCAATAACAAAAATTCCGGTGGCGCCGCTGAAAAACAGGCTGCACACTGGCTGACACAACAAGGGCTTGCCCTGATCGACCGCAACTTCCGTTGCCGACAGGGCGAGATCGACCTGATTATGGAAGACGGCGACACAGTGGTTTTCACGGAAGTGCGCTGGCGCAGCCACAACCACTACGGTGGCGCTCTCGCTTCCGTCGATCACCACAAACAGCGCCGACTGATTCTGGCGGCCCAGCACTTCCTGGCCCGCCACCCCCAGCATCATGACCGCCCCTGCCGTTTTGATGTGCTGGGTATGGAACCGGACGACAACGGCTCTGTCCGTTATCAGTGGATACAAAACGCGTTCTATAGTGAATAGCAGCTTATACTCGCCAGCACTTATCGAACGCGCAGAATAATGAGGTAATTATGAGCGTGGACCGTATCCGGCAATTGTTTGCCGAAAGCATCGAAACCAAGGCCAAGGCCGGAGAAGTTCTGCCCACTGTCATCGAAGCAGCTGGACAGGCCATGGTGGAATGCCTCCTCAATGGCGGCAAGATCCTCACCTGCGGCAACGGCGGTTCCGCCGGCGATGCCCAGCACTTCTCTTCCGAACTACTCAATCGTTTCGAGATGGAGCGCCCGGCCCTCCCCGCTGTCGCCCTGACCACCGATTCGTCTACGCTCACGTCCATTGCCAACGACTACAGCTATAACGAAATTTTCTCCAAACAGGTGCGTGCCCTGGGAGCCAGCGGCGACATCCTGCTGGCCATCTCCACCAGCGGCAATTCGGCCAACGTGATCCAGGCCATTCAGGCTGCCCATGACCGGGAAATGCGCGTCGTCGCCATGACCGGCAAGGAAGGGGGCGAAATGGTCAACCTTTACGGCCCCAACGACATCGAGATCCGCGTCCCTGCCACCTCTACCGCGCGCATTCAGGAAGTGCACCTGCTGGTGATTCACTCCCTGTGTGACTATATCGACCAGCAACTGTTCGGAGGCCAGTAAATGGCCGCATGCTTTACCCGTTTCAGCGTCACCCTGTCTCTCGTTGTGATGCTCTTCGCCACAGCCGGCTGCGTATCTCTGTCCAAAGGGATGTCCGAGGACCCGGTGGACCAGAATCATGGCAAACGCACCTTCGGCGCCTTTATTGAAGACGGCAATATCGAGCGCAAGGTAGCGGTGAATCTGGCCCGCGCCAGTGTCGAGCTGGACCAATCGCGGATTGTGGTGGTCAGCTACAACGGCAATGTTCTGCTGGCCGGACAGGTCGCTAATGACGAACTGAAAACCCAGGCCGGCAACATCGCTGAACAGGTCCGCCATGTGCGGCACGTGCACAATGAGCTGCAGGTCGTCGGCTCCAACTCTCTGCTGGCACGCACCAACGATACCTGGCTCACCAGCAAGGTAAAAAGCCGCTTGCTGATCAATGGAGAGGCACCCGGCTGGCGCACCAAAGTGGTCACAGAGAACGGGGTTGTTTACCTGATGGGCCTGCTAACCCACGACGAGGCCGATGCGGTGGTCGAGCAGGTGCAGAAGGTTTACGGCGTACAGAAGATCGTCAAGATTATTGAGTATATCGACTGAAGAGCAGTGGCAAGTTGAAAGTTCAACGTTGCAAAGCGCGACATGGGCGCCTGCCAATCGGCTACACGCCCTGTCCGCGCTAGACAGCAAACCCCAATCAGCAATTTGGAACTGATTTCAGAGACGAATAACGAAAGAGGCCGCGCCCAAAGGTTTGGGCGCGGCCTCTTTCGTTTCGGATCAGCACCTTACTCAGGCGCGTTACAACTTTGAACTTTCAACTTGCAACTTATTTAACCACCTTCAGATGGCTAACCTTCGCCTTGCTGTCATCCTTCTCCGGCTCTGGCGGCGTCGGTTCGGGAGGAGGCTCTACGGGATCAAACGCCATGCCCTGCCCGTTTTCGCGAGCGAAAATGGCCACCACCGCATTCACCGGCACCCGGATCGTCATGGGCATGCCGCCGAAACGGGCGGAGAAGCTGATTTCCTCATTGCCGGCAACAAACTGTGTCACCGCACGAGGCGCAATGTTCAGCACAATCTGACCGTCCTGCACGAAATCCTGAGGGACTTCCACGCCAGGGTAGGCAGCATTGACCGCCAGATGGGTCGTCAGGCCGTTATCGCAGATCCACTCATGAATCGCCCGTATCAGATACGGGCGATTGGGGGACATCTCAGACATGATTACAGCGGATTGCGCAGTTCGCGCTCGGCATCAGTCAAGCTGGCCTGGAAAGCATCGCGATCAAACAGTCGCTCGGCATAGTCCAGCAGCGGCTTGACCTGCTTGGCCGGCAGCTCGATACCCAGGGCCGGAAGCCGCCACAGGATCGGACCTACCACACAATCCACCAGCGTGAATTCTTCACTCATGAAATAAGGCAACTCGCTGAAGATCGGTGCTGTCGCGATAATGGCTTCACGCAGCTCCTTGCGGCGCTTGTTGAGGCTCGCTTCCTTTTCCTCGCCAGCCAGAATGGCATCCACATGGCCGCACCAGTCACGCTCTACACGATGAATCAGCAAGCGGCTATGGGCGCGGGCCACCGGATAAACCGGCAACAGCGGCGGATGCGGGAAACGCTCATCCAGGTATTCCATGATCACGGTGGACTGATACAGGGTCAGCTCACGGTCTACCAGGGTGGGCACTTCGTTGTAGGGATTCAGCGATGCCAGATCTTCCGGCTTGTTATTGCTGTCCACGTCAACGATATCGACTGTAACCCCTTTTTCCGCCAGCACGATGCGTACGCGATGGCTGTAATGATCTTCCGGGGAAGAAAAGAAAGTCATTGAAGAACGCTTGGTCACCACACCCATGGTCGAATCATCTCCGCACAAATAGCTATAACAGAAACAGGGTAACCGCTCACACGGATACCCTGTTCAACGCTGAAAAGGGGCACTGATTGCTCAGTGCACGTCTTTCCAGTATTCCTTCTTGAGCAGGTAAGCCGGGACAAACAGAATGCCCAGGAACACCAGCACATACACACCCAAACGCTCACGCAAGGGGCGAACCGGCTCGGCGGTGTAAGCCAAGAAATTGGTGATATCACCCATTGCCTGCTTGAACTCGTCCTCACCCAGCTCTTCTTCCAGACCCGCCATCACGTGGGGCATGCCCACATTTTCGAAGATCCGGTTGTTGTAACCGAAGGGACGGGACTCGTCTTCGTAGAAGTTGATCAGGTAGGAATACACCCAATCCTCGGAACGATAACGGGTCACCATGGTGAGATCGGGCGGCGGGTTGCCGAACCATGCCTTGGCATCGTCCGCATTCATCGCCGTCCGCATCTGATCACCCACCTTGTCGGTGGTGAAGTTCAGGTTGTCTTGCACCAGCTCCTCGGAAATCTCCAGGTCTTCTGCCAGACGACTGTAACGCTGGTACTGCAGACCATGACAGCCCATGCAGTAGTTTACAAACAGCTTGGCGCCATTTTGCAGGCTGACCTTGTCTTGCAGATTGACCGGTGCCGGTACTTCGTACTCGCTTTTGCCACCGCCAGCCGCAAACGCGACCAACGGCAGGCAGCTGAAAAGAATAACCGCTAGTTTCTTCATCAGTGACCCCCCGTTACCCGTTCCGGAACCGGCTTGGATTTTTCGAATTTGTGGACGAACGGCATGATCAGCAGGAAGTAGCTGAAGTAGTACACCGTACCGAACTGGGCCAGCAGGGTTTTACCCGGTGTTGCCGGCTGGGTACCCAGGTAGCCCAGAATCAGGAAGTCCACCACGAAGATCGCCATGAACAGCTTGCTCAACCAGCCACGATAGCGGATGGAGCGAACAGGATGACGATCCAGCCACGGAATCACGAACAGGATGACGATAGCACCGCCCATGGCCACCAGGCCCCAGGCCTTGGAAGACATGATGATATCCAGGGTCGTGGCACGCAGCATCGCGTAGTAGGGCCCGTAGTACCATACCGGCGCAATGTGGTCCGGGGTCTTCAGCGGGTTGGCCGGCTCGAAGTTCGGCTTCTCCAGCAGATAGCCACCACCATCCGGGAAGAAGAAGATCACCACGGCAAAGATCATCAGGAAGACAATCACGCCAGGGAGATCCTTCACGGTGTAGTAGGGGTGGAACGGAATGCCGTCAACCGGGATACCGTTTTCATCCTTGTTCTGCTTGATTTCCACGCCATCCGGGTTATTGGAGCCCACTTCGTGCAGCGCCAGGATATGCAGAACGACCAGAGCCAGCAGCACAATCGGGATCGCCACGACATGCAGGGCAAAGAACTTGTTCACGGTGGCGGTAGACAGCAGATAGTCACCACGCACCCAGGTGGTCAGGCCTTCACCGATTTCCTTCGCTTCCGCTGGGCTGATAAACGGCAGCAGATCAAAGGGGATCGCACCGGCCAGGGAGATAATCACCTGAGCCCCCCAGTAGGACATGTTGCCCCAGGGCAGCACATAACCCAGGAAGCCTTCCGCCATCAGTGCCAGATAGATCAGCATGCCGAAGATCCACACCAGCTCACGCGGCGGCTTGTAGGAACCGTACATCAGCCCCCGGAACATGTGGATATAGACCACGGCAAAGAAGGCAGACGCACCCACCGCATGCATGTAGCGGATCAGCCAGCCCCACTCCACATCACGCATGATGTATTCCACCGAGGCAAAGCCTTCGCTGGGGGAATAGAACATCGTCAGCCAGATACCGGTAAGCAGCTGGTTGACCAGCACCACCAGAGACAGTACGCCGAAGTAGTACCAGAAGTTGAAGTTCTTCGGGGCGTAGTATTCGGACATGTGGCGCTTGTAAGCGTCCACTACGGGCAGACGGGCATCTACCCAATCGACAACACGATTCACCATTCCCATCATGCCTCGGTCTCCCCTTCTTCAGAACCCACAATGATGACGCCTTCACTCAGATAGGAGTGCGGCGGCACCACCAGGTTGGTGGGTGCAGGCACGCTCTTGTAGACGCGACCAGCCAGATCGAACTTGGAACCGTGGCAGGGGCAGAAGAAGCCACCGTGCTCCAGTTCCACCGTGGGCTCGTCTTCATACAGAGGAGAGCAGCCCAGATGGGTACAGGTGCCGATCAGCACCAGCAGCTCTTTCTTGATGGAACGCCACTCGTTCTTTGCATAGGCAGGCTGTTGATCTGCCTCGGACGCGGGGTCGCGAAGCTTCTCGTCCAGCTTGGGCAAGGTTTGCAGCATTTCGTCGGTACGACGCACCACCCACACGGGCTGGCCTCGCCATTCCTCAACCACACGCTGACCGGGCTCCAGTTTGCCAACATCCACAGTTACCGGCGCACCGGCATTCTTGGCTTTGGCACTGGGCTGCCAGGATTTTACAAAAGGAACAGCCGCGCCGACTGCACCTGCGGCACCAATCGCCGAGGTCAAGCCGATCAAGAAGGTGCGGCGGCTGGTATTAACGCCGTCGTTGCTCATTCAATTATTCTCCCCTTAGATCCCACGCTCGGGGGTGATCCGAGACTCGAGGTGCTCCCTCGCGCTCCGGGCGGAGTAAGGCGGCGCAAATGGTAAAGAAAAAGCCCACACCTGACAACCGGTTATTCCCCGGCCAGAAACGCTAAACGCCTGATTTGAACACAAAAAAGCCCAGCAATGCTGGGCTTTTTTGTGAATAGCTGTTGTAAAGCTTAACGCTTGGAGAACTGCGGACGACGACGCGCCTTGCGCAGACCAATCTTTTTACGCTCTACTTCACGGGCATCGCGGGTCACGTAACCGGCGCGACGCAGCTGACCACGCAGCTCACCGTCGTACTCCATCAGTGCACGAGTAATACCGTGACGGATGGCGCCAGCCTGACCGTTGTTGCCGCCACCGCTAACGGTTACCAGCACATCGAACTTGTCAGTCGCTTCCACCAGCTCCAGAGGCTGACGCACTACCATCTGGTTGGTTTTACGGCCGAAGTATACATCCAGCGGGCGACCATTGATGGAGATCTTGCCGCTACCCGGACGCAGAAAAACGCGAGCGGAAGAGGTCTTGCGGCGACCGGTTCCGTAGTTGGTTTCTACAGTTGCCATCAATTAACCCCTTAAATTTCCAGCTGCTGCGGCTGCTGAGCGGTATGAGGATGCTCAGTGCCAGCGTAAACTTTCAGTTTGCGGAACATGGCGCGACCCAGCGGGTTGCGCGGCAGCATGCCCTTGACCGCCTTCTCGATGATCAGCTCAGGCTTCTCTGCCTGCAGCGTGGAGAAGTTGGCTTCTTTCAGGCCACCCGGGTAACCGGTGTGACGATAGTACATCTTGTCATTTGCCTTGTTACCGGTAACGGCCACTTTATCGGCATTGACTACGACAATGTAATCACCGGTATCGACGTGTGGAGTAAACTCCGGCTTGTGTTTACCGCGCAGACGGTTGGCAACTTCGGTGGCCAACCGACCCAGCGTTTTGCCGGAGGCGTCTACCACATACCAGTCGCGCTTTACGCTTTCCGGTTTTGCGCTGTAGGTCTTCATGGAATTCTGCCCTAAATTCAATATGTTACGGGTAGCAAACACCCGCCGGCGTCAGTTCCGCCGGGCAAGAGAGCGCGAATTCTACCCAAGCCCCCCACAGAACACAAGCGGTTCCGGGGCTTTTGTTGTCATGACGTTAACTGCCTGCCAGGAGGTCAGTTCCCACCATTGTGCCGTTCCCGGCGGCATGATGAGATTGCGGTGCATTGTACCCGCCCCTACCACCCCACTTGCAAGGAGGACACCATGGAATACCGCCGTCTTGGACGTACGGACCTCAATGTCAGCAGCCTGTGCCTGGGCACCATGACCTGGGGGAGCCAGAATACCGCTGATGAAGGCTACGCCCAGATGGACATGGCACTGGATCATGGCATCAATTTCTTTGATACCGCCGAAATGTATGCCGTCCCGGCCAGCCCGGACACCTCCTTCCGCACCGAAACCATTATCGGGGAGTGGTTTGCCCGCACCGGTAACCGTGACAAGGTTATCCTGGCCACCAAGGCCGCTGGTCCCGGTGATTATGTCAAGCATATCCGCGGCGGCCCCCGCTTCAGCGCAGAGAGCCTGGAAAGTGCCGTAGAGGGGAGTCTCAAGCGACTGCAGACCGATGTCATCGACCTGTACCAGCTACACTGGCCCGAACGCACCACCAACTACTTCGGCCGCCTTGGCTACAAGCACCGAGAGGGAGAGGATGGCATTGCCATCAGCGATACCGTCGCCGCCATCAAGACACTGGTGGATAGCGGCAAGATCCGCCACTGGGGGTTATCCAACGAAACGCCCTGGGGCACCATGACCTTCCTGCGCGAAGCAGAAAACATCGGCTTGGCACCGCCTGCCAGCATCCAGAACCCCTACTCTCTGCTCAATCGCAGTTTTGAAGTGGGCCTGGCAGAAATCGCCCACCGCGAACACGTCGGGCTACTCGCCTATTCGCCCCTGGCCTTCGGCATGCTGACCGGCAAATATCGCAACAACCAGTGGCCCAAGGGGGCACGGCTGACTGAGGTCAAACAGTTCAACCGGTACACCAACGAACTGGCCAGCGCCGCTACCGAGGCTTACTGCCAACTGGCTGAAGAACGCGGCCTGAGCCCCACTCAGCTGGCACTGCAATTCGTTACCACCCGCCCGTTTGTCACCAGCAATATTATTGGTGCCACCAGCCTGTCCCAACTGGAGGAAAACCTGAAAAGCGTGGACCTGCCCTGGGACCGGGATCTGGAAAAAGCGCTCGACGCCATCCATACCCGCTTTCCCTATCCGGCGCCTTGATATCAACACCCCGCCGCGCTCAATGCCTGGGCGCGGCGCATCGCAATGCCCGTCCCCAATACACCATCACCTTGACGGCAGGAGCTCCCATCCAGGGTAGGAACCGAGCGTAGCCAGGCGATAGCGGTTCCAAAAACCCTGTTCTTCCTGGAGCCTGTCGAGCGCTGCCCCCCTATCTCCCTACGGGCGATTTCCACGCTGGCGCGCGGTTTGCCCCTCAAGAGGCATTATTTCGCCCCTCCCCTTGGCGTTACTCCGCTTCGCTACGCGCCTACCGTCGCTGCGCAGCCACCACACGACCCGCAGAGAACCGTTGACGACACGCTCCGGCCATGCCAATGTTAACGGCGTTAACTTTAATTTTTGGGACAACATGGTACGTACGGCATACCACCACGGTGATCTCCACCAGCAAGCCCATGCGCTGGCACTGTCTACTGTCCGCGAGCACGGCGACCAGGCCATCAGTCTGCGGGCCCTGGCCAAACAGATCGGCGTCAGTCCTCCCGCGCTATATCGGCACTTTGCTGACCGGGAGAGTTTGCTGGCCGAACTCGCCATCAGTGGCTTTGATGCCCTGCGCTTGCGCTTGCGGAAGGTGTCGCCAACCGCGCCACGACAGGCCCTGATCGGGATCGGGCTCGCCTATGTGGCCTTTGCCCAGGAGGAACCGAACCTGTATCGCCTGATGTTCGGAGGCCGGGTGCTCCCTAGAGGTACCCACCCACGACTCGATCATGCCGGCCAAGCTGCCTTCCAGGTGCTCGAAGACACCGTTGACCGTGCCCGCCAGAGTGGCTTTCTCAAACCCATGCCGCTGGCGCTGATGACAGCCACCGCCTGGTCCCTGGTGCATGGCCTTTCCCTGTTAACCATTGATGGTCATCTGCCCGACGCGGATGCCGAGCCCCGGCTCGCCGAAGGCATCACCTCCTTGCTTCTTGAAGGCGCCATCGCCCATTCCGACAACAACAAGGATCTCCCATGAGTCGCCCCAAACCCAGCACCATCCGCGTTGGCCGCCGCTATCGCGCCAACCGGCTTGACGGCCCGTATGACGCCATCGTTATCGGCTCCGGTATCGGCGGTCTGACCGCCGCCGCCTGCCTGAGCAAACTGGGCAAGAAAATCCTGGTACTCGAACAGCACTACACCGCCGGGGGCTTCACCCACAGCTATGATCGCAATGGCTACGAATGGGATGTGGGAGTGCATTACATTGGCGATATGGGCAGCAAACACACCATGGCCCGACGCCTGTTCGACTTCGTCACCGATGACAAACTGGAATGGGCCTCCATGGACGCCGCCTACGACCGCCTGTTTATCGGTGATCGCCAGATTGACCTGATCGCCGGCCCCAAAGCGTTTACCGACCAGCTGAAAAACGCCTTCCCGGGTGAGGAAGCGGCCATCGACACCTACATGGATTACCTGTCTCAGGTAGCCAAGGCCATGCCGGGCGTCACCCTGGCAAAGGTCCTGCCTGGCCTTCTGGCCGGACCGTTCCGCCATCTCGCCCGTCGCCGGGCCCCGGACTTTCTCAACCGACCGACCCGGGATGTTCTCAAGCAGCTGACCGACAACGACGAACTGATTGCCGCCCTCACTGGCCAGTGGGGGGACAATGGCCTGGTGCCAGAGAGGTCCAGCTTCATCATCCATGCTCTGATTGCACGGCATTATCTTTACGGGGGTTACTACCCGGTCGGCGGCGCCTCAGAAATGGCCAAGACCATTATTCCGGTGATCCAGCAAGGCGGCGGGGACGTCTTCACCTATGCGGACGTGAAGGAAATCCTTATCCACAAGGGCAAGGCGGTGGGCGTGCGCATGGCCGACGGTCAGGCGATCCATGCGCCGGCGGTGATCAGCAATGCCGGCGTCTTCAACACCTTTGGCTCCCTGCTGCCGGAAGATGCTCCCCACAAGGCCTTCTATACAATGAAACTGGGCCAGGTGCAGCGCTCCATGGCCAGCGTCTGCCTCTACATCGGTCTGCAGGATACGGCGGAAAACCTGGCGTTGCCGAAAACCAACTTCTGGATTTATCCAGGCACCGACCATGCTCGACAGGTCAACGATTTCCTGGCTGACCCGGAACACCATGATATTCCACTGACCTATATTTCCTTCCCCTCCGCCAAGGACCCCAGTTTTACAGACCGCTACCCGGGACGGGCCACCATCGAAATCGTGGCTCCCGGGCCTTTCGAATGGTATGCCCAGTGGGCCGACAAGCCCTGGGGCAAACGCGGTGATGACTACGACGCCAGGAAGGACGCCTATGCCCAGCGCCTGCTGGAGAAACTCTATGAAAGGATGCCGCATCTGCGTGGCAAGGTAGACTACTACGAGCTGTCCACCCCCCTTTCCACCGAATATTTCTGCCGCTACGCCACCGGCGAGATCTACGGGCTGGATCATACGCCGGAACGCTTTGAACAGGATTGGCTGAAACCGAAAACCCGGATCCCTGGCCTGTATCTGACCGGCCAGGACATCATGACCTGCGGCGTGGTCGGAGCCATGATCGGCGGCCTGCTCACCACCATCGCCGTTGGCGGCCCGAAAAGCCTGCCACTGGCAAAGAAAATGTTTGTAGGCTGACCATGCACCTTCCCTTCTGGCTCAGCACCCTCCTGTTGGCACCACTGGTGATCTGGCAGGGGAAACAGACCCGCCGTTACACGCCCCGCCTGCCGGAGGCGGGAGGCTCCCCCCAGGGCCAATACGGCACCGGCGCCCCGGCGCTACGACTGTTGGTCCTTGGCGAGTCCACCGCCGCCGGCGTCGGGGTCTCCGACCATCAGCAGGGACTGGCAAGCCAGCTTGCGCGACAACTGCATCAGCAAAGCGGCACGGCGATCGCCTGGCACAGTCATGGCATCAACGGCATCCGGCTTGCCGGTCTGCTGGCACATCTGAACACCACCAACCTGCCAGAGGCGGATGTCATCCTGGTCAGCATGGGCGTCAACGACACCACCGGCCTGACACCGCGACGCCGTTATCGGGAGCAACTGAAAGCCCTGGCCCACCGCCAGGCAAGCCCCTTGTATCTGCTTAGCGTGCCGCCCATGCATCGTTTCACGGCGTTGCCCTCCCCCTTGCGGCAACTCCTGGGCTGGCGCGCCAGACAATTGGACGCGGTCCAGCAACAGCTCGCCCGAGCGCATCCCGATGATTTTCGCTACCTGGCGTACCCGGCAATGACGGGTCCAGAACTCCTCGCCGAGGATGGCTATCATCCCGGGCCCAAAGGGTATCAAGCCATGGCGTCGTCACTGGTATCGCCCCTGAGCGAAAGGCTACCTGTGTCGACACCTCATCAGTCATCCACGGGTACCGGGGCCGAGGTTGTCCGCCCTTGATTCCGCAAGCCCCCACTGACTCCAGGCAAAACAGACATAAAAAAAGGCCCTGCAAGCAGGGCCTTATGACGGTCATATCAAGGGCTCAGAAGCGATAGCTCAGCTGCGCGCCGATCACGTCCGCATCAAGCTCATAGGTACCTTTCAATTGGGCACCTTTATCCGTGCGATTGATGTCCGCATCTTCCACAAAGATATGCGCGTAACCCACGTCGATAGTCATGTTTTCCGCAGGATTGAAACCGGCACCCAACGTTACCCAGACACGGTCAGAATCCGGCGAAATAGCCGAGCGGTTATCCGTGCCCTGCGTGGATTCCTCCTGGGCGACACCGGCACGCAGCACCATGGTCTCATTCACGTCATGACGTACCCCGAGGGAATAACGCACCGTATTCTCCCAGTCAAAGGTTTCCGTTGGATTGAATGCCAGCTGGTCACTTTCTACAACCAATTCATCCAGGCTGCTCCACTCCATCCATTCAACGCCCATCAGGATCTGGGTTCTGTCGGACAGATCCCCCGCATAGGACAATTGCAGAGATGCAGGCAGATCAACCGAGGCCTCACCGGAATAGGAACCGGGCGCAACAACCGGCCCTCCGGCCTGGAAGTTGGTCAAATTCGCGCCCAGCTGGCTGAACGTGATATCCCCTTCTACGTCGTATTCAATCTTGGATCGATAAGCAACGCCGAAGTGGTTGTTGTCATCCGGGCTATAGGTCAGGCCGAGATTCCATCCATAGCTGTCGTCATCACCATCGAGACGCGTCGCCGCGTTCCGGATATCTGCATCAAGCCTCTGGTAACTGACACCCACACCGACACTCAATGCATCGGTCAACTGGACGCCAATAGACGGGTTGATGTTATAGGTTTTCAGATCAGATTCTGTTGAATACAAATCCCCGGCGGAGACGGGCCCCAGTGGTGTCAAATAACTGTTACCCCAATTGTCTTCATACTCGATCTTGGTGCCAAACGGCGCATTGACCCCCAAACCAAAGGTCACCATATCGCTCACGGGAACGGCCAAAAACAGACTGCCAACAAAAGGCTCAACGTCCTCAAAATCTCCTGGCCCAACGCCTGACTGAGGAATCAGGCCCGCAAAACTGCCATCCCTATCTGCCTCAAAGGTGGTATCGACCCACACCTGATGCACCGCCGCCGACAACTCTGCCTGCTTCAGGCCGGCCAGGGTGGCCGGGTTATACCACTGGTTGGCCGCATTCTCGCTTAGCACACCGGCACCCGCATAAGCCGTACCGAGAGCAGAAACGGATTGATAGGACACGGAAAAACCACTTGCCGCCGCATTTCCGGCCAACAGGCTCAACGCGGAACCGACAAGAACGACTCCTGTTTTTTTCATGATTCTCTCCCTCTTCCTCGAAAAGTAGCGCGGTCAAATGATCAAAAGACCAGCAATCCACTTATACACAAAAGGCCGCAACACTAGCAAGGAATCAGATTCACTCATTATTTTGCATGGAATACGTCTTTCAAGCGGCCACAAAAAAAGGGCAGCGAATGCTGCCCTTTTCCATGACGCCTTGCAGTTTGCCGATATCAATCAGCCAGCACGGCCTTGGCGATGATCGTCTTCATGATTTCGTTGGTGCCCCCATAGATGCGCTGCACCCGGGAATCGGCAAACATGCGTGCCACCGGATACTCCCACATGTAACCGTAGCCACCATGAAGCTGCACACACTCGTCGATCACGTCACATTGCAGATCAGTGATGTAGTACTTGGCCGCCGCCGCCGTGGGAATATCCAGCTCCTTCTTGAGATGCAGCTCCAGGCAGCGGTCCACATAGGCGCGAGCCACTTCCAGCTTGGTGTGCATCTCGGCGATCTTGAACTGGGTATTCTGGAAACCGGCAACAGGTCTGCCGAACGCCTTGCGCTCCTTCACGTAATCGATGGTATGAGCCAGAGCGGATTCCGCCATGGCCAGACCACCGATGGCAATGCCCAGCCGCTCCTGGGGCAGCTCCTGCATGAGGTAGATAAAGCCCATGCCTTCTTCGCCCAGCAGGTTTTCTGCCGGCACCTTCACGTCCTGGAAGAACAGTTCAGAGGTATCCTGGGCCTTCATCCCGACCTTCTTCAGGTTGGTTCCCTTTTCAAAGCCTTCCGAATCCGTTTCCACCACAAACAGACTGATACCCTTGGCGCCCTTGGACGGGTCGGTCTTGGCCACCACAATGACGATGTCAGCATTCTGGCCGTTGGTGATAAAGGTCTTGGACCCATTCAGGATGTAATGGTCACCCTCCTTGACGGCGGTGGTCTTCACCCCCTGCAGATCTGAACCGGCACCCGGTTCGGTCATGGCGATGGCGCCGATCATCTCGCCGGTGACCATCTTCGGCAGGTACTTCTGCTTCAGGACTTCTGAGCCGTTATGCTCAATGTAGGGTGCCACGATTTCGGTGTGCAGCCCCCAACCGATTCCGGTCAACCCGAGGCGGGAGATTTCCTCGGTAATCACGACGCTGTAGAGGAAATCAGCACCGATACCGCCGTACTCTTCACTGACCATCGGACACAGAAAACCCTGCTCACCGGCTTTCAGCCAGACATCCTTCGGTACCACGCCCTGCTGTTCCCATTCCTCATTGAAGGGAACGGCTTCATTTTCCAGAAATTTGCGGACGGTATCGCGAAAGGTTTCGTGGTCGGAACTGAAAAGGGTACGGGGAATCATCATGCTCTCCGGTATCAGATTATCAGGGAAGGCCCCGATACCGGGTATGGCCGGGGCACAGAATGACGCATTCTGTGCACCGACCACGCCACCGGGCAATGACCGAAATGTTCATGGCCAGGCGGCGATGACAATTCCGGCCAATGACGACAATCTCCTCAGGCCCGGTGCTCGCGTCCCAGATACTCGGAGGACTGCATTTCCTGCAGGCGGGAACGGGTACGCTCGAATTCGAAATCCAGGCGCCCCCCGGCATAGATATCGTCGATGGGCGCTTCTGCAGTGATCACCAGTTTCACTGCCCGGTCGTAGAATTCATCCACCAGATTGATGAAACGCCGGGCCATGTCATCCTTGCCCGCCCCCATCTGCTCCACGTTGGACACCAGCACGGTATGAAATTCGCGGGCGATTTCGATGTAATCGGTCTGGCTACGCGGGCCGTCACACAAATCCTTGAACTGAAACCACACCACATCATCCGCACACATGACCGTGGGAATCTTGCGACCCTCAATCAGCACATTGCCGTGGTCACGGTGTCGGGAATGATCCGGCTCCAGGGTATGAAACCGCTCATGAAGAAAGTCGTCCGCCGCCTTGCCCAGCGGGCAATGATAGAGCTCGGCCTGTTCCAGCAAGCGCAGACGGTAGTCATTGCCGCCATCGACGTTGAGCACCTTGGTGTATTCCTTGAGCAGGTCGATGGCCGGCAGGAAGCGGGCTCGCTGCAGGCCGTCCTTGTAGAGGCCATCCGGCTCGATATTGGAGGTGGCCACCAGCGTCACGCCATTCGCGAACAGCTCGCCCATCAGGCCGGCCAGAATCATGGCGTCGGTAATATCGGTGACAAAGAATTCATCAAAGCACAACACCCGAGCCTGGCTGGCAAACTTGCGAGCGATGCTCACCAGCGGGTTCTTTTCGCCCTGGCGTTCGCGCATTTCCCGATGCACCTTCTGCATGAAGCGGTGAAAGTGCATACGGCGTTTTTCCTTGAACGGCAGCGCCTGGAAAAACACATCCATGAGGTAGGTCTTTCCACGCCCCACACCACCCCACATGTACAGACCGGTAAGCGCTCTGGGCTTGCGGAAACGGGCCAACAGCCCGCCACCGGCAGGCTCTGCCAGGAGCCGATGATACAGATCATCAAGCTCCGCCACGGCCCGCTCCTGGGCGGGGTCCTGAAAGAAATCGGCGCGCTGAAGGTCGGCTTGGTATTGCTCAAGAGGCGTCATGGGACTCGGGGCCTGCTGATCGGACGGGGCAATGTAGCGCTGCGAAGGCGGGTTGACAACCGTCTCACTCCGGCAAGTGGGTGGCCGCCGCCTGCTTCAGGTCTACCAGCTTGCCATGGAAAAAGTGCCCACAATCCGGGAAACGCACCAAATCCGGTGACAGGGGCGTGGTGTCTGCCCAGCGAAATACCTGCTCCGCCGGCACCACCTCGTCATCCTCCCCCTGCACCACGGTCACCGGGCAGCCGGTCTGCTCAATCTGCTCAAAGGGATAGTGATGCACCGGTGGCGCCACCAACAGTAGTTCCCTGGCGGGCATCCCATTGGCCTTGAGAATTTCCGCCCCGCGAGCCGCGACAAAGCTGCCAAAGGAAAACCCGGCCAGCCAGAGCGGCAAGTCAGGCCAGGCGTGAGTCAGCCAGCTGTGCACGGCCAGCAAATCTTCGGTTTCTCCGATACCGTCGCTATAGGCCCCCTGACTCTCCCCCACCCCGCGAAAGTTGAAACGCACGACCACGGCGCCCTCGTCACGGGCCAGTCGGCACAGTGTGGTCACCACCTTGTTGTCCATGGTGCCACCAAAGAGCGGATGGGGATGGCAGACGATGGCGACAAAAGATGGCGCATCAGCGCCCTGCTCCACCACCGCCTCCAGATCCCCGGCGGGGCCGGTGAGACGTTGCCGTTGTTGTGCCGCCATACGTTACCTCTCTCGTATTTTCTGGCCGGACGAATGATCTGGCCGTGCCATCACCGCCGTGCTGGCTCAACAACACCAAGCGTATCAACAGTCTCTTACACCTTATACCCTTGGCGACCGCCCGGCACTGTGCTGCAATAGCGGGAATTCATAAGGAGTATGCCATGGATATGCTGACAACTGGGGTGCTGGGCTTTGCCGCCGGCGTGGTGGTAGGCGCAGGCTTGCTGTTCTGGTTGTTACCGGCCCGCCGCCAGGCTGGCCAGTTGATACGGGATCGGGATGAAGCCCGTCAGGCGCTCAATCATTACCGGGACCAGGTCGATGACCACTTCCTGCAGACTGCCGAATTGGTCAATGACATGACCCAGGCTTACCGCTCGGTTCACGAGCACCTCTCCAAGGGAGCCCAGGCCCTCTGCTCCGAGGTCGGCCGCAAGCGCGCCGTGGCCAAATCCCTGGACTCTGCGCCGCAAAAGGAGGGTGACGAGCCGGTAGCACCGCCGCTGGACTATGCACCCAGTGCGAAGGGAGGCACCCTGGCAGAAGATTTTGGTCTGCAGCAGAAACAGCCTGGCCCATTCAAACCCGTGGATGTGGAGAACAGCCCCGTGCCCGACAGCATCATGGAGCCTCCTCGCGACTACGCAGAAGGCTGTGATGATCAAGGCTGCCCGCCGGAAGAGAAGAAATAGCGCAGCGCCCCCTGCCCGGCACGCTGTCAACGCCCCTAAAAAAGCCCGCAGACGCGGGCTTTTTTAGGGTCCGGCGATCGATCATCCACCGCCGGGCGTGAAGGCACCGCGGGAAGCCCCGATACATTACTGGAAGGTCTGCGCCACCCGCATGGGCACGGGTTGCTCCTCCACCTGGATCTCCGCCGGCAATTTGCCCGCCGGATCCCCATCAGCCTGGATCGGTTCATCGGCGGCTTCACAGCGGATCTCCACCCGCTGAGCCCGCAGGCTGGCCACACCATCCACCCGCTCCATACGCCCCAGCAACAGGGCAGTCAGACAGCGGAGCAGAAAGCGCACGCCCGGCTTCTGAAACAGCAGCACCTGGACCTGAGGGCGCAGGATATTGGCTTCCCGGCTAAGCACGAAACTCCCACCGTAGTGGCGACCGTTGGTGATAATGGCAGAAAAGCAGTCCAGCGGCCGGCCATCCACCATGACCCGATAGTGACGCTGCCCGTAGCGGCGAATCTGAGTCAGCATGGACTGCACATAGGCCAGCTTGCCGAAGCGCTCCTTGAGCGACAGATTGACACCGTCCACCACCCAGGCGTCGTAGCCGATGCCGCACATCATGATAAAGCGTCGGCCGTTCAGACGCGCCGGGGTAACCGGCACATTCTTGCCCTTGACCACAATGCGAGCTGCCGACTCCGGTTTGGCAGGCAGCTGCAACTCTTTGGCCAGAACATTGGCGGTGCCGGTGGCAAAGACACCCAGCGCCACACCGGGCGCCAACCCATTCAACACTTCATTGGTGGTGCCATCGCCCCCCACAGCCACCACACAGTCCCCCTGATCCGGCAGGCCCTGGAGATAGTCCGTGGCATCTCCCGGTCCGCGGGTATGGTAGAGACGCACGCGGGCCCCCAGTTTTTCCAGTTCGGCAACGAAACGGCAAAGCAGTTTCTCCCGGCCACCGCCGGCGGCCGGGTTATACACAACAGTAATTTTCATGCGGGGATGTCTTTCCTCGTACTGCTCAGGCCGGGTTATCGATATCAATGAAGATATGCTCTACCGCGAACTGCTCATTGAGCCACTGCCCCAGCGCCTGAACGCCATAGCGCTCAGTGGCGTGGTGACCACAGGCAAAGTAGTGCATGCCGGTTTCCCGGGCGAAGTGCGTGGTGGGCTCGGAGATTTCACCACTCAGATAGGCGTCCACACCCCGCACCTGGGCCTTGTCGATAAAGCCCTGGGCGCCGCCGGTGCACCAGCCGATGGTTTCAATTTCATCACCCGGGTCCCCCACATGCAGCGGGGTGCGGCCCAGGACCGCTTCCGCGTGGGCGGCAAATTCTGCGGCCGACATGGGGCTGTCCAGACGTCCCACGTTACCGATGGGCCGCGACGCGTCATCCAGCCCCCCTTCCACACTGAACCCGAGACGGCGGGCCAGCTGGGCGTTATTACCCAGGGTGGGATGGGCATCCAGGGGCAAGTGATAGGCAAACAGATTGATATCGTGACGGAGCAACGTCTGCAACCGCTGCTTTTTCATGCCACGTACACGCTGGTCTTCCCCTTTCCAGAAGTAGCCGTGGTGTACCAGGATGGCATCCGCTTCTTCCACGATCGCCGCATCAATCAGGGCCTGACAGGCTGTCACGCCACTGACCACACGTCGGATCTGCTCACGCCCTTCCACCTGCAAACCGTTGGGACAGTAGTCCTGAAATTGGTCCGTCGCCAGTTCCTGATCGAGCAACGTCAGCATGTAATCGCGCTTGAGCATGACACCTACCGGGCAATGATCTGATAATATTGCGCGCAGTTTACCTATCCGGACCCGCGCTTGTCTCGTCTGCGCCCCCTTCTCAGGGCCTGCAGCGAGGCAACACGGGCCACGCAAGTGCATGGGGGCAATGTCGGTGATCAGAGCCATTCGTTTTTTTGCCGGGCCAATCCTGGCGGGACTGGCCGTGGGGCTGGCCGTGCTGTGGTGGTACGAATGGGGCCCCAATGCGCGTCCGGGCCGCTACGACACTGGCGCCGCCAGTTATGCAGGGGCCGTGAACCATGCGGCACCGGCGGTGGTGAATATCTACACCACCCAGATCCTCACCAGCGAGGATGTGCCGGAAGACCCACTGTTCAATCGCTTTATGGAAGAACCGCGGCGTGAGCGGGCCTTGAACAGCCTGGGTTCCGGGGTGATCGTGGACGACAAGGGGTACATCCTTACCAGTTACCATGTGATCCGCGATGCGGATGAAATTCTGGTCGCCCTGCGCGATGGCCGTGACGCCCCGGCGCGGGTGGTGGGTACGGACCCGGAAACCGACCTGGCACTGCTTCATGTGGCACTGGAAAACCTGCCGGAAGTCGAACTGAACGGCAACGGCCCGGTACAGGTCGGCGACGTGGTACTGGCCATCGGCAATCCGCTGGGCGTGGGGCAGACCGTCTCCATGGGCATTGTCAGCGCCACCGGCCGTAGCCACCTGGGCATCGCCACCTTCGAAAACTTCATCCAGACCGACGCGGCCATCAACCGTGGCAATTCCGGTGGCGCACTGATCGACACCCGCGGGCACCTGATCGGCATCAATACAGCGATTCTGTCTGCCGATGGCAGCTGGCAGGGGATCGGCTTTGCCACCCCCGCGTCCATCGCCCGAGAAGTGATGCAGGATTTGATTGACCATGGCCGGGTCATTCGCGGCTACCTGGGCGTCACCGTCCAGGACATTACCCCTTCTCTGGCCGAGACCTTCGGCATGGATGAGGTCCGCGGCGGCGTCGTCACCGAGGTCGTCATCGACAGCCCCGCCCACAAGGGCGGTCTACAGCCCGGCGATGTACTCGTCGGGATCGACGGCACGCCCATGGCCGACGGCTACGAAGCGATGAACCGCATTGCCGGGATGAAGCCGGAGCAGGCAGTCAGTCTCAACATCGTCCGCAATCGCCAGTCCATGACCGTGGACGTGGTGATTGGTACCCGGCCGCCGGCAGAGACGGAATAATAGTTACAAGTGCAAAGTTTCAAGTAGCAACGCGGAATAGTTTCTGCCGGAGACATGCAAAGAGGCCGCGCCCACAGCCTGGGCGCGGCCTCCTGCTTTTCAAAGCAGCCCAAAACGCGATCGCGTTGCGTCGTGCAACTTGAAACTTGCAACCTCGTTAAAGGCCTTCCACCCCGCTCAACCTCTCCCCCGCCGGATACCGAATTTCAAACCCCTGCTGGAAGCCTTCCTCCCCGCCGGCGGGCAAGGTGAATTGCCAACGTTGCAGCCCCTTCACGCCATCCACATCACGATCATCGGCAGCCTTGCCTTTGGCGGTGACGGTAATGTCGTCGTTGCCGGCCACTGGCAGGCGGTCCAGCAGGTTTACCGTGATCGGCTTGTCGTAGTGGGACGTGAGGGTAATGTTCTTCAGGGCCGACAGGGTGCTTTCCTTACTAATAAGGCCCGTCTCCCCTTCCCGGGAAGGCTCGCGGACCACGGCGATCTGCAGGCGTGGATCATCGCCGAAGCTCATTTTCACCGGCTCACCCTGCTTGATGCTCTCATGGCGGTGATAACGGGTCAGGCGCTGCCCATCCCGTAGCAGCGTGACGCTGCCAGCCAACCAGGGCAGCGGGCTGCTGTTCTTCCATTCTCCCACCAGCAACACGGCAGGCTGTTGCCAGAGGTAGCTTTCCCGACTGAGCGTCACCGGCAATTCAGCCTGTTGATAGGGAACCCGAGCGCTGGCGTTACCACTCGCCAGGGAAAGCGGCGCGGAAAGCGGCACACGCATGTCGAAACCGTGGGCCACAGGGGGCGCCACCGGCATGGCACTGACGCTCTCGGCCATGTCGACCTCATAGGCCGCTGGCTCGGCCATCACCGCCCGTAATGATCGTTTGCTCATTTCCGGCTGAGGGGTGGCCAGACGCACGATCCAGGGCTGCGGGTCCGGCAGATGACGATAGCCTGCCGGCACCAGCCCCAGAGTGGCGCGAACATTCTGCCAGTCCTCGCCAGTACGGTTATGGACCTGAGCAATCCCGGTCACCGCCACGACTTCATTGCTGCTGTCCAGGTCCACCCGCAGCTGATTCTGCCAACCGGCCTGGCCGGTAAAGTACTGCAGCTCAACCTGCGCGGTGGCGGGCTTGTCGGCACCGACAGCGAGCACCAGTTCGCGGCTGCGTGTCTGTCCCTGACCCAATTGCTGTCGTTCCTGGCGCAGGGCATCCAGTTGCTGTTGCTGGTCGTGACGCACCACCGCCCGCTGGTTGATGGCCGCCTGACGCTGTTCCACCGCCTTGCCGATGGACGCCCAGGCGCTGGCCCACTTTTCCACCGGCACCTGGGCAAACACCGCCTGCCCCTGGGGAGCCTGCCCCATCAAGGATTGCAGGTGATTGATCTGCTGCTGGTCCAGCGCATCCGCCGCCTTGGCAGCGGCCATGGTGTGTTCCAGCTCACGGATGGCCGTATCCAGCTCGGCCCGACGGGCCGATACATCGGCACCGTTAATCGCAAAACCCTGGCGAACCCCCAGCAACCGGGCGCCCTTCACCGCCACCTGCAAGCTGTCCAGATCCAGCTCCGGCAGACCACCGATCACCAGTTGATGCTCCCCGGCAGACAGGGACTGGCTGAGAGTGCGAGTGAGATGGGCCTGGGAGGGAAACAGCACCGCTTCGCTCACCGGCGCGGTGACGTTGAAATCAGCGGCAAAAAGGGGCGGCGGCAGCAACGCGCAGGCGAGCAATAGCGATGGTTTCATTATTCGGGTCCTTCCCGTTGGACGATACCTGTTAGTACCGCAGGTATGGGGAAAGGTTCAAGCGGAGAGTCTTGCGGCGCTGGTTAGCGTGATCTCTCTCCTTGTGTAGGAAACGTTTTTTTACCACAGAGGGCACAGACCCCCTGCTTTTCTCGGTGTGCTCTGTGCCCTCTGTGGTAAAAATCAGATTTGCTGCGGCGGAGATCAGAGCAGGGTGTCCAGCGCGTCAATCAACGCCTGGTTCTGCTCTGCGGTGCCGACAGTGATGCGCAGGTAGTCGGCGATGCGTTCGGGTTTGCCGAAGTGGCGCACGATGATGCCCTGCTCGCGCAGTCCCTGGGCCAGGGAGGCACCGCTGTGTTGCGGGTGGTGGGTAAAAAGAAAATTGGCCGCTGACGGCAGGCTTGCAAAGCCCCGCTGGGAAAGCTGTTCGTTGAGCCAGCCACGTTGACTGATTACCTGCTCACAGCCCTGTTCGAACCATGCCTGATCTTCAAAAGCGGCCACACCGGCGGCAATGGCCAGGCGATCCAGCGGGTAGGAATTGAAGCTGTCCTTGATACGGTTTAGCCCATCAATCAGCCCCTCATCGCCCACGGCCAGGCCGATGCGCAGCCCGGCCAGGGAACGGGACTTGGACAGAGTCTGGGTGACCAGCAGATTCGGATAACGGTTGACCAGGCTGATGGCCGTGTCACCCCCGAAATCGATGTAGGCTTCGTCAATCACTACCAGGGTGTCTGTATTGGCCTGCAGCAGACGCTCAATGTCGCTCAACGGCATTAACTTGCCGGTAGGGGCATTGGGGTTGGGAAAAATAATGCCGCCATTGGGCTTCAGGTAGTCTTCCACATTGATGGACAGCGTCTCGTCCAACGGCACTGCGTCATAATCAATCTGATAGAGGCCGCAATAGACCTTGTAGAAGCTGTAGGTGATGTCCGGAAACAGCAGCGGCTTGTCCTGGCGAAAAAAACCCATGAACAAATGGGCCAGCACCTCATCGGAGCCGTTACCGACAAACACCTGGGAGCGTTTGATGCCATGGCCCTTACCGGCATAGTAATCCGCAATGGCTTGCTTGAGCTGACCGCTATCCGGATCCGGGTAGAGACGCAGACGATCGTCCGCCTCGGCACGAATCGCCTCGATCACCTTGGGTGAGGGCCCCAGTGGGTGCTCATTGGTATTCAGCTTCACCAACTTGTCCATCTTCGGCTGTTCGCCGGGGACATAGGGTTCCAGTTGGTGAACGAAGTCGCTCCAGTATTTGCTCATAGACCTTCAACCAAAAGATTTATTTACCACAGAGGGCGCTGAGGACACAGAGTAAAAAAGTATCGTGTCTGGCTTTGAGGAGCGCCTGCGGTCAGAGCACTCGCACCGACCGCCTGACACCAGGATAGAAAATTCGGGTCTTTTTCTCAGTGAGCTCTATGCCCTCTGTGGTGAACCATTATTCCTTGATCCGATACTCGGCACTGCGCGCGTGGGCGGTGAGGCTTTCGCCGCGGGCCAGGGGTGACGCGATTTTCGCCAGTTCACTGGCGCCCTCCGGGGAGCAACCGATCAGCGAACTACGCTTCTGGAAATCATACACACCCAGGGGGGAAGAAAATCGTGCCGTGGCGCTGGTAGGCAACACGTGATTGGGGCCCGCGCAGTAATCACCCAGCGCCTCCGGCGTGTGGCGGCCCAGGAAGATGGCACCGGCATGACGAATCTGTTTTGCCCATTGCTCGGCGTCATCAATGGACAGCTCCAGGTGCTCGGAGGCGATGGTATTGGCCAGGGCAATGGCCTGCTCCATATCCTGCACCTGAATCATGGCACCGCGATGTTTCATGGACGTGCGGATGATGGTTTCCCGCTCCAGGGTTACCGCCAGTTTTTCCATGGACTCGGCCACCTGTTGCAGGAAGTCACCGTCCGGGCTGACCAGGATGGCCTGAGCTTCCTCGTCATGCTCTGCCTGGGAAAACAAGTCCATGGCGATCCAGTCCGGGTCGGTCTTGCCATCACAGACCACCAGAATTTCCGACGGCCCGGCAATCATGTCGATGCCGACCTTGCCAAACACCTGGCGCTTGGCTTCCGCCACATAGATGTTGCCGGGGCCGACGATCTTGTCCACCGCCGGCACCGTCTCGGTGCCGTAGGCCAGTGCCGCCACCGCCTGGGCGCCACCCAGGGTGAATAGCTTGTCCACCCCGGCAATGGCCGCCGCCGCCAGCACCATGTCGTTGATTTCACCATTTGGGGCCGGCGAGACCATAATGATTTCACCCACACCGGCCACTTTGGCAGGCAAGGCATTCATCAGCACCGAGCTCGGGTAGGCCGCCTTGCCCCCCGGCACATAGATACCGGCCCGATCCAGCGGGGTCACCTGTTGGCCCAGCAGGGTGCCGTCGGCTTCCCGGTACTGCCAGGAATCCTGCTTCTGCTTTTCATGGTAGCGACGCACCCTTTCGGCGGCCGCTTCCAGCGCCTGGCGCTGTTCGGCAGGAATACGGTCCAGCGCCGCCTGCAATTGCTCATGCCCCACCACCAGCGCCTCCATGCCGGCCACGTCACGGCGATCAAAACGGTTGGTGTATTCCACCAGCGCCGCATCGCCGCGTTTGGCCACATCACGAAGAATGCCGCGCACCCGATCCGCCACTTCCTCGTCCCGTTCTTCGGACCAGGCAGTGAGCGCGGCCAGCTTGGCATCGAAATCCGCGTCTTGGGCGTTAAGCCAGGTGGTTTCCATGGTTGGCACCGTTGTCAAAGTCACAATCTGTTTTTTACCACAGAGGACACAGCGTTCACTGAGGAAAAGACAGGGCGTTTTTCTATCACAGGGATCAACAAAGTCTCTCGCTCAGCACCACACCGAACACGTGCGTTTTTTCTCTGTGTGCTCTGTGGCCTCTGTGGTGAAATGCCTTTAGCCCGCCTTGCGAGCCGCCACCGCCTCGGCCAGCTGATCCAGGATGGACTGGATATCCCCGTGACGGGTTTTCATGCTGGCGCGATTGACGATCACACGCGTGGAGATGTGAGCGATCAGCTCGGTGGGTTCCAGGCCGTTGGCGCGCAAGGTGTTACCCGTATCGACAATGTCTACGATACGGTCGGCCAAACCGACCAGAGGCGCCAACTCCATGGCGCCATAGAGCTTGATCACTTCCGCCTGCTTGCCCTGCTGAGCGAAGTAGGCCTTGGCCACATTGACAAACTTGGTCGCCACCCGCAGACGGCTACCCACTTCGGGGGCATCCTGAACCGCCGCCACCATCAACTTGCAGCGGGCGATATCCAGATCCAGGGGTTCGAACACACCATCCGCATCATGCTCCATCAGTACATCCTTGCCGGCCACCCCGATATCCGCCGCACCATGCTGCACATAAGGGGGCACGTCGGTGGCTCGAATGATGATGATCTTCACATCATCGCGAGTGGTATCGAAGATCAGCTTGCGTGAAGCATCCGGATCTTCCAGCAGTTCGATCCCCGCCGCCTTCAGCAAGGGCAGGGTTTCCTTCAGGATGCGCCCCTTGGACAGGGCAATGGTCAACGGCTTGGTCATTACGACGGTTTTTCCCGATCAGCGCGGAACGCGGCGAATCACCGCACCCAGCGATTGCAGTTTCTCTTCGATGCACTCGTAACCGCGATCAATATGATAGATGCGGTCTACCGTGGTTTCCCCTTCCGCCGCCAGGGCCGCGATCACCAGGGAGGCAGACGCTCGCAGGTCGGTGGCCATCACCGGCGCGCCGGTGAGCTGATCCACACCGCGACAAATAGCGGTATTTCCCGGCACTTCGA
>JAZAJX010000021.1:0-6450 GCA_036230225.1 Pseudomonadota bacterium | reverse complement strand
CCACGGGGCTCAGCCACCCCGTGGTGGGCGCTGGCCAGGGTGTGGTCGGCCTCCATGGCGGCGCTTTCCAGAGAATGGTCAGTGAGCACTTGCACCTGCGCCATGAGTGCGCTGCCGGCATCGCCGTCGTAGAACAGGGCCGCCTGCTCACCGTGGACCCGATAGTGCGTGGGGCGCGGTCCGGTGAGAGTACCGACCAGGGCGGGGGCCACTTCATCCACATGGTCGTCGTGGCGGTAGAGGCCGCCGTCGATGACCTGGGTCTGGTTGGCGTTGCGCTGAATGGCGAGCACGAAGCGTTTGCCGGGGCTGGTGGTCAGGGCACTGGGGGCATTGTTCAGGGCCAGGCTGCCGGGTAGCAGGGCCTGTGCTTCCAGGTCGTAGGCGTAGAGCTGATCGCCGGCCCCGTCGCGGGACAGGATGGCCAGGCGGCCCGGGTGGTCGCCGTGTTCTTCGTGGTCATGGGCGTCGTCTTCGCCGCCGCCCAGCGGGGTGCTGCCGGTTTCGTTTTCACAGCCGGCCAGTAGCAGGACGGCCAGCATCCAGATAAGCAGGGCAGGGCCCCGCTTGGCCAGAAGGTTGAAGCGTTGCATGGTGTTCTCCAATTCGATTCGCGACCCCGGCGGAATCACGGCGCCGGGGATGTCGTTGTCAATGAACGATCAAGGCGTCAAAACTCGATACGGGTACCCACGGTCAGGTTCCGGCCCGGTTCCGGCACGGTCCTGGCCAAGAAGGAGGCGTGGTTGAACACCTCCTCGCCCAGCAGGTTGTTGCCGCGCACGTAGAAGGTGTAGCGCTGGTCCCCGCGCAGCCGGTAGCTGACGGTAACGTTGGCCATGTCATAGGATGGCGTGCGCGTCTCGAAACCGGTGATCTGGTCCTGGGCGAAGGTGCGGTAGTACTCCAGCTCGGCATCGAAATGGCCTACGTAGGTGCTGAGCCGGGTCCCCAGTCGCTTGGCGGGGATGCGTGGCAGATAACCGCCGTCATCGAAGGTGGCGCGTACCATGTCGCCGAATACGGTGATACCGATGGGATCCACACCGTAGTAGCTGGCCGAGGCCTCCGCACCGGTGAAGGTGGCGTCGCGCTGGCTGTACTTGATCAGCCGGAAGTCTTCGATCTGATCCAGGGTACGGGCGTAGAGATAGTTATTGATGCGGTTCTCGAACACGCCCAGATCAAACAGCCAGTCGCCCTGAGTCTTGCGCAGGTTCAGGTTGGCATTGAGGCTGATTTCGTCGTCCAGGTCACGCTGGCCGCCACCGCAGGCGCTGAACAGGCCGCACTCGTAGGTGTTGGTGGCCAGGTGCACGCCTTCGGCGTACAGCTCCTGGGCGCTGGGGGCGCGTTCGGAGTGACCCACGGACAGCACCAGCTCATAACCCGGCACAAAGGCCCAGTTGGCGGCGGCGGACAGGGAGGTGCTGTCGTGTTTCAGATCCGGTAGCGCTTCCCCGGGGCGGTCGTCCGGGCGCAGTCGCTGCTGTTCCTGGCGGGCCCCCAGCTCAAAACGCCACTGGTCGTTGAGTCGGTATTCTTCCACCGCAAACAGGGCCAGGGCACGGCTTTCGGTTTTCGGCACGAAGGCTTCCCCCCCCATGGAGCTGAAGTCAAAGTCGGTGTACTGCATGCCGACCACGCCCCGCCACTTGCCGATCGGAGCGTGCTCCACTTCCAGGCGGGCATCGCCGCCACGGTTGCGGAAGGTGGTGCCGATTTCGCCTTCCTCGATTTCGTGGTGGCGGTATTCGGTGTGATTGCCGCGAAAGCGGATGGCGGTGATGCCGTCCATGGGGTTGCGGTATTCACCCCGGGCGTCTATCCGACGGCTGGCCAGATCCACGTAGGGGGTGACTTCCTCGCCGTGCTCATGATCGTGCTCTTCGTCCGGGCAGGCCAGGCTGTTGCCGCTGACGCCGCATTCCTCGAACTCGTGGCTGTGGCCGGGCAGGCCGTAGTTGTCACGGCGGTAGCTGTAGGCCAGGCCGAAGAAGCCCTGATCGCCGATCCAGGAAGCGCCGATACTGCTGTTGTCGCTTTCTGCGTAGGTGCCCGGCACAGTGAGTCGGTCGAAGCCGTCCACTTCGTAGTCATCCGTGTCGCGGCGGCTGCCTTCCACGCGGAACACCAGGTGGTCAGTGGCGGAGAAGGTGATGCCGGCAGCCGTGGCGTTTTCATCGGCCACGGTGTTGGCACGGGCGCCGACGAAGCCTTCCACGTCCTCGCGGGGGCGTTCGGTGGGGATGCGGCTGTCGAGCACATTCACCACGCCGCCACTGGCGCCGCTGCCGTAGAGCAGGGTGGAGGGGCCGCGCAGGACTTCAATCTGGCGGGCCAGCATGGGGTCCACGGTGACGGTATGGTCCGGGGAAATCGTCGAGGCATCCAGCACCGCGGAGCCGTCGTTGAGGACACCCACACGGGGGCCGCTCTGGCCGCGGATCACCGGGCGGCTGGCGCCGCCGCCGAAGGTGTCGCTGTGGACGCCGGGCTGGTTATCCAGTGTCTCGCCCAGGGTGCCAGCGCTTTTCTGGCTGAGGGTTGGCTGGTCCATCACCGAATAGGGGGTGCTGGGGCTGCCGCTGCCCAGGGGCAGGGCGGAGACGTCGACCGCTTCCAGTTCATTGGCGCTGGAAGAAGTTGCGTCGTCGGCCTGAACGACCGGGGCCAGCGATGTTGCCAGCGCCACGGCGACGCACCCGGCCAGGGTGTGGCGTCGAGAATTCATAGTAACCTCTGTCTTCACGTTTGATGACAACGGGGACGACAGCGCCCGGGCGGGTATTGCCGGCACGGCAAGCCATGCGGGCACTGTCGGATGTTGTGAACGGATCAGACGAGGACGGGTGGGCCCCGGGGCGGATACGGAATGCGCTCACGGGCACGCCATACCGGGGCGACCGCGGGAAGCGGGGCCGGTTCGGCATGGATGGAGACCGCGTGGGTGTAGTGGCTGGGCAGGGCCAGCAGGCCTTGCCCATGGGTGCAGACCTGACAGTCGGCGACCGCCAGCAGCTCCTTGTGGGGGCTGTGGGGCTCGGCGTCGATGTGCGCGGGGGCATGCCAGGCGAGCAGCAACTGCGCGCAGAACAGCGCCAGAATCAATGACAACGAGAGACCGTGGCGGGAGCGCATCATGAGGCCTTTTCCCGCGTAGTGTGCGGATGGCAGCAGCGGTGTTGTTCCTCGCCGGGCTCGGTACCCGGGACATAGTCGAAGCCACCGGGGTGCCAGGGGTGACACTTGCACAGGCGCTTCACAGCCAGTGCGCTGCCGCGCAGGCTGCCATGGAGCTCCACCGCCTGCCGGGCATATTCCGAGCAGGTAGGGTAGAAGCGGCATTGGTTGCCGATCCAGGGACTCAGTAGCTTCTGGTACAACCAGAGCATGCCGAGCAGAAGGGATTTCACGGTATTTCCGGCCCGTCAGGTGTCAAATCAACGGGGCATGATACGGCCAATGCCGTGACCGATGCCACCCCGTCAGTGCTGGCCGGTTGTGCCAATTTACGGGCGGGGCCTTGTCTGGCGGCAAACGGCGGGCATACTGCGGCACCTACTGCATGGTAAGGAGTCGCTTGTGAAAGTTGGTGTGGTGGGGTTGTTGATGCTGATGACGGCCCCCTGCTGGGCCGCCGACTGGGAACTGAACCATGAAGGGGAACAGCGGGGTGATGTCACCACCTATGTCCGCGAGGTGTCCGATAGCCCGGTGAAGGCCTTCAAGGGGGTGGTGGAACTGCAGGCGACGCCGGCCGCGGTGCTGGCGGTACTGACGGCAGTGGACACGTTCCCCGAGTGGATCTTTCAGAGCCAGGGGGCGGAGCGTCTCAGCATGAAAGAGAAGGAGCGCATTCACATGCGTTTCAATGGCATCTGGCCGGTCTCGGACCGGGATGTGGTGCTCGCCAATACCCTGACCCAGCAGGCGAACGGTGAAATCCATCTGCACAGCGAGAACGCGGTAGCGGTGAAGGGAAAGCAGCCGGGCTATGTACGTATTCCCGCCCTGGATAACCAGTTCGTGATCACGCCGCTGACGGATGGCTGGGTGCGGGTGAAATTCGAGACCTTCGTGGACCCGGGCGGCAATGTGCCGGTGTGGCTGGCCAACCTGGTCTCCACCAAAGCGCCCCGGGTAACCCTGGAAGGGCTCAAGGAGCAGGTCGCGAAGCCGCGGTTTGCCAGGGCGACGCGGGAGGATTTGCCGGAGCTGCCCGGGATGGATGCGTTGAAGCTGTGACAGCTGCGAGCTACCAGCTTCTAGCTACTAGGCGCGATGAAGGATTGTTGGTCCTTGAATGCAAGAGGCCGCGCCCAGAGTTGGGAGCGGCCTCTTGCATTTCAGATGGTGAAAACCTGTTTTTTCTCGCCGCTAGAAGCTAGTAGCTCACAGCGGCTTTTGCTTTTCACCGACTCCAGCGCGTTCCTTCCCGGGTGTCTTCCAGCTGGATGCCCGCTTCAGTGAGTTGTTCGCGGATTTCGTCGGCGCGGGCGAAGTTTTTGTCTTTCTTGGCCTGGGTGCGCTCGGCGACCAAGGCATCGATCTCGTCGTTGCTGAGACCGTCTTCGCTCACGTTCTTGTTCTGGAACCAGGCGGTGGGGTCTTCGGTGAGCACGCCCAGCAGATCCGCAGCGGCCAGCAGTTCGGCTTTCAGCGTCGGCTTGTCGGCCAGGTCTGCCTTGTTCAGTTCCCCGGCGATGGCGTGCAGGGCGCTTACCGCTTCCGAGGTGTTCAGATCATCTTTCAGGGCTTCCAGCACCGGATGGTCGTCCGGCAGTTGGTAACCGGCTTCCGGCTCCACGGTTTCGCCCCGGCCGAGCAGGGCGTAGTAGAGGGTATCCAGGCCTTTCTCGGCATTCGCCAGCACGTCGGCAGAGAAGTTCAGCGGCGAGCGGTAATGGCTGGAGACCAGCGCAAAGCGCAGGATCTCGCCGTGGTACTGGGTGAGCAGGTCACGCACCAGACGGAAGTTGCCCAGGGACTTGGACATCTTCTCGCCGTCGATGTTGATGTAGCCGTTGTGCATCCAGTAGCGCACGTAATCGGTGCCGTGGGCGCAGCAGCCCTGGGCGATCTCGTTTTCGTGGTGCGGGAAGATCAGGTCCTGGCCGCCGCCATGGATGTCGATCACATCACCCAGATGCTTGTGGATCATGGCGGAGCACTCGATGTGCCAGCCGGGACGGCCACGGCCCCAGGGGGAGTCCCAGCCAGGCTGGTCATCGGTGGACGGCTTCCAGAGGATGAAGTCGCCGGGGTGACGCTTGTAGTCGGCCACTTCCACCCGGGCGCCAGCGAGCATGTCTTCCAGCTTGCGGCCGGAGAGCTTGCCGTAGTCGGGCATGGATTCGACGGCGAACAACACCTGGCCGTCGGCCTCGTAGGCGTGGCCTTTTGCCACCAGGGTTTCGATCATCTGGAGCATTTCGGGGATGTGATCGGTGGCCTTGGGGATGATGCTCGGGGTCTTGGCGTTCAGGGCTGCCATGTCTTCCAGAAAGGCGGCACTGAAGCGTTCGGTGAGTTCGCCAATGTCTTCGCCGTTGTCCGCCGCCGCATTGATGATCTTGTCATCAATGTCGGTGATGTTGCGGGCGTAGGCCACCTCCGGATAGAGCCGCTGCAGCAGGCGATACAGCACATCAAATACCACCACCGGGCGGGCGTTGCCGATATGGACGAAGTTGTAGACCGTGGGGCCGCACACGTACAGGGTGATGCGGTTGGGGTCCAGCGGAATGAAGTCGTCCTTTTGCCCGGTGAGGGTGTTGTGCAGTTTGAGAGTCATTTGCCGTACAGCTCTTTGGGGTCTTTGATCGGAGTCTTGTCGATGGTCACGTTGTTCGCGTCGGCTTTCCAGTAGAAGCAGTCGCGGCGGCCGGTGTGGCAGGCGGGGCCGGTCTGATCGACTTTCACCAGCACGGTGTCGGCGTCGCAATCAATGCGTAGTTCTTTGAGCACCTGTACCTGGCCGGAGGATTCGCCTTTGCGCCACAGGGTGTTGCGGGAGCGGGAATAGTAGCAGACGCGACCGGTGGCCAGGGTTTCCTCCAGGGCTTCCCGGTTCATCCAGGCCATCATCAGCACTTCGCCGGTGTCATGCTGCTGGGCGATAGCGGCGATCAGGCCATCGTCGGTGAGTTTCAGGTTGTCCAGGGCCTCCTGCAGAGGTACCTGGAAGCCTTCGGGCTGTTGTTCGTTGTCTTTGAACATGACGCCTCCGGGGCGGAGAGTAAATCCGCTGTAGGAGCCCCTCTCGAGGGGCGAATCTGCTTGCGAAAACGTTGCCAGGCACAGTTCGCCCCTCGAGAGGGGCTCCTACAGGTGCTTCGTTCAGATCGGCAGGCGAGTCGCGTTGGCCAGGGCGGTGACGGCGGCGTCCAGGCTTACCGTGTCGGTGGCCTGGGAGCCCAGGCGGCGCAGGGCGACCTGTTGCTCTTC
>JAZAJX010000020.1:0-12260 GCA_036230225.1 Pseudomonadota bacterium | reverse complement strand
TGCCGGAAATCCGCAGCAGCAACGGCCAACGCCGCCAGGCCGCCGAACGCACCGCCATCAACGCCCCCATGCAGGGCACCGCGGCGGACATCATCAAGATGGCCATGATCAAGGTCCACGACTGGCTCGACAACACCCACTTCGACGCCAAAATGATCATGCAGGTGCACGATGAACTGGTGTTTGAAGTGGCGGAGGATCAGGTGGAGGATCTGGTGAAGGAAGTGAAGGAACGCATGGAGTCAGCGGCAGCGTTGAAGGTGCCGTTGATTGTGGATGCGGGGATTGGGGAGAATTGGGACGAGGCGCATTGAGCGCCTCATTCTCAAAAAGGTTAACTACGCAGCGACAGATGCACCATTAGAGCGATCTTTAAGGCGCGATTTAACCACATACTTCAAAATCAGCTTGGAATCATTACTGCAGTGCGCGAATTCTGTACTTTTGAGCAAATCTGCCCCTCTTTTGAGGACCAAAACACCAATCAGCTCGTCAAGAAATGACTGCGTTGCACTTACGCCCTCAAAATCAAACACAACGCTCTCTCCCAAATCGAACACTGAGTCAACCTCAAGGCGAATGACCCTAGCTTTCTCTCTGGATGACAGGAACTGGCCGTATTTATTTAGGCTTACCCGGCGCATAAAAATCGTGCTCTAAAAAATAATTGGGGTTGGATAATACCTACATAGTACTAATCTGAAAATGAAATGTCTGGTTCTTGTCCATCAATCTCGCCAGCCAAGTCGGAAAGGTAGCTAGAAAGCGTGGCGTTATGCAATTTCGATCTATCAACCTTAATTTCGACGATCGTTCCAAACCATGTCCCTTGGTCTAGCTCAACCCCACTCTGCCCATTCTCCCCAATTGTTATAACTGCATCTCCGGATAAAATTCGCATGGTTCCCCCTGCATCGGAGACAACTCTACCAGTTATGGTCAAACCGACACCGGCGTTAGTTGCCTCACCAGGGTTAACCGCAACCGCGCGATTACAACTCTCTCGGTGCTGCAATGCTTTATCAATGGCAGCCAAGTGCGATCCTATATCCGCTCCCGCACCCATAACATTAAATGACTCCCTAATCCCACACCCGCCATCTGCAACGGCAAGCCTTATCTCACCATTTCCATAGTGCTGACAGCAGACGAATACATTCGCATCAGAACGCTTCGCACGACGGCCATGCTGGAGTGAATTATTCAAAAGTTCCGCGAGAATATATGATATTTTCTTTCCCGCTTCATCTTCAGCCGCTTCTTCAATCGAAAACCCTAAAAGGGCTGCCGCGAGTCTCGGAGCACAATGATCAACCTCCGCCTCACTTTTTATTTCGTGAAGCTCAACCAAATTTCGGGTTTGATCATGGTGGTTCTGTCTGAAAGGCGCCTCTTCACCAACAATATCGAAAAAATGCATCCTTTCTAAATAGGAACAGATATTTCTATTAGAGGTAAGACCCGAAAGGGCAACCTCACCCCCTCTTCCCTTGATCTTCTTCACTAAACAAGCAATTCCGGAGATACCCACAGGGTGAATGAATTCAACTTTAGAAAAGTTCACCTCGAAACGATTTTCGTCAGGGTCAGTGCACTGCAAACAGGACAAGGCCAACCTAGATATATTTTTCCCAGAATCAAAAAAGAGCTCTACTTTTTTAGTCAAGACTGAATCCTTTCATGAAATCAACATACCAAAAGACCATCATTAAAACAGCGACTCTCCGGTCATGCCTCCCTCACCACCAGAGCACACCTTCTATCAACTACTCATATTTATAAGCTTATTGGCCACATCAACAACCCCTATTTCTTTGATGCTTTTTGCTGCAGCCACTGTTTTGTTAGTTATTTCGAGAAGGACAAAGTAAGCCTTTATCAAAGAACCAACTTTGTTATCGGAGGAAGCTCGCTCCACTTTCTCCCTATTAATAATAAGTGCCCCCAACCCCACCTCCACTTCTCTTTCAATCCCTTCCAGCCCTCTAACCCTGTAAGCAATTAAAGACTGTCTCAACCCCTCAAGATTACGCAAAAGCAGCTCTTTAACGCCCATGTCGATCTCTGTACCCAGAATGTCCTCGACCAAGGCAGCAAGCTTCGACTGTATTTCTTCAATATCCTCTTTTTTAACTGTCTCTGCCTGATCAATCCTACTTAGCTTGTCAGAACAGAACCTTAGCCCATAGAGAGTCGGCTCGTTAAGCAAATCTCTATATGGCTTCCAGCTCGAGTCCAAATTTAAAGCTGATAATATTTTCTCGATATTTGCAAATGGCTTTAAGTAGAGTTCGTGATCAATATCGTTTAGAGCATTAATCCTCGACTTGGTGTTTTGGGTGAGCATTATTAAATCGGCAAGCAACCTAAGCAAGGATTCGGTATCCTTACTATCCACATCAAAAATCACACCAAGCGCTTCTCTTGCTCGTTTCGAATCTGGCTGCTTTCTAGCCGATTCAAGCAAGTCATGAAGACGACCCGCAGGATCAGTTTTAATATTCAATATCAAACCCTTTTACTAATTTTCAACACTGAGGCAGGGGGCTCCCACCCTACTGAAATGGAGGGACACGCACCAATCCATCCTACCGAATATCATACTTCTCCGACCACAACCGCAGATCTTCCAGGATATCCAGCGCACTGCGCCCCAGCTCGGTGAGTTCATAGGTCACCGCAATGGGGCGGTCGTTGATGACGGTGCGGAGCACCATGCCGCGGGCTTCCAGTTCCTTGAGGCGCTGGTCGATCATCTTCTTGGTGGCGCCGCCCAGCATGCGGTTCAGATCATTGAAGCGTACCGGGCCATCCTTGAGGTGGTAGATCAGCGATCCGGTCCACTTGCCGCCGATAATGCGCATCCCCCGCTCAATGGCGCAGGGCTCCATGCAGGCATCGATGACTTTTTTTCGGCCATAACCGTCTGTTTCGATGCGACTTTTCATTTTCTCACCGCCGTTTTCACCAGGTTTCCAAAAGGATACTAATTGATCCGCGCCTTTAGGTATAAATAGTATACCTGAAATAGATTGGTAACCAGCAGCCGCTGCCCCTTTACTGTTTCATGGAGACCCTGATGAGCAAGATCCTGATTATCAACGCCCACCACCCCTACCCCTTTGCCGAGGGCAGGCTTAACGCCTCGCTGGTACAACGGGCCAGCGAACAGCTCCAGGCCAATGGCCACCAAACCCGCATTGTGGAGGTAGACAAGGGCTGGGACGTGGAGCAGGAACTGGCCCACCACCAGTGGGCCGATGTGATCCTGCTGCAGACTCCGGTGAACTGGATGGGGGTGCCGTGGGTGTTCAAGAAGTACATGGACGAGGTGTACACCGCCGGCATGGGCGGGGCGCTGTGCAACGGCGATGGCCGCACTGAGGCCGCCCCCAAGGCCAACTACGGTGCCGGCGGCACGTTGAACGGCAAGCGCTACATGCTCTCGCTGACCTTCAACGCCCCCGAAGAAGCCTTTGATGACCCGCAGGAATACCTGTTCCAGGGCAAGAGCGTGGACGACCTGCTATTCCCCATGCACATGAACTTCCGCTTCTTCGGCATGACACCACTGGACACCTTTGCCTGCTTCGACGTGATGAAGAATGCCCAGGTGGAGAACGACTTTGTGCGTTTCCAGCAGCATCTCGACACCCAGTTCCCGGCCGCCTGAAGGAGTGCCCCTGATGAAGACCTCTGCGATTGCCATTGTGCTGCTGGGCATGGCCCTGAACCTGACCGCCTGTGCCACCGCCAACCAGCGTGATCACCGCCCTGCCCATGTGACCTCCCCCGACCAGTACCGGGTACTGCTGGAGAACGATCAGGTGCTGGTACTGGAGATGGTGCTGGAGCCGGGTGAATCCGACCGCCTCCATGACCACCGCGATGAAACCGTGTATTTCCAGCAAGGCGGCTCCCTGCGCATCAGCCTTCCCGGCGGCGAGGCCATGGACGTGACCGTACCCGATGGCCATGTGATGTGGCACGAGGCCTGGACGCACCAGGTGACCAACACGGGCAGCGAGCCGGTGATGGCCATTATTGTGGAAGCGAAACCCTGAACACGAATACCGGTAGGCGGGCCATCAGGCCCCCCATCGTCGCAACGAAAAGGAGCACACCATGACAGTACAGCATCAGGTGCATTGTGATTGTGGTGAGGTGGTCATCACCCTCAACGGCAGCCCCAGAGTGCATGCCCACTGCCACTGCGAAGATTGCCGCAACCTGCTACAGGTGCCCTACCATTCCGTGCTGGCCTGGGACGGCGATCAGGTCAGTGTCAGCAAGGGCAGTGACGCACTCACCGTATTCCAGTCCCCCACCAGCAATATGACCCGCGCCTTCTGCCAGCACTGTGGTGAGGTGCTCTATAACACCAATGCCATGGGCTGGAAGATCGTTTCGCAATGGCTGTACCGGAAAAACCACCACGACACCCTGCCGGAAAGCTGCCAACCCAATGCGCACTTTTTCTATGATCGGCGGACGGTGGACATCGACGACACCTTACCCAAACGATGATCTCTTTACGGCCTCTCCACCAACCGCTCAAGCAACGTATCGATTTCCGCTTTCAGCTCTTTATCTTCAAGCTTGTTCGCGTTCACCTTTGCCGCCTCAAGACTGCTGATCGCCGACTGGGTTTGTCCCAGCTCTGCCTGCAGCCTGGCCATGGACAAACCGATGGAGGCAAGATGATCTTTGGCATTGATCGCCTGCGCCTTTGCCATGGCTTTTTCGTACAGCGCCAGCGCAGCATCGAAATCTTCCGTGAAGTCAGCCAGCGTTTCCCATTGCTCGGGATGGTCTTTATCGGTGTTTTCGTTAGCGGTGCAGATGTCCTTGAGCTGGCCATACAGCGAATCAAATTCCGCCTTGTTACCTTTTCTGTCCGCCTCCATCAGCTTTTCAGCCAGGCTGTAAACGGCCTTGTATAACTTGGTGTTAATCATTGTCTATCCATCAAAAGTAAACAGAGGACTCTCACCCACTTCACGTGATCTTGCCCCACACCTGACCACGCTGGCAGTTTACGCGAAAAAGGGCCACCCCATGACCGGCATGACTGCACTACTGATTTATATCGTCTGGACGCTGATTCTGGCGCTCAGCTACGCCACCTACCGGCTGCCGCTGGTACTCACTGGCAAGAAATCCGCCAACCACTGGGAGCGGGGCAAGCCCGTTGATGATCCCGAGTTTCTGGTTCGCGCCAAGGCGGCCCACCTGAATTGCCTGGAAAACCTGCCGCTGTTCGCCGCCCTGGTGCTGATCGGTGCGGCCACTGAACAGAGCGCAACCGTGAATGCCGTCGCCGGGATCATTGTCGCCGCGCGCATCAGCCAAAGCCTGGTGCATCTAATCGGCACCAGCTTCCCGCTGGTCTTCATCCGCGCCAGCCTGTTCCTGACACAGGTGGCACTGATGCTGTATCTGGCGTTTGCGCTGATCTGATTGCCAGAGAAAGCGCCAAAAACGAGAGGGAATCGACGTAGATTCTCTCTCGTACTGTTCCGTCTTTTCGTTCACTTACGACAGCAAAGAACTATCCGCCTATTTGTAGTCGTGACCGAAGAAGTCTCAACGAGAAAAAAGGATTGCTACGCCCTAATCTAACAACTCATTGAAGAGCCAGTTAAATCATGAAAACGAAGTGAAGTGATTAAGGCGCGATAGTCGGGAAACTATCGCGCGGTTGAGCATCAATGACAGTGATAGGGTTTTGAGCCTGCGTGGCACCCATTGGCATCAGTACCACCAGAATGGGCCAATGCTCCACCTGAAACCATCATAACAAGCGCGATAGCTGCCATTACTTTCTTCATAGTCATTCCCTTCCCTTGGTAGTTGTTGTCTTATCAACCCTG
Source organism: Pseudomonadota bacterium (assembly GCA_036230225.1). Classification (GTDB taxonomy): domain Bacteria; phylum Pseudomonadota; class Gammaproteobacteria; order Pseudomonadales; family Alcanivoracaceae; genus Alcanivorax. The sequence continues at coordinate 6,387 of JAZAJX010000020.1, read as the reverse complement.
CCACTTACAAAAACCAAGGGCAATAACTGAACAGAATGCCAGCTTTTAGCTATTTACGGGAAATTTTCCCCTCAATCATGGGCCTATCTTAAGAAGGAAAATCCATGGCACCGCCCATTTCCCAGAGTTTTTCTAGCCCGCTCCGTTCACCTCCGCCAGCAACGCCCTGGCCGCCAGCTTGCCAAACTCATTGGCCGCATCCGGGCTGTCGCCGGTGATCAGCTTCCGGTCTTCGCAACAGCTGCCATTGGCTTTCTTGTTGATGATTTCCACGCCCTGCTCGCGGAGCCGGTCGCCGAAGTACCAGGGCATGGGGCCGGGCAGGTAACCGAACTTGGGGGTGAGCTTGTCGAGGCTGTCCGGGAACACGGCCATCTTGTAGCCATGGTAGGCGAAGTCCTTGGGATCACCGCCCCGATTTTCTGCCAGCAAGGCCGCAGGGCCGTGGCAGATGGTGAGCATGTGTTTGTCGTTGGCGTTAACCCAGCGGATCAGGGTTTGCAGGTCTTCACTCTCCGGCAGGCCCAACATGGCGCCGTGACCACCGGGGATAAACACCGCCACGAAGTCGGCGTGATCTTCCAGGCCTCCGGCGACCAGGGGCTTCAGGGATTGAGGCTGTTCGAATTGCGGCTGGTAGCGTTGCAGGGCATCAGTGACCGCCTCGTCCTTCTCCGGCACCGCCCACCTTTCAATCTTCACCGGCGCCCCGGTAGGCGTGCAGACCTCGATCTGGAAGCCGGCCTTTTCCAGGTGCAGCAGCGGCACCATCATTTCCACCGGGTGATTGCCGGTGGAAAACTTCAGGCCGTTTTGCATTGTCATGTAGCGTTCTTCGGTACAGACCATCAGCACCTTGGCCGTGCCGCCCTGAAGGGCATCCGGATACTCGGCGTGGTCGTAATCGGTCTTGCTCTTGGTGGCCAGTTTCAACGCCACGGGGGAGGGCGTGAAACCACCCTCACCATCGTCCTTGGGCGCCATCCGAAACAGTGCCTTGATGCCATTCGCCATGCGTCCTCCTGATACGGGTTTTCTGCCGCTGTGCCCGGCGCGATTCATGCCTGCCGGGTAGTGGCTTTTACCTTATCAGAAAGCGCTAACGGACTGGCCCAACCGTTTCGTGCGATTCCTGTGACCAGGGAAGGTGTGGCCCACGGCGTCCTGCCCCCTTCATCGCCTTCTTTCCTCAGGTCACCGAGGCACCCAGCAGACGTTCCACCGCCTTCAGGCTTCCCGCTTCCCGGGCCAGCTCCTTGTTGGCAAAGGCCTCGATGGCTTTTTCATGGGCGTACACGTAGGCAAAGAACTCGCGGGCATCATCGTCGGCATGCTCCTTCAGGCGCAGGAATTTTTCCTGAAAGGGTTGAGTGGCGTCACGGACCAGTTTCATGGCCAGCCGCCAGGGCATCACACCCAACGCCACCCCTTCGGCCCTGCCCTTCAATGCCCAACCTTTTGGCTCTACCACGGTCTGGCCGGTGTGCGCCATGTGCTCCAGGTAGCGCTGCAGGGTTTGCGCTTCCAGCGCCTTCAGTGCCAACCATTTTGTCTTTCGCCCGGGGTGGCGAGTAAGGCGGGCGGCGGTATCAAATACCGCCAGCCCATACACTTCGGATTCATGGATACGCTGCAGATCAGCCTGGTATTCGGGGTAGTTCATCCTGTCTCTCCTCGGGTCAGGCGGCGGCGACCGCCGCCTTGTGATGTTGGGTAATGCTGATGAGGGCTTGTGTCAGGGCATGACCGAATTGCTCCGGGCTTTCCATGAACGGCATGTGGCCCACGTTCCAGAACACCTCCGTGTGCGCGTCAGGCACCCGGTCCGCCAGCAATAGCGACTGGGCGGTGGGCACCACCGGGTCGTGGCTGCCCACAAACAGATGGCAAGGCACCTGAATTGCGTCGAGCCGGTGGCCGATTTCCAGCCTGCTGATGCCATTGAACAGACAGTACAGTGCCCCGGCATCCTGGGCCTCGGTATCGGCGCGAAGGTTGTCGAGCATGGCCTGGCTCAGCGGATGACGCAGGAAGGCGTGGCGATCCCGGGCCAGCAGGCTGGCAAAGGTTTTCTGCACAAAACGGCTCCGCCGGGCGATAGCGATATTGGCGGCAAACAGCGGCCGCCCCCACCGCCCCAGGCCGGCCAGTTTCACCAACAGGCCTTCCACCCCGCCCCACTGACCACTGTGGAACCCGGCGACGCTCACCACCCCGGCCAACAGGGGCGAATGATGGACGGCCAGATTCAGGGCCGCGAAGCCGCCGGTGGAATGCCCCACCACAATGGCCTTGTGCCCCTTTAGCAGCTGCTCCAGGGCCCCGTTGATGATCCGGTAGAACCAGGCATCGTCCACCTGCTCCGCCTGAAAGTCAGCCGGTACGGTGGAAGGAGGGTGGGCGGGCAAGCTCAGGGCGTACCAGGGGCGATTGTCGCGATACGCCGCCGGCAGGGCATCGCGCCAGAAATTCACCGACGCCAGCACCCCATGAATGAACACCACGGTGGGCTCACCGGGCTGCGCCAAGTGTTCATTGACGGCCAGACAAGCCAGACGGTGGCCTTCGATATCCACAAACCGTTCTGTTACCTCCATACGCGCTCCGATCCTTGTCATGTGGGAGGGAACAAGCGTAGCGAGGAAAGCGGCAGGGGTATTGAACGAAACAGCTACACGCTTCAGGCCACGCTGAGCATGCGAGGAGTTAGTCAGAGGTTCCCTGCGATTGCTGAGCCTGCTGCCAGGCGTGCAGGGCATCCATGTAGGTGAGGCCGAAGGATTCCGCGAAGGCCCGGCTCATGTGCGGCAAATCACTGAACCCAGCCTGCATGGCCGCGGCCATGGGATTCACGCCGTCCAGCAGTGCATCCATGGCCATCCGCAGTTTGAGCCACTTCTTGTAGCTGCGCAGCGGAATGCCCGCCTGTTCCACGAACCAGTGGGAGAATCGGCTGGGTGAGAGATTCACCTGTTGCGCAAGGGCATCACGGTCGGGATCGTCACCGGCCCGGAGCTGCGCCGTGATGGCCGCCACCACCTCCCGAAAACGGGCATCCATCGCGGTGCCCGACTCCGCGCCGGTGAGCAGATCCGAGCCCAGCAGGGCACGCAAATCACTGCTCGCCGACAATTCGCGCAGCGGCGCCGGCAGGTCGTCCTCTTCCAGCACCACCCAATCCTCACCGCTGGCCTCACCCAGCGCCTTGAGCGGGGAGACGGTTAACGGATCGAAATAAATGGAACAGACATAACCGGAGAATAGCTGGTGCTTCACCTTGGACGACAGGAACACCGCCCGGGCATGGCGCCGCCCGGATTGCCCGGCTTCGAATTCCAGCTCGCCTTCCAGGGCGATGGTGAGCTGTGCCGCCCAGTGACTGTGCGGATTGTTCGGCCCCACGTGACCTCGAAAGATGGCCACGCTATCGGAAAAAACGATATCCAGCTTCCAGTCTTTTTCCATGGCCCGTCTTGTCCGGTGAGTCACTGAATGGCGATGACAAAACGGGCCGCCCTCAGGTCTCACCCGCTTTTCATCGCTCTGCACTATCCGACGCACCCTTGCCACTTGCAACCATCGGAACCCGGTATCCGATGGAAGTCAGGAGGTGGCGCCAACGCCAGAAAAACATAAATGCACAATATTTTATATCAATTTGATGCTCTTTCGCGCACTGATATTTTACAAAATCGCTCTGATCAGCAATTGATCGCCCACCTTACAAAACTTACATTTAACTACATTGCATCACCCACTGTTACAGTCGGGTGCGCACCCCACTTCATCAGGAAGGGAATTCTCATGAAAGTGTATTTGATTGGCTGGGGGCTGATCGTTGTTGCGGTGCTGTTGTCTCTCAACACCCATGGCGGCCAGGACATCAAACCGGAAAGCTGGGCCAGCTGGATTCTTTACACCATTGGTCTGGTGCTTGTGGCAACGCCACGCAAATACAAAATGTTCGAAAACGACAGCTGAGCCGCATCAATCCGTATGCAAACGGTTCTGTTGAAACCGGGCGCGACGTCTTTCAGTGCCGGCGATACGCACGCACCGGGGCCGACAGTTTATCCGGATGGCGGGGCGTGACGCTGGCAAAGTGCCGGTAGATTTCCTGCAGATCGGCCTCCATGTCATCACCGGGATAGATCACGACCGGAAAAGAAAACGTTTTCTGTTTGTAGTCCGCCAGCGCCAGGATGATGGGCACATTGGCCTGCCGGGCGATGTGATAGAACCCCAGCTTCCATTGCGCCGCATTGCTGCGGGTCCCTTCCGGGGTCACGGCAATCAGCAGCTTGTCCCGCTGGCGAAATTGCGCCACGGTCTGCTCGACGACCCCACCCGCCTTGCTCCGTTCGATGGGCATGGCCCCCAGCTTGTGCAGCAACCAGCCCAGGGGCCCCTTGAACAGGCTATGCTTGATCATCACGTTCACATCTTTCTGCAAGGCGGAACGACTGACCAACGCCAGGACACCATCCCAATTGGAGGTATGCGGACCACCGGCGATGACCGCCCGATCAATATCCGGAAACGGGCCGGCCCGCCAACCGCTGAGGCGCAGCAATGCCTGGCCGATGAGCTGACCAACCGGCCTGCGCTGTGTGCGACGATCCTTATTCGGTTCCATGGTATACCCCCCGCAAAAAGGGGCAGTGTAGCGGCCCTGACGGGGATTCGCATGGTGACGCGGAGTGGCAGCGGCTCACCGGTGGTCTGTTACCTGCGATTTTCCTGTACAAGCCCGGCAAAACCCGATAAATTGCGGACAGCTAAAAGATCGCGCTTGAATCACGTACTCCATTTCGTTGTTTTCTCTGTATAACTCGTCCTGCAGTTCTGAAGTCCAAGTCCCGTTTTTCAGCTACACCCAAACTTCATTTTTTTCAGGATAGTGTTATGTCTACTGTTAAAGGCACCGTTAAGTGGTTCAACGAAGCAAAAGGTTTTGGTTTCATCGAGCAGGAAGGTGGCCCGGATGTGTTCGCACATTTCAGCGCCATTCAGGGCTCCGGCTTCAAAACCCTGGCTGAAGGCCAGCAGGTTGAGTTCACCGTGACTCAGGGCCAGAAAGGTCCTCAGGCCGAGAACATCGTCGCCCTGTAAGCGACCGTTCCGGTTCAAAAAAAGGGGCGTTTCCTTCGGGAGGCGCCCCTTTTTTTATGGCCTCTCAGCTCAGCGTTTGCGCAAGAATTCCTGGGTCATGCTGTAGCTGAGCCCCCAGATGCAGTAGCCCTGATAGCGACAACAGGGGAAGGTGAGCTGTCCCAGTGGCGTTCGAATCGGCAGAGTGGAACGGTGAGCCGGGTTGGCCAGATAATCCAGCGGTATCCAGACCCCGCTCTCGGCTTCGTGATTGAGCCGCATGGCATTATCCCCTCGCCAGGCGAACACGTGGGGCGTGACCACCATGGGTCGCCAGCGGCTGTGATGGCGAGTGAGTAGATCCGAGAGACGCGCCTGATAATCGCCATTGCGAAACAGGTCCAGCCCGGTTTCTTCCAGGGTTTCCCGCATGGCAGTGTGACGGCTGGAAGTGTCACCGGGTTCCAGGCGCCCGCCGGGAAATGCCATGTCCCCGGACCAGGGGTCCCCGTCGCGATGGGCCCGCTGAATAAAGAACAGTTCGCCCTCACCATGCCGGTCGCCACGATAGATCAACGCCACGGACGCCCGGGTCACATGGCGCCGGAAAGGCAGCTTGTGGGGGCGATATTTTTGTAGCCAGCGCAGGGAAGGCATGGCGACTCCGGCAACAATGGGTGGTGTGATGATATCCCACGTCGGTGGCAACGTGTGCCCTCATCATGACAGGCACGCCCGGGGGAAACGATGCTGGCCTTGTGAGTCGGACATACCAGCACCGGCTTTCGCGATGCCCGCATCGCTGACATCAACAAGGTTTCCTGCCATCTGGACGGAACGATATGGGGCCGATTTTGTGGGCAACAGGCACAAAAAAACGGTGCGCGGTTTCCCGCGCACCGTTTCGGTGTAAGCCACGCTAGGATGACTTCAGATCGAAACGATCCAGCTCCATCACCTTGGTCCAGGCCGCCACGAAGTCGCTGACGAACTTGGCTTCGCCATCGCCACTGCCGTACACCTCGGCCAGAGCACGCAGCACGGAATTGGAGCCGAACACCAAATCCACCCGGGTCCCGGTCCATTTCACCTGGCCGCTATCGCGGTCACGCCCCTCGAACGTTTCTTCATCGCTGGACGTAGCCTTCCACTCCGTGCCCATGTCGAGCAGGTTGACGAAGAAGTCGTTGCTGAGGGTTCCCACCTGCTCGGTGAACACACCGTGCGCGCTGCCGTTGGCGTTTCCACCGAGCACCCGCATGCCGCCGACCAGGGCCGTCATCTCCGGCACCGTCA
>JAZAJX010000019.1:0-28482 GCA_036230225.1 Pseudomonadota bacterium | reverse complement strand
GCATGGCGAAGAGTTACCTCAGGTGTCCGATGTACCACGCTTGGCATTTTGCAACGACACCGGTTGCGCCAGGGCATCGGTCGCTTCCGGTGGCTGGGCATCCAGATCCTTGGTGGCACCACAGGCGACACATTCCATCCATTGTCTGTCGCCGTCGATGACGCGCTGAATCTTGTCCATCTGCCCGCATTCCGGGCAAGTGGCACCGGCGATAAATTGGCGTTTCATGATTACCCTCTTTAGCCCGTGGGAGCGGTCGCTCGACCGCTCCCACAGCCAGACCTGTTAGCCGTTAATACCGCAATGGCGTAGCAACGGCTCCACACTGGGTTCACGGCCGCGGAAGGCCTTGAACAGTTCCATGGGTTCGCGGCTACCGCCCTTGGCAAGAATTTCGCTGCGGAAGGCGCGGCCGGTGTCTTCGTTGAACTCGCCTTCTTCCTCGAAGCGGGAATAGGCATCAGAGGACAGCACTTCCGCCCACTTGTAGCTGTAGTACCCCGCCGCGTATCCGCCGGCAAAAATATGCCCGAAGCTGTTCGGGAAGCGATTGAACGACGGCGGCTGAATCACCGCCACCTGCTCGCGCACCTCATTGAGCATCTGGTAGATATCCAGCCCGTCCCGGTATTCCGCATGGATACGCATGTCGAACAGGGAAAACTCCAGCTGTCGCACCATCTGCATGGCGCTCTGGAAGTTTTTCGCCGCCAGCATCTTCTCCAGTTTTTCTTTCGGCAAGGGCTCACCGGTTTCATAGTGACCGGAAATCAGGGCAATGCCCTCTTCGGTCCAACACCAGTTTTCCAGGAACTGGCTGGGCAGCTCCACCGCATCCCAGGCCACCCCGTTGATGCCGGAAATACCGGAGACATCCTGCTCGGTAAGCATATGATGCAGGCCATGGCCAAACTCATGGAACAGGGTGACCACTTCATCGTGGGTAAGCAGGCCGGGTTTACCGCCGGCGGGCGGGGCAAAATTACAGGTCAGATAGGCCACCGGGGTTTGCAGGCTGCCATCAGCACGGCGGCGGCGGATGCGGGCATCGTCCATCCAGGCGCCACCCCGCTTGCCGGTGCGGGCATACATATCCAGATAGAAGGCCGCACGCACGCTGCCATCATCATCCACCAGTTCGTAAAAGCGCACGTCGTCGTGCCAGGTGTCCACGTCATCACGCTGACGGAACTGAATACCGAACAGCTTGCCCACCACGGCAAACATACCGTTGATCACGGTATCCGCCGGGAACCAGGGGCGCAGTTCCTCCTCGGAAATACTGTAGCGCGCTTCACGCAGACGCTCGCTCCAGAAACCGATATCCCAGGGATTGAGCGCCTCCGCACCCTGTTTCGCCGCAAAGGCTTTCAACGTCGCCAGTTCCTGTTCCGCCTGGGGTTTGGCACGACGGGCCAGGTCCTCGAGGAAGCGGATCACCTCATCCACATCCCGGGCCATCTTGGTGGCCAGGGAGGCTTCGCCGTAGTTGGCAAAGCCGAGCAGTTGCGCCTGCTCATGCCGCAATCTGAGGATTTCATCCATGATCGCCGCATTGTCGAACTGGTTGGCATTGGGCCCCTGATCCGACGCCTTGGTGGTCCAGGCCACATACATTTCCTTGCGCAGCGCTGCATTCTTGCAGTGGCTCATCACCGCGATGAACACCGGCGCATCCAGGGTCAGTAACCAGCCGTCCTTGTCTGCCGCCCGGGCCCGGTCTGCGGCACCGGCCCGGGCACTCTCCGGCAGGCCATCCAGCTCGGCCTCGTCGGTAATATGCTTGGTCCAGGCCTGGGTAGCATCCAGCACGTTATCGGAAAACTGGCTGGTGAGCTCGGACAGACGCTTGGAGTTGGCCATGTACTGCGCCTTCTTGTCATCCGGCAGGTCCACCCCGGAAAGACGGAAGTCGCGCAGGGTATTGTCGACATCCTTCTGCTGGGCCTCGCTGAGCGATGCCCACTCATCGCTGTCGCGCAGGGCCTGGTAGGCGGCGCAGAGTTCCGCGTTCTGGCCCACTTCAGTACCGTATTCACTGAGCAGCGGCAAACAGCTGTTGTAGGCATTGCGCAGGGCCTCGTTCTGGGCCACCGCATTGAGATGGCCGGCCGGACCAAACGCCTTGCCGAGCCGGTCATCCTCCTCGTCGAGAGCCTGCACCAGGTGGGCATAATCGACATTGCCCTCCGCCAGCACTTGCCGGATACGGGCACGGCCATCGGCGACCAGCTGTTCTACGGCAGGCAGCACATGCTCCGGTTGAATCTGTGAAAACGGGGGAAGTTCCGGGTAGTCAATCAGCGGGTTGTGGCTCATCGGTGTCCTGTCCTGCTTCGGTTGGCACTGCCGGCAGGCGCTGGCGAGTACTCTCGTCCGGCTGCAGCAGCGTCTGGAAAATCAGCCACTTGCTCAGCAGGAAAACGCCAAGCAAGATCAGTATGGCAATCAGTATTCGAGTGGGCGGCTGCTTCATGGGCCTCCCTGACGACAACATTCAATGATCGAGTTTAACAGTGATGGGGATTCGCCGCTTTGAAGACAAGGCCCCGCAACTGGGGGAACGGGTATTCGTGGACCCGGATGCGACCGTGATTGGCGATGTGGTGCTCGGCGACGACTGCTCGGTATGGCCACGGGCCGTGATTCGCGGCGACATGCATGCCATCCGCATCGGCGCACGGGTCAGCATCCAGGACAACGCCGTTCTGCACATCACCCACGATTCCCGCTTCAACCCGGGCGGGTTTGGCCTGCAAATCGGTGACGACGTGACCCTCGCCCATCAGGCCATGCTGCACGGCTGCACCCTGGGTAACCGGGTCATGGTGGGTATGCAGGCGATCATCATGGACGGCGCCGTGGTGGAAGACGACGTGATTGTTGCCGCCGGCTCGCTGGTGGGGCCGGGCAAACGCCTGGAAAGCGGCTATCTTTACCGCGGCCAGCCGGCCCGCCAGGTCCGTGCGCTTACCGACGACGAAAGGGAATTTCTGCCCTACGTGGCCGGGAATTATGTGCGGTTGAAGGATCGGTATCTGGGGGGATGAGTGGCAAGTTGAAAGTTTCAAGTTGCAAAGCGCGCGCTTTTTCTGGAGCCATTCGAAACCGTTTCAGCCGCGCCGCAAGGATCTGAAAAGAGCCGGCATTACCGGAAATCGCGGCTGAAGGCGGTTGCCGGTCAGCACTCTGCTCAGTCCGCGCCTTGCAACTTTCAACTTGAAACTTGCCACTCAGATCCTCCACATAAACGACATATTGCCGAAACTCAGGATGTCGTCACTGTCGCGGATCGGTGAGGAAGAGCCCTGCAAGGTCAGCGTGAAGGAAAAGTCATTCAGGCTGATACCGCCACCGAGCACCAGCCCGAGAATGCCGTCACGGGATTCCACGTTGTAGGGGCCGCTATTTTCTTCCAGATAGGAATAGCCGATGTATTCCCCAAAGCTGGCCACAAAGACCTCCCAGCCAAAACCGTCCCCATCGAACAGCCCCACCAGGGAACCTGCCGTACCGATACCGGCATAATCGGGAATGAAGTTGCGCGGCAGATTCTGCCCGATCCGCCAGAATGCCCCTGCGGACGCCGTGCCATTGAAGTTGTTGGCATCCACCCCCCAGGCGTATCCCACTTCGCTTTCCAGCGGCCCTTGCTGATGCCGAACCAAACGGTGAGCATGAAGAAAGTAGGCACCGCCGATCAGATCCGACCCCAGCTGATTATCCCAGCCCCGGGGTTCCGTGGACCCGGTAATCTTGTGGACCACTTTCTGTGATTGCTCAGCGCCGGAATCCGGCCCCACCACGCCAACCCGTACGCCGTAACCGAACAGATTATCGCCATTCCAGCTGAACAGTCCCAGCTCCAGATTGCTGTAACCCACGTAGGGCAGATCATTGAAATTCGGCGTATCGCGGCTGATATCCGCCGGGGTGATCATGATCTGTTCCAGACTCAGGGTCAGCGCGTGTTTCTCGTCGGCCAGGCTGATGCCCGGCAGCGGATCGAGCACCGCTGCCAGACCACAGGTAAAGGTTCCGTTGCGGTCACAGCGATCATGGGCTTCCCCCACCCAACTGATACGGACGCCATTGGTGTACTGACCGTCGGAACCGACAAAAAGATCGTTATCCCAGGAAAAGCCGAAGGTGGAGGCCAGCCCGGTGACGGGCAGCAGGGAACAGAGCGTCAGCAGTAATCGCAGGGACATAACCTGGCCTTGTTGCCGTTAACCATGGAGATCCCCGCCATCATCAAAAACGCCAGCGACGTTGCATCACCAGAAACGCAAACGACGCGGACCAGGTTATCAGTATCAATCCGTTCAGGGCTTCCACGCCGGCCATCAACCGCAGGGTGCCCACCGGATACAGATCCCCCAGTCCGAGGGACGTATAGCAGGCTGCAGAAAAATAGAGATGATCGATAAAACTGCCATCCACGGCACCGCCAATGCTCATGGCGGTATCACTGTTATCCAGCAGCAGATAAACCCAGGCGTACAAGGTAATTTCCACCATGTGCGCGAAGAACATGGCGATGACCACCAGCAGAATTTCTCCCCGAAACGGCGTCCAGCGTTTCAACCGCCCGGACAACCAGGCCAGCATGCCGTAATGCAGGGTCACCGTGGCCAGCACCATCGTCAGACTCACCACAGAGGCGTAGACGACTTCGTAAAGGACGGTCTCGCCTTCCATCGACTACCTCAGCATGGCCTTGACCGGGGCAGAGTCCGGGCGCCAGCCACGCCAGATCTCGAACGCTTCGGCGGCCTGCTCCACCAGCATACCCAGCCCATCAGCGGTCGCTGCCGCGCCCTGCTGTTCCGCCCAGCGCATGAACGGCGTCGGCTCACTGCCGTAGACCATGTCATAGGCCACCGCACCGTCCACCAGCAACCCTTGTGGCAGCGTTGGCATGTCGCCATGCAAGCCAGCGGAAATCGCATTGATGACCAGATCGAACTGGCCCGTCAGAGTCTCCAGGCCACTCCCCATCACCGGGGGGTTGGTGCCGTCCATAAAACGGCGGGCCAGCACTTCGGCTTTTTCAGCGGTACGGTTGGCCACCCGCACCAGCGTCGGTTTCTCCGCCAGCAACGGCCCCATCACGCCACGCACGGCACCACCGGCCCCCAGCACGAGCACCCGTTTTCCCTGGATCGTCCAGCCCAGGTTGTCGCGGATATCCGCCACCATGCCGGCCCCGTCGGTGTTATCCCCATAAAGCTGGTCACCTTCCCACCACAGGGTATTCACGGCCCCGGCCTGCTCGGCCCGCTCGGTGACGCCATGACACAGCGCAAAGGCCTGTTCCTTGAACGGCACGGTGACATTGGCTCCCAGACCGCCGTCCTGACGGAAAGCCGCCACCGCCCCGGCAAAATCATCCAGCGGCGCCTCACGCTTTTCATAACGCAGCGCTTCGCCACGCTGGGCGGCAAACGCATGGTGGATATCCGGGGAACGGGAATGCGCCACCGGGTTCCCGAACACACAATACAAGGCGGTCATACCCACTCCCGGTGAATCAGAAATTTCTGGTACAGCTCGATTTCCGCACTGCCCGCTTCCGGATGCCAGTCGTAATCCCAGCGCACCAGTGGCGGCAGCGACATGAGGATGGATTCGGTACGCCCTCCGGATTGCAAACCAAAGATGGTGCCGCGGTCATACACCAGATTGAACTCCACGTAACGCCCCCGGCGATAGAGCTGGAACTGTCGCTCGCGGTCCCCGTACTCGTGATCCTTGCGGCGGGCAAGCAGGGGGCGGTAGGCAGGAATATAGGCATCGCCCACGCTACGCATCAGCGCAAAGCAGGTATCGAAATCGAAACGATTGAGGTCATCAAAGAACAGCCCGCCCACGCCTCGTGGCTCGTCCCGGTGCTTGAGGTAGAAGTAATCATCGCACCAGCTTTTGAATTCCGGATAAATGTCATCCCCGAACGGGGCGCAGGCATCCCGGGCCGTGCGATGCCAGTGCACCACATCCTCTTCGAACCCGTAGTAAGGCGTCAGATCAAAACCACCGCCGAACCACCAGACCGGTTCTTCACCCTCTTTCTCCGCGATGAAGAAACGCACATTGGCATGGCTGGTAGGCGCATAGGGATTGCGCGGGTGAATCACCAACGACACCCCCATGGCCTGAAAACTGCGACCAGCCAGTTCCGGACGAGCCGCCGTGGCCGATGGCGGCAACTGCTTACCGAAAACGTGGGAGAAGTTGACCCCACCTTTCTCGATCACTGCGCCGTTCTCCAGCACCCGGCTGCGGCCACCGCCCCCCTGTTCCCGGTCCCAGCTGTCTTCGCGGAATTCTGCGCTGCCGTCCTCCGCCGCCAGTGCCTCGCAAATGCGGTCCTGCAGGTCCAGCAGGTAATCCTTTACCGCCTGCAATGAAACCTCTGACATGTCTTTCTCCCCGGGAAAATTCAGACCGCAGCAATGCCCATGCGGAAAGCCCCCAACACCAACGCGCGAGGGGGGAACATTCAAGCGCGCACCGTGTGGCCGCTTTCCAGATCGATAATGGTAGAGGGTTTGGCAGCCCGGTCACAGGCGCCACTGACAATAAAGTCCACCCGCTCTCCCAGCTGGCGGGCCACCTGGAAACGGTTACGCGCTGCCGGACGACCACTGATATTGGCGCTGGTGGAAATGATTGGCCCGCCCACGGCCCGGCACAGCGCTCTTGCCAGCGGGTGGTCCGGCACCCGCACCGCGACCTTGGTGAAGGCACCGCGCACCCAGGCCGGTACCGTATCGCGGGCTTCCACCAGATACGTCAACGGTGCCGGCCATTGCTGGGCCACCTGCGCGCGCTGTTCATCCGTCAGGTGGATGCAAGGTTCCAGCTGCGCCAGGTCGGCGCCGATCAGAATCAGCCCCTTGTTCACGGGCCGCTCCTTGATGGCCAGCAGGCGCATCACGGCCTCTTCATTGAAAGGATCACATCCCAGTCCATAGACGGATTCGGTCGGGTAGGCCACCACACCACCGGCCTGGATAATCTGCGCTGCACTGAGCAGGTGCTGATACATGACAACATTGCCCTGAAGGAAAAACCGGGAAAATACCCTGCATGGGAGCGCCACTCAAGAGGCCGGGGCGGCCAACCGCAACCGTCTCAGAAAGGTAACGGTGTCAGGCGCTTTGCCGTCAGCACCGTCTTGCCGTGCAGCTCGGTCATTTCACACTCCACCTCTTCCCCGGGTGTGAAAGCCCACTCTTCATCCTCCGGCATGGTGCCAATGACCCGGTAACGCATGCCTCCCACATGCACCGCATCCACCGCACGCCACTCTCCCTGACCCCGCTTCACAGGCACGTAGATCTCGAACATGGCAACCTCGGTACGGTGTCCCTGACCCCTTCCACAGTCTGCCCCTGATTCGCAAAGGTCAAATGTCGGCCTGGCTCGCGGGCCAGTCAGGGGGACGCCGCACTGCGCTTGAGATAACCGCCTGCCACCCGTTCCACCCAGCCATCCAGCTCCAGCTCGGAGAGCTGACCGGCCAGCTCGGTCACCGGCAGACCGGTCCGTTGCTGTAATGCATCCATGGAATTGACCCCTCCGGTCAGATGGCGCAACAGGCCGGGCGTAGCCCGCTGCTCTGCCGGGGCAACCGCCTCCACGCTGCGCCGAAAATCCCCGAAAGCCGCGAAGATATCATCCACGGATTCCAGCCAGTTGGCGCCGTCCCGCAATAATTGATGGCACCCTTTGCTGAGCGGGTTATGGATACTGCCAGGGATGGCAAAGACCTCGCGCCCCTGGCTCAGAGCGGTGCGGGCACTGATTAGCGAACCACTGCGGATGGCAGCCTCGACCACCAGGGTGGCCAGACTCAGGCCACTGATGACGCGATTACGCTGGGGAAACTGGGCCGGCAACGGCGGGGCCCCCGGCGCGAATTCCGTAACCAGCGCCCCCTCGGCCTCCACGATCTGCCCGGCAAGCACCGCATTGCGGGGCGGATAAATACGATCCGGCCCACAGCCCATCACCGCCACCGTGCGTCCCCGGCTGAGAGCGCCCCGATGGGCCGCCGCATCCACACCCAGCGCCAGGCCGCTGACGATGACAAAACCGTTATCCGCCAGCTGGCGTGCAAAGCGTCGACTGTTGTCCAGGCCGTCCGCCGAGGCATTGCGGGCGCCCACCATGGCCAGACTCGGGGCGTTGAGGGCGTCCAGGCTACCGCGTATCGCCAGTACGCCAGGCGGGTCAGCAATCTGTGCCAGCAAGGCGGGATATGCCGCATCCCCCAGCGCCACCCAGCGCCAGCCCTGCTCACGCAATTGTTCGTAATGGACCGCGAGAGAGCCGGTGTTATCCAGCAGCCGGCGACGTTCATTCAGGCCAGCGGGCAATAACGGCAGATAGTCGACCAGCGAGGCGCTATCGACCGGGTGTTGCTGCAGGGCGCGGCCAAGGGCCGCCGATGACGGGGAAAACAACGCCTGCAATAGCAGGCGTTTGAATTGTCCGTCCATCGCCCACCTCCTTGTGTGCGTTTGACGGTTATCAGGAGCCGATGCTCCAGCGGTGAGCTACCGCAAAAATTAGTAACTACCCACCGGGCTCTCGGCAATATCATGCATGTAGATAGGCCGGGTGGATTCCATGATCAAGCCATAGCTGACCTTGTCGAAGACCCGGAAGATCAACATGGAGCCGGTACGTTCACGGGGCAGACGCACCATGTCGCCACGCTGGCGATCACGGACCACTTCGCCCTGGCCGAATACGTCCAGCACATTGCCTTCTTTCAGGCCATCGCGCAGCCCCTTGTTGATCACGACCA
Source organism: Pseudomonadota bacterium (assembly GCA_036230225.1). Classification (GTDB taxonomy): domain Bacteria; phylum Pseudomonadota; class Gammaproteobacteria; order Pseudomonadales; family Alcanivoracaceae; genus Alcanivorax. The sequence goes on along the minus strand of JAZAJX010000019.1, from coordinate 19,664 downwards.
CATCATTGCGGGCCACGCTGTTGATCCGGTCGAAGAAACGGATCACCTTGGCTTCAATCTTGGTATCAGGCGCGGACGGGTACAACACGGAGCGCACCCGACGGTCCTCAGTGGAGAACAGCCGGTCATCAATGCGCAGATCTTCGTTGGATTGCGTCACACGCAGGGTCACCATGTCCCCTTCGTGGCCGGCCACCCGGCCCAGGCCGATCTGGCGGGCTTCGTAACCCAGCACCTCGTTGGTATCCGGGTCCACATACTGCTCGCCCACCCGGTAGAAACCGTAGCCTTGCTCCAGGTTTTCCCACTGGGTCGCGGCATCACGGGCATACACCGTATCCCCTTCACCGAATATCACCCGGCGGTCCTGGCCGCCCACCACATAGGGCGCGTTGGCAATGGCTTCACGATCCACCACCAGCCCTTCCTTCAGGTAAGCCGCGATGGCGCCAGCAGGAATGGCGGGAATCGCTTCATCGTTGGCAATTTCACGAATTTTCGGGGTCAGCTTGACGGTGCCGTTGGGCAGGGTCTTTTCCTGCACACCACGCTTCACGGACAGGCGTGGCTCGCCATCCACATAGGTCAAATGAAGTTCATCACCGGGATAGATCAGGTGCGGGTTGCTGATTTCCTGATTGATCTGCCAGATCTCCGGCCATTGCCAGGGCTCTTCCAGAAAACGGGCGCTGATATCCCACAGGGTGTCGCCATTCTTGACGAAATATTTGCTGGGATGCCCCTCTTTCAGCATGACCTGGGCGGCAGCCAGGCCCGAAAGAGACACTAACAGCCCGAAGGCCAGGGCGCGCTGGACCGATTTCATCATCATCGGATTCCTTTTATCATTATTGGACTCATCCCCAAGAGCTGCCGTGGGCCGGTTTTTACGGACACGGTTTCTTTTGGATATTAGCAATGCGATCATATATTTAGCAACCGAATTTCGAGTGCTGTCGCAACTGCCGAGAAGGTACATGGCCAAACTGGAAATACTGGAATTCCCTGACCCCCGACTGCGAACCGTAGCAAAGCCGGTGGAAAAGGTGGATGACGAGCTTCGCAAACTCATCGACGACATGTTCGAAACCATGTACGCCGCCCCGGGCATCGGCCTGGCGGCCACGCAGGTGAACGTGCACCAGCGTCTGATCGTGATGGACCTGTCCGAGGACCAGTCCCAGCCTCGGGTTTTCATCAACCCGGAGATCACCCCGCTCACCGATGACCTGGCCCCCTACGAAGAGGGCTGCCTGTCGGTGCCCGGCTTCTACGAGAAGGTGCAGCGCCCGGCACGGGTTCGCATCAAGGCCCTGGACCGGGACGGCAACCCCTTCGAGGAAGAGGCGGACGAACTACTGGCCACCTGTATCCAGCACGAGATCGACCACCTGGACGGCAAGCTGTTCGTGGACTATGTCTCGCGGCTGAAACGGGACCGCATCAAGAAGAAGCTGGAGAAGATTCACCGGCTGCAGGCTTGAAACCGCTACCAGCCACGAGCTTCCAGCTACAAGGCGCGATCGCACTCTTTCATTTCCTCTTGAGGCGGTGCTCGCGCCCAATCAAGAAGCGCGGGCTGACCGGTAACGGGATGGCACCCACCATTACCGCGTCGCAGCTCGTAGCTCGTAGCTCGTAGCTCGTAGCTCGTAGCTCGTAGCTCGTAGCTTGCCACTATCAATCATCAGAGGTTCACCTTGAAACCACTCCGCCTTGCCTTCGCCGGCACCCCGGATTTCGCCGCCGCCAGCCTCCAGGCGGTGCTCGACAGTGACCACCAGGTGGTCGCGGTACTCACCCAGCCGGACCGGGCCGCCGGGCGCGGCAAAAAGGTTCAGCAGAGTCCCGTCAAGCAGCTGGCCGTGCAGCACGACATCCCGGTATGGCAGCCGGAAAACCTGAAAGGTGAGGAGATCCGCCAGCAGCTGCGCGATATGGCACTGGATGCCCTGGTCGTGGTGGCCTACGGCCTGATCATTCCCCAGGCCGTGCTCGATATTCCACGCCTGGGCTGCCTCAATGTGCACGGCTCCCTCCTGCCCCGCTGGCGCGGTGCCGCCCCGATCCAGCGCGCCATCACCGTGGGCGACACGGAAACCGGCAACACCATCATGCAGATGGAGGCGGGCCTGGACACTGGCCCCATGCTGCTCAGCGAAGCCCTGCCCATCGGCGATGCGGAGACCGGCGGCGAACTGCACGACCGCCTGGCCGCCCAGGGCGCCCGCCTGCTGGTGACTGTCCTCGACGACCTGGAGACCTTCCTGGCCAACGCCACACCCCAGCCGGAAGAGGGCGTCACCTACGCGCACAAGCTCAGCAAGGCGGAAGCCCGGCTGGATTTCCGCCTGCCCACCCGCGCCCTCTACAACCGGATACGTGCCTTCAACCCCTTCCCGGTGGCCTGGCTGCCCCTGAATGGCCAGCCAATGCGCATCTGGCAGGCCAGCGAGAGCCCGCTGCCGGGCCACGACGACCACGAGCCGGGGCAGATCCTGCACGTGGACGACACAGGCATTCAGGTGGCCACGGGCGATGGCATTCTGGTGCTCGAAGTGCTGCAACTGCCTGGCAAGCGACGCATGACCGTGGCCGAGCTGCTGCGCGGCAAGCCGGACCTGTTTACGGTGGGCGACACCCTTGGCGACGCCTGACCCGCGCCTCAGCGCCGTGCGCGTCCTCAACCGGGTGCTCCCCGGCAAGGGCGACGGGGAAAGCTTGCGCGAAGTGCTGCGTGATTTTCCCCTCACCGGCAGCGATGGCGGCCAGATGCGCGATATCTGCTTTGGCGTCTGCCGCCACCTGCGCCCGCTCAATCACTGGCTCAACCAGCAGCTGTCCAAGCCCCTCAAGGCCAGCGCCCAACCGGTGCGCCTGGCCCTGCTGGCCGGCCTCTACGAGCTGTGGTGCAGCGAACGACCGGCCCACGCCATCGTCAATGCCTACCCCCAGCTGTGTCGCAAACTGAAGGCCCCCTGGGCCGCCGGGTTGAGCAATGCCATTCTTCGCAAGGCCAGTCAGCTCCGCCTTGAGGACGCCGTGGCCGACGCCAGCCCCAACATCCGGCTCAGCCTGCCCGACTGGCTCTTCAAGCGCTGGCAACAGGACTGGCCCAACGAGGCGGAGGCCATGGCCCGGGCCAATCTGGCCACCCCACCCTTTACCCTGCGGGTGAACCGCTGCCAGCAGCAGCGGGCCGGGGCCATCGCCGCCCTGGGGGACGGCGCCCGCCCCGGGGCGCTGTCCCCATGGAGTATTTACCTGAGTCCGGCACGGCCGGTCTTCCAGCTCCCCGGCTTCGAGCAGGGCGCCCTGTCGGTGCAGGACGAAGCCGCCCAGCTCCCCGCGGAATTGCTGCAGAGCCCACCTCCCGGGCGCATCCTCGACGCCTGCGCCGCCCCCGGCGGCAAGACCGGCCAGTTGCGGGAAAAATTTCCCGATGCGGAGCTGGTCGCCCTGGAACTGGAAGACAAGCGTCTGGCCCGCATCCAGGAAAATCTGGCCCGTCTGAATGCACCGATCACCCTGCTGCAGGGGGACGCCAGCCGCCCTGCCGACTGGTGGGATAGCACCCCCTTCGATGCCATCCTGCTTGATGCCCCCTGTTCCGCCACCGGCATCCTGCGCCGCCAGCCGGACGTAAAATGGCATCGCAAGGCGTCGGACATTCCCGCACTGGTTGATTTACAAGCGCGCATGCTGGATGCACTATGGCCGCTGCTCAAACCCGGCGGCATGCTGGTGTATGCCACCTGCTCGGTGCTGCGGGAGGAAAACGACCACCAGGTCCACGCCTTCCTGCAACGCCAGGCCGAGGCCCGGGATGTGACGCCGCGACCACAAGACGCCACAATGGTGCAAGCGGGGTGGCAGCTGTTCCCCCAGGAACAGGGGCCGGACGGTTTTTATCTGGCTTGCCTGCGCAAAAAGGATAAGGCGTGAAAATCATTATTCTCGGTGCCGGCCAGGTGGGCGGCACCCTGGCCGAGAACCTGGCCAACGAACGCAACGACATCACGGTGATCGATACCGATCCGGAACGGCTGCGTGAACTGGGCGACCGCCTGGATATCGGCACCGTGCGCGGCATGGGGTGCTACCCGGCGGTGCTCAAGGAAGCCGGGGCGGAAGACGCGGACATGCTGATCGCGGTCACCAACTCTGACGAGGTGAACATGATCGCCTGTCAGGTGGCCTACTCCCTGTTCCGCACTCCCTCGAAAATTGCCCGCATCCGTACTGCCCATTACACCAGCCGCTCGGACAAGCTGTTCAACGAAAACGCCCTGCCCATTGATGTGATTATCAGCCCCGAGCAGGTAGTCACCGACTATATCAAGCGACTGATCGAGCATCCTGGCGCCCTGCAGGTGGTCAACTTTGCCGGTGGCCGGGTGCAACTGGTAGCGGTGCGTGCCTACTACGGCGGCCCGCTGGTGGGCAACGAACTGCGTGAACTGCGCAAGCACATGCCCAATGTGGACACCCGGGTGGCCGCCATTTTCCGCCGTGGCCGCCCCATCATTCCGGAAGGCAACACGGTGATCGAAGCCGACGACGAAGTCTTCTTCATCGCCGCCAAGAACGATATCCGTGCGGTGATGAGCGAGCTGCGCCGACTGGAACACAACTACAAACGCATCCTGATCGCCGGCGGCGGCAACATCGGCTACCGACTCGGCAAGAGCATCCAGCACCGCTATAACGTGAAAATTCTCGAGCGCAGCCCCGGGCGCGCGGAATGGCTTGGCGAAAAGCTGCATCAAACCGTGGTGCTGCAAGGTCTGGCCACGGATCGGGATGAACTGCTCAAGGCCAACATCGAGAATACCGATGTGTTCTGCGCCCTCACCAATGATGACGAGGCCAACATCATGGCCTCCCTGCTGGCCAAGCGACTGGGCGCCCGCAAGGTGATGACGCTGATCTCCAACCCGGCCTATGTGGATCTGGTCCAGGGGCACGATATCGATATCGCCATCTCGCCCCAGCAATCCACCATCGGCAGCCTGCTCAGTCATGTGCGCCGCGGCGATGTGGTCAACGTGTACTCCCTGCGCCGTGGCGCGGCGGAAGCCATTGAGGCGATCGCCCACGGTGACAGCAAGTCTTCCAAAGTGGTGGGGCGCGCCATCGAAGACATTGATCTGCCGGAAGGCACCACCATCGGCGCTATCGTGCGCGGCGAGAAGGTATTGATTGCTCACGATGATGTGGTCATCGAGCCAGACGACCACGTGATCCTCTTCCTGATCGATAAACGCCGCACCCGGGACGTGGAAAAACTGTTCCAAGTCGGCTTTACCTTCTTCTGACGGCCGGGGCCAGGACAGCGCATGCATTTTGCACTGATTTCAAAAATTCTTGGCCTGCTGCTGGTGGTATTCAGCTTCACCATGATGCCACCGGTAGCGGTGTCCTACTGGTATCAGGAAGGCAGCGAAGGCCCCTTCCTGGTCTCCTTCGTGATCACCCTGCTTCTGGGGCTCGCCCTGTGGCTACCCTTCTTCAAGCACAAGGAAGAGCTGCAGACCCGCGACGGCTTCCTGGTGGTCACCCTGTTCTGGTCCGTGCTGGGGCTGATCGGGGCCCTGCCCCTGTACATCAGCAACGATGTGCCGGTGGGCTTCACCGATGCGGTGTTCGAATCCATCTCCGGCCTCACCACGACCGGCGCCACCATCCTCTCCGGCATCGATTTCCTGCCCAAATCCATCCTCTTCTACCGCCAGCAACTGCAATGGCTTGGCGGCATGGGCGTGGTGGTATTGGCGGTGGCGATCCTGCCCATGCTCGGCATCGGCGGCATGCAGCTGTACAAGGCAGAGATTCCCGGCCCCATGAAGGACGCCAAGCTCACGCCACGCATTGCGGAAACCGCCAAGGCCCTGTGGTTCCTGTACCTGTTCATCACCACCGCCTGCGCCCTGCTCTACTGGGCCGCCGGCATGACCCTGTTTGATGCCATCTGCCACAGCTTCAGCACCGTGGCCACCGGCGGCTTCTCCACCCACGATGCCTCCATGGCCTACTGGGACAACCCCTGGATCGACTGGACTGCCACAGCGTTTATTCTGATCGGCGGCGTGAACTTCGCGCTGCACTTTGCGGTGTGGCGCGGCAAATCCCTGCTCGCCTATTTCCGGGACCCGGAATTTCGCTTCTTTATCAGCCTGTTTTTGATCTACACCGCCATCATTACCGCCGGACTGCTGTTCTTCCATTACGACTTCAGCGTTGACGATGCGCTGCGCCACTCTGCCTTTCAGGTGGCGTCTTTCAGTACCGGCACCGGGCTGACCAGCACCAATGCGGCCTCCTTCCCCGGCTTCATTCCTTACCTGCTGGTCTTTACCAGCTTTATCGGCGGCTGTGCCGGCTCCACCGGTGGCGGCATGAAAGCGGTACGGGCGGCCCTGGTGTTCCACCACAGCATTCGCGAGCTGCGTCGACTGATCTACCCCAACGGCGTCTTCGCCCTGCGCTTTGGCCGACAGTCCATTCCAGACCGGGTACTGCAGGCGGTGTGGGGCTTCGTCGGCGTCTACATCACCATCTCCGTCATCTTCACCCTGCTGTTCACCATGACCGGCATGGACCTGACCACCGCCGTCAGCGCCGTGGCGGCCAGCCTCAACAACCTGGGCGTGGGCATCGGCCAGGTGGGCGGCGGCTTTGCCAACATCACCGACAGTGCCAAGTGGATGATGGTGGTACTGATGGTGGCCGGTCGGCTGGAAGTATTCACCTTGCTGGTGCTCTTCACACCGATGTTCTGGCGACAGTGAAAAAGCAGTTAATCGTTGCGCGGGAGATGCCTTGCCAACGTAAGGGCCGTGCCCGCGCCCACCAGCCCCCCCTCCAACGATCCTGATTTTTCTGTGGAAACGGAGCGCAATGGAGTAACGCCTGTAAGGCAGACCAAAGGCTGAGCACGAACGCAGCGAATAACCGATGCTTGCATCGCGAATAGCGGCGCTTCTGCCAACCTCTTAGCGATGCAAGCATCGCTTCCCAAAGCAGCTTCTCAGAAACGAAAAAGCCCCGGCATTGCCGGGGCTTTTTGTTCTAGCTGTTAACTATTAATTATTCACTGTTAACTGCTCTTACGCGATGTTGTTCACCCGCTTGGAATCACGGAACAGCTGATCCATTTCGCCTTCGTAGTAGGCTTCCACCCGCGGGTTCATCACCTTCTTCCACAGCGGCGGGATCAGGGCCAGCACATACATGGTGGCATAGCCGGCCGGTAGTTGCGGGCTTTCTTCATAGTGACGCAGCACCTGGTAACGACGCTTGGCATAGGCGTGGTGGTCACTGTGACGCTGCAGCTGGAACAGGGCCAAATTGGTGAGCAGGTAGTTGGAGTTCCAGCTGTGGGCTGGCGTGACCCGCTCGAAACGCCCTTTCTCGTTCACCCGGCGATGCAGACCGTAGTGCTCAATGTAGTTGATGATCTCCAGCGCCAGGGCAGCAAAGAAGCTCTGTCCCAGGAAGAACACCACACCCTGCCAGCCCCAGATCACACCAAAGGCGACCGCGAACAGCGTGGAAATACCGTACCACCAGATCAGCTCGTTATGGATGCTGATGTTCTTCTTGCCTTTACGTTCCAGGTACTCCTTCTCCAGACGCCAGGCATTCTTGAAGTTGCGCACGAAGGCCTTGGGCAGGAAGTCGTAGAGGCTCTGGTTATAGCGGCTGGAAGAGGCATCGTCCGGCGTGGACACGTGCACGTGGTGACCACGGACGTGCTCCACCTTGAAACCGGCATAGGTCACCGATGACAGCAGCAGGCCACCCATCCAGTTTTCCACCTTGGGATCCTTGTGGATCAGCTCGTGGCCCAGATTGATGGCGATGATGCCACCCACGGTCCCGATAGAGACGATCCAGCCGAGTTTGCCAAGCAGGCCGTAATCATTGGTCATGAATACGTGGCCGGCATAGAACAACACCACCAGCCACACCAGGCCCATGGCGATGGCGGACACCCGGTAGAAAATCTCTTCGCTCAGGGTCGGCACCTGGACTTCTTCGTCCGGGTTGCTCGGGTCCTTGCCGACCAGGTAATCCAGCACCGGGATGATGCCGAAGATGAAGATATAGAGGAACCAGGCCCAATAATCCTGAGTACCACTCTCTACACCGACATAGGCGGAAAACGGGACGAGTGGCACCATCAGAGCCCAGAAGCTCAGATAGCCGTATTTTTTCATTTTTAGCATGGTGTCCGGATTCATCTTCTCGAACATGGCTCATACCTCGCTAGTTCAAGCCAACGGTAACAGTCTTCAATGTGACGCTCAGACTATACCTGACTTCCTGAATTGTCAAACAACTCAATTAATGAGAGTATAGGGGCTCGAATCGCAAGCCTGCCGCCACGGAAAAGGATCATTGCCATGTCGTTGAAAGCTGTCAGCCTGAGCGATCAGATCGCCCGGCACCTGGCCGAGGAGATCATTACCGGCACCTTGGCCCCCGGGGCCCGACTACCGGAAAGTGAGCTCGCCAAACAACTTGATGTGAGCACTAACTCACTTCGGGAGGCCTTTCGTGTCCTGGAAAAGCAACACCTGATCGAATTGCAGCCGCGCAAGGGGGCCCGGGTTTGCGACATCACCGACGAGCAGGTCCGGGACCTCTACGACTTCCTGTTCATGCTGCTCTCACGGCTGGCCAGCCAGGCCGCCAGCCACTGGCTGCCCGGCCAGGTGGAGGATCTGATCAAGATGCTGCCCCAGCTGGAGCAGCACTATCAGAACAATGACCTGCCTGCCGCCCATCAGCTGGCCTTCCGCTTCGTGGAGCTGGCCACCGAGCGTTTCGCCCACAACCGTTACCTGGCCGAGAGCATCACCGACCTGATTCCCCAGCTGCAGCGCTATACCTTCATCGCCCTGCAGGAAGACACCTCGGAATTCGATGTCTCCCTGCAGCTGTTCAAGCGCCTGCTCGTCAACGTGGTGGGCCGCAATGCCGATGAAGCGGCGGCGGACATTCGCGAATATGGTGAGAACCAATACCAGATCGTGCTACGCGCCATCGCCAAGCGACGCAATGCGGCGTAAAAATTAGCTTCTAGCTTCTAGCTTCTAGCTTCTAGCTTCTAGCTTCTAGCTTCTAGCTTCTAGCTTCTAGCAAGAGGATCGCGCCCCGAGCTACGCTTCCAACAAGAAAATTCCACATTGTTTTTCTAGTAGCTCGCGGCTCGGCTCTCGTAGCTGTCTTCCCCACACAATCCCCACACATCCCCCTTCTCCCCTTGCCATGCTGGCCCCGATCACAAGGAGGCCACCATGAAACTGACGCTTGTCGTATCGCTATTACTGCTCACACTCACCGGCCGGGCTGACTGGCAACACTGGCAGGACGAGGCCGCCACCGGCGCCCTGCTGCTTGCGGATGATGACGGCCGGGTCCATGCCGCCACCCTGCTCGACACCGACGCTCACATCACCGTCAGTGGGCCGCTGGCGCGGGTCACGCTCACCCAGCGGTTTCACAACCCCAGTCAGCCGTTTCGCGAGGGACGTTACCTGTTCCCGCTGCCGGAAAACGCCGCCGTGGATGGCATGGTGATGACCGTCGGGGAACGCCGTATCGTCGGACGCATCGACCGGAAGGAAACCGCCGAAAAGACCTATCGCCAGGCCCGGGCCGCCGGCAAGACAGCGAGTCTGGTCAGCCAGCAGCGCCCCAACCTCTTCACCACCGCCGTGGCCAACATCGCCCCGGGGGAAACCATCACGGTGGAACTGCATTACCAGCAAACGCTCACCGTGGACGGGCGACGTTTTCAGCTGCGTCTGCCGCTCACCCTGACCCCGCGCTTCACACCGGCCACGGACACCCCGCACCCTCTGGATGCCCTGCTGCACAATACCGTCGCCGCCCCCGGCGACACGGCCGATGCCGGCACCGCCACGGTGCGGATAGCGCTGGACGCCGGGGCAACCCTGTCCACCCTGGGCAGCCCCAGCCACGCCATCCACACCCAGCGTCACGGACGCCGCTACACCATCACCCCGCGCGCCGGCGCCATCCCCATGGACCGGGACCTGCTGCTCAACTGGGAGCTGGAAGACCGGGGCGAGCCACTGATCGCCAGTTTTCATGAACAGATTGAGGGGGAGCACTATGCCCTGCTGATGGTGGTACCGCCGGCAACCGGTCAGATCACCGCCCTGCCCCGGGAAACGCTGTTCATTATCGACAGTTCAGGATCCATGGGAGGCGCCCCCATGCGTCAGGCCAAGGCCAGCCTGCAGCTGGCGCTACAACGCCTGAAACCCGGCGACCGGTTCAACATCACCGATTTCGACAGCCAGCACAGCCTGCTGTTTGCCCAGCCGGCCACGGTGAGCGATCACACCCTGCAACAGGCCAGCGGCTTTGTGGACAGCCTGGAAGCCGGTGGTGGCACCCACATGCTGCCAGCGCTCAGCGCCACCCTCTCTCAGCCCGCCCGGGTCGGCTACCTGCGCCAGGTCATCTTCATCACCGACGGTGCCGTGGGCAACGAGCACGGCATCTTCCAGGCCCTGCACGAACAGCTCGGTGAAGCGCGCCTGTTCACCGTGGGCATCGGCGCCGCCCCCAACAGCCACTTCATGACCCGCGCCGCCCAGTTCGGCCGCGGCAGCTTTACCTACATCAACGACCAGACCCAGGTGCAAGCGGGCATGGACACCCTGTTCCGGCGCCTGGAGTCGCCACTGATGCGCAACCTGCACGTGCAGCTCCCCAACGGCATCGTCGCCGAGCGCTGGCCCCAGAAACTACCGGACCTGTATGCCGGCGAACCCTTGTTGGTGGCCATGAAGCTGTCCGCGGTGCCCGATCAGGTCACCGTCAGCGGCTACCGCGATCAACCTTGGCAGCACACCGTCACCCTACCGACGCAACAGCAACACCCCGGTACCGCCAGCCTGTGGGCCCGGCGCAAAATCGCCGACCTGATGGACCGCATCACCCTGGGCGCCCCGGAAGCGGACATCGCCCCGCAGATCACCGACGTAGCCCTGCGACACCAACTGGTCAGCCGCTACACCAGCTTTATTGCCGTGGAAGAAACGGTCTCGCGTCCGGCCCATGCCCTCCTGCGTCACGACGCCATCCGTAACCAGGCACCCCACGGCACTCAGCACAATACGGCCTGGCCCGGCACGGCGACACCGGCCCCCCTGTTGTGGCGGCTGGCCGGCCTGATGCTGATCATCAGCCTGCTGCTCTGGCTGCGCCACCGGAGGCTGCCTGATGGCACGGCTTGAACGGCGGTTACGGTTATTGAGTCTGGCGGCCCTGCTCGGGCTGGCAGGCTGGGCCAGCTGGCTGGACGGGAAAGCCTGGCTGGCTCAGCACCTGATTGCCCACGCCTGGCAAACCACCCTGGCCCAGGGCGCCCCGCAGCGGCCCTGGCCCTGGGCAGACACCTGGCCCGTGGCACGCTTGACTACCCCTACCGGAAAAACCCTTTACGTGCCGGAAAGCACCAGCGGTGAAGCGCTGGCCTTCGGCCCGGGCCGACTGGCCGGCGGCATCGGCAGCGACCAGGCCCTGACGCTGGCCGGGCACCGGGATACGCACTTTGCCTTTCTGGAGACCCTGGAAAACGGCGACTCGCTCACCGTGCAACGGGCCGACGGCACCAGACAACGCTTCCAGGTCAGCCGCCAGGAAGTGATCGACAGTCAGGCGCACCCGTTGCAGATCCCCCGCAACGACCAGCAGCTCATCCTGATTACCTGCTACCCCTTCGATGCTCTTACCCCCGGCGGTCCCCTGCGCTACGTCGTCATCGCTCAGACATAACCGTGGGAGCGATCGTTCGTTCGCGAATGCAGCTCGCGACAAACACTCCCTTAACAATCACAAGGAATGCCCATGTTCATCGCCCATCTCCCCGCCGGCTATATCCTCGCCCGCCATCTTCTGCAAAAGCGGCATCCTGTCCCCGCCACCCGCAGGGCCATTCTGGTTGCCGCCATGGCCGGCGCCATCGCCCCGGACCTGGACATGCTCTACGTTTATCTTGTCGATCACGGCCAGACCCATCACCACACCTACCCGAGCCACTGGCCCATGCTGTGGTTCGGTCTGCTGGCAATGTCGCTGGCGGCAATGCGCCAGGTAAAAGGGAGGTCGTGGCCGGTACTCGCGCTGATCGTTTCGCTGGGAGGCATACTGCATCTGTTACTGGATAGCGTGGTGGGTGACATCTGGTGGCTGGCGCCCCTTCTGGATCGCCCCTACGCACTGTTCTCCGTAGCGGCACGCGTCCAGCCATGGTGGCTCAATTTCCTGTTGCACTGGTCTTTTGCCCTGGAACTGCTGATCGTCGCCTGGGCAGTCAAACTGCGCTGGCAGCCGACATCACATCCGCGGCAAACGCGCCCCTCCGAGCCTGCGGAACCGCAGGGCTGATACAACGATAAAAACACGGACGGCAATCCGCAGTGGCTTCTTGACCACATTCGTTTTAGCGGGCCATTGATGCGTCGTCACCCCCCGGCACGTGGCACACCGCCACCTGGTCCGCTGCCAGCGCATCACAGAAAGCCACCACATCCGGGTTGGCATACTCGCTGGCAATCAGCTCCCCGGGGATCAGCCCCTCATCCCAGCGGCTTGCCAGAATGCGATACGCATCCCGACGATCCTCATCCACATAGATCGTCACCACCGCCCGCGTCTGATGCACATGGATATTGCGCAGCTCCCTGGCGCAACGCAGCTGCCCATGCGCCTTGTTGACATCACACGTATAGCCCGCGCTCTTAAAAAACGTCTCTGCCTTCGTTGCCATATACGTGTCGCTCAAACTCTTTCCGGGCAACGGCGTGACGGCCCGGGGAGCGTCACCCACCACATTGGTACAGCCGGATAGCACAATCACGATGAACGGAAGAAAGAACCGGTTTTTCATGGAGGAAGCGACGCCTTTGTCAAAACGGGAGGATGGCTGCCGAAAGACGGCCGTATCAGTCGCAGTCGGATGGCGAAATCGCTTCACCAAACATCATGCGATGCCCCTCAGGCGTTGCCACCCCAAACTCTCGCAACCCCCAGGGCTTATCCGATATTGCCTGGAAAATGGCCGCGCCACGTTGCTGGTAGTCACGGTACAGATCATCGATACCCTCACCGTTTACATAGGCGAAGTACGAATGGTCCCGGGTATCCCGCGCTGGCACCTCGTCAGGACAATGCCCAAGCATAACGTGAAAGTTTCCAAGACTCAGAAACGACCAGCCCTCCACGCGGAAGCGAACCGAGAAGCCCAACGTCTCAAGGAAATAGTGCTCGGTTTGTTTCAGGTCCTTGACCGCGAGTACATGCTGGGTGGCTTTGACTTCGAACACGGAGTTTTCCTTTTGGGGTTGGTAACGCCTCGCTATCCCTGGCGTTAACGTTGGCTAGACATTTCTTGACGAATGGACGCCATAGGCCGTAAACAGTCGCTCTTGAAGCCCCAGCGTCTTTGCAACCTCTCTCCAAGGGAGAATATGTGGCGCCACCAGATGTGCATCAAGCGCTTCTTCGCTTGGCCAAAGCTCAGAAAAACGAATCAACCCAGGATCAGTCAAATCCTCTGCAACATCATAGGCGATGCATCCATCATGGACCCTTGTCGCCTCGACAAATTTCATGAGGTGAGGCCTGACAGCCTCCATGGATTCCGGCGGAAAACGAAGACAGCCAAAAACGGCAACTTTCACTTCCATGTTCAAATCGATCCTTTATCTAGTGCTATCACGCTGCACACTGCCGCTTTTCGGCAGCAGCGCCTTGTTAACCGCAAAGCTCACTTGAACCACTTTTCGTAGAGAACCGAGTGGCAGCGCGATGCAATACAGCCAGAATACCAAGCAATTGCTGCATAGATGCCGATCAGAAACCAGGCACCAATCGCCAGCGGCGGCTGGCCCAAATTTGTTGGTCTTTGCAATGAGGTCAGGGACAACAGCGGATAAAGCCATCCCCCAATAACCCGCAACGATAAAAGAGAACGCTCCGAGTAAGACCAAGAAGAACGCGTGCCCCTCAGCGAGCGTACGTTTCTCTTGTCCCGGTGTTAACAGACTCACCAGCCTGTCCATGTGGCTCATTTCCCTTCCTTCTGGTTAACAGCGTTTTAAGACGAACAAATCGACTTAACTCAATTCGACATAATGCCAGTACGAGCGTGCTTTTTGACAAAGTACTCCCCCTCTACAAATTCACTTTATATCGACCAGTTAGCATTTTCTGTAAGCCATATCCTATAAGCCAGAAAGGCCCATCTGCTAAGCACGGGGGCAGGCAGGGTTTGGCTGCATTAGGTTCGCACCCCAAGAAGGGCTCCTACAGAAAAGAGGAGACATAAAAAAACGCGGCCGGAGCCGCGTTTTTTTATGCCGAAATCAGGAAGGCTTATCGGCCGAGGATATCCCGGGAAATGATTTCCTTCATGATTTCGCTGGTGCCGCCATAGATACGCTGGATGCGGGCATCCACGTAGTCGCGGGAGATGGCGTATTCCTGCATGTAGCCGTAGCCACCGTGCAGCTGCAGACACTTGTCGGCCACCACGCCTTGCAGCTCGGTGGTGGTGAGCTTGGCGATGGAGGCGTTGGTGGTGCTCAGTTCGCCCTTGTCGTACTGATCGGTGCACTGGCTGCAGAACGCCTTGTTCACTTCGGTCTGGGCATGCAGGTCGGCAAGGACGTAGCGGGTGTTCTGGAACTTGCTGATCGGCTGGCCGAAGGCCATACGTTCCTGGGTGTATTCGATGGTGCGCTCGATCATGCCTTCGCAGGCGGCCACGGCGCCCAGGGCCAGAATCAGACGCTCGCGGGGCAGTTCGTTCATCAGGTTGGCGAAGCCCTTGCCTTCACCGCCCAGAATCTGGTCGGCGTCCACTTTCACGTCTTCAAAGAACAGCTCGGAGGTGTCGGCAGCGTGGTGACCCATCTTTTCCAGGTTGCGGCCCCGGGAGAAGCCCGGCAGGGAGCAGTCCACGGTGAACAGGGTCATGCCTTTGGACCCGGCGTTGGGGTCGGTTTTGGTGGCGAGCACGATCACGTCGCAGTGCTGGCCATTGGTGATGAAGGTTTTCTGGCCGTTGATGGTGTAGCCGTCGCCATCCTTGTCGGCGCGGGTCTTCATGCCCTGCAGGTCGGAGCCGGCACCCGGCTCGGTCATGCCGATGGCGCCTACGGCTTCACCGGTGACCATTTTCGGCAGCCAGGTTTGCTTCTGCTCTTCGCTGCCCAGGTGCAGGATGTAAGGCGCCACGATATCGGAGTGCACGGAGATGTTGGAAGCCAACGCGCCGTAGCCGGCCCGGGAGGCTTCTTCCACGATCACGGCGGACAAGCGGAAGGTAGCACCAAAACCGCCGTATTCTTCCGGCACGTCCACACACAGCAGGCCATTTTCGCCCATCTTGTTCCACAGTTCGCGGGGGAACTTCTCGGCTTTTTCCCACTGGTCGTAGTGCGGGGCCACTTCGTTTTCGAGGAATTTTTTAACGTTGTCGCGGAACAGTTCGATTTCGTTTTGATCAAGCATGTCTGACGGTCCTGTTGGTCTTGGGCACTGCCCCCGGTCCGGGGACAGCAAAACAATGGCCAACATTCTAGCGACAGAGGGTGAAGGCAACACCCTCTCCGGGTGACCGTCCGGTCCACTGTATACCGCCATTGCGGGGCACCCACCGGGGGTACACGGAGCGCGTCACAAGATGCGAGTCACGACAATCAGCGCCCGGGCTTGCCTCCGAGCTCTCGAAACCCGCTTTCGCGACGCCGGCCTCATCCTTGTCTTAATGCGGTTCGATGCTGATATCCGCCTTGAGGGAATTAGCCACAAAACAGTTGCGATGGGCACTGGCGTGGAGTTTTTCCAGGGCGGCGGCCTCCGGTTCCTGGCCGTCATCGAAGACCACGCGGGGACGCAGTACGATGCGGGTGATGGCCATGTGACCGTCACTGCCCTTTTCCACCGTGCCGGCAGGCTGGTCGATGTAGCTGAGCACCTTGATGCCCTGCTTGGCGGCAATGGAAAGGAACGTCAGCATGTGACAGCTGGCGGTGGCAGCAATGACCGCTTCGTCCGGGTTGACCCGGTTACCGCAGCCGAAATACTCCGGCGAGGCCGAGGCCTGCACCACTTCCCCGCCCGCAAAGGTCCACTCGTGTTCCCGGTTGAAGTGCTCGTAATCGAAGGTGGCGTCCGGCTTCAGATGCCAGGCCACCGTTGCCCCGTATTCACTCATGATCGGCTCCCTCTGGGTCACGGTTTTCTGTTCTCCTGCTTTAACCATGATCCCAGCCAATCGCTAATGCAACACTGTCGTAGATCAAGCCTCCGGACGGGGCGATAGCAGGCAGCGCTCCACCTGGTCCAGCACCCGGTTGCTGTACAACAGGGCGCAATGCCCCAGGTAGGGAACATGAATATTCGCCTCCGCCCCCTCCAGCACGGCGGTGGAGACCGGCAACACAAAGTTGTCCAGGTTGGAGTAGATGGAGAAGAAGCGGGCGCCGCCCGGGCAGCTGCCCCCTTCCGCCAGCTCCTGCACAAAAGGGCTCTGGTAGCGCATCTGCGCCGCCGAGCCCTGGGCGGGAAAGAGCGCGGCAATACGGGAACCGTAATGGGGACTGCCCAGGGTAATGACCCGGTCGATCTTGCCGGCCAGGCCCAGGTGCTTCAGCGCGTAGCGGGTCAGCGGCCCGCCCATGGAGTGGCAGACAATATGGGCCCTGCTGGCCCCGGTGGCCGCCAGCACCCGCTCCACATGATCATTGACCTGCTGGGCCAGCTTGCGGGCATTGATGTGCGGCGGGGTATAACTCACCGAATAGACGTTGGACCAGCCACGCCATTTCAGGCGCCATTGCATAAACAGGAAGTTGGCACTGTTGCCGCCATAGCCGTGCACCAGAATCACCGGGATTTCCCCGTGGTGACGACTACGCACCGGGGAGGCATCGTGAATCAGCCGCAGTGGGTAACTGAACACCAGTACGGTCAGGCTCACGGCTTCCTTGGCGATCCCCACCAGGGTCGGCAGCAGCCGCAACGGCTGCTCACCGGGCAGCTGCGCCTGCTCCGGGAAACTGCGCCGGTCATAGAACCAGCACAGGTAGAACAGAAGGGTAATAGACACCGTGGTCAGTACCGCCAGTGTCAGTAGAAAAAGGATCAATCCCATCCTGTTATCACTCCATTGTTGTTTTTCTCGACGCTAGGCCACTGTTCCGGGGACTGACCGTACGTTGGTTAGACTGTCTGACAAGTAGTGAAGAGAATTCACAATTGCTGCCCATTTTCCCTGCCTCTGCCGGGCAACCTGCCCCGATTGGATCCCATCACCGGGCCGGCGGATATGGCTGCAGGCGCCGGAGGCACTGCGATGATGCCAATCCCAGACGCAGAGTGTGGCCCAAATCCGTGCCCCAGACCCAATCCGAAACCATCAGTCCCCTGTCAGGTCTGGCCACTCGCGCCCGGATGGCGACGGTGGCAAACTGTCTGGCCCTCAACAGGCAGCATGGCAGAACCGATGGCAGATCAGGCAATCATCAATGAAGTGGGTCTTCGCGACGGCCTGCAGAACCAGCCGGTGACGGTGGACACGGACACCAAGGCCCGCCTGGCACAACAGCTGGTAGAAGCGGGAATGCGCTATCTGGAGCCAGTGAGTTTCGTGAGCCCCAAAGCGATTCCGCAAATGGCGGATGCCGCTGCCCTGACGCCGATGCTACCCCAGGGGGACGGCCTGCATTACACCGCCCTGGTGCCCAACCTGAAAGGTTACCAACTGGCGAAAGACGCCGGGTATCCAACGGTGGCGCTGGTGCTGTCCACCACGGATTCCTTCAATGAACGCAACCTGCGCATGAGCCTGGAGCAGGCCGCGCAAAGCTGCGAAACCATCATCGCGGCGGCACAGGAAGACGGCATCGCAACCCGCACCTATATTTCCGGGGCCTTTGCCTGCCCCTACGATGGCCCGGTACCGGTTTCCCTGCCCCAGCAACTGGCCGAGCGCATGTTTACCGCCGGCTCCGACGAGGTGGCCATCGCCGACACCATCGGGGGCGGCAATCCGCAGCAGATGAAAGCCATCATGGCGCCCCTGATCCGCGAGTTCGGCGCCGACCGCTTCTACGTACACTTGCACGACACCCGTGGCCTGGCCGCTGCCATGGCGTGGGAAGCGGCGGATTTGGGCGTCAGGCGCTTTGATGCCTCCGTGGGAGGGCTGGGCGGCTGCCCCTTTGCCCCCGGCGCCACCGGCAACATGGCCACGGAGGATCTGGTGTATCTACTGGAAAGCTGTGGTCTGGAGACCGGCATCCATATCGAGGGGCTGCGGGAGGCCGTGGCGCTGGCCGCCGAAGCCACCCAGCGCCCCCTGGGGGGGCGTATCCTGGACTGGATGGTCTCCCAGGAAAAGCAGGGTAAGACACCCTGCCTCTGGTAAGTGAGATAGCGGATCAGGCCCCGGTGCCGGCCTGTTGTTCTGCCAGCAGATGCCCCAGCAGTGCGCGGTCACTCTTTGACATCCGGCAGGGAATGCCCGTCTGTTCCATCAGGGCCACCAGCCCGGCCAGGCTGAAGGCACCGATCTTGCCGGCCAGCAGCGCTTCCGCCCGCGGCGGCGGCAGATCCAGCCAGCGGCTGCAGTCTTCCCGATCCCACCCCTTGTTGTGGATACCCTCACGCAGGGCCATCAGCAGGCGGCTGCGAAGTTCCATCTCCCGCTCCAGCCGGCCGTCGTCTTCCAGCTGGCCCCAGCCACGGTCAAACCACTGTGTCTCCATAGAACCTCCCAAAGGGTGCAAGCCAAACCGGTCAGCCCGTCTTTTCAGGCTACACCTAAGACACGCCGAGACAAGGCCAACGGTTCCCACAAACCAGGGGGACAAGGTTCAAGGCAGGCAATAAAAGGGGGGAGCAACGACGTGGACACTGGTTGGCCCAGGCCAACCAGTGTCATGAGACACCGTGAGTGTGAGAAAACGCCTCGCCGAACCGGTGTGTCAGGGCCTTTATGTAGAATGACTACACCGCCCCTCGGCTGACACTGCCGAACGAAAAAAATGCATTCCGCAGGTGCCGTTTTGGGAGTGTTAACAGGCCCTAGAGGGTCACGGTACGGCAGCTGTTGTCGCCGGCCTCCCGGGCAGCCGCCAGGGCGGTTTCCACCGCCTGAAGGGCACTGTCCATGGAAGTGTGCTGCTCCTGGGCATCGCAGGGCATCAGGGTGGCGACGCCCAGACTGACCGCCAGGGGGGCGGGCAGATCCGCCAGGGACAGCACCGCGTGTCGGCAGTCGCTGGCCACATCTTCCGCCTGGCTGAGGCCGGTTTCCGGCAGCAACATCAGAAACTGTTTACCGGTGAAACGCCCCAGCAGGGCCCGGCCACCATGCTGCGCCTGCAAGGCCGCCGCCACCTCCACCAGCACGTCATCCCCGGCCCCGTGACCGAAGCCCTGGTTAAGCTGGTCCAGGTTACCCAGTTCGAACAGCACCAACGACAGGGGCTCGCGGGTTCGCGAGCCCAACTTCAGGTTCTGGCGCAGCTGCTCCAGGATCACTGGCCGGTTGCTCAGGCCGGTGAGCGCATCCTGGCGCGCCAACTCGGCCAGTTCGCGATTGAGCA
>JAZAJX010000018.1:0-28737 GCA_036230225.1 Pseudomonadota bacterium | reverse complement strand
CCTGCTTAGCGGAACCTCCGAGCATGCGCAGACTCCTTCCTGAATGGCACCCCCAGTGGGGGGTGCTGCTTGCCTGGCCAGACCCTCTCACTGACTGGGTAGACCACCTTGCCGACGCCGAGCGTTGCTACCTGGATTTGCTGGCGGCCCTGCTGGACCATGAGCAGGTGCTTCTGGTTTGCCGTGATGCCGCAAACGAACAGCTTATCCTCAAACGGCTCGGCGAGCGCGGCCTGGCAACCGATCGACTCACCCTGGTCGTTGCCGACTACAACGACACCTGGGCTCGGGATTTTGGTCCTATCGCCGTGGAACCGGACGAGCGCACCGAGCTGCTGGACTATACGTTCACCGGCTGGGGCGGAAAATTCGATGCCGACAAGGACAATGCTCTGAACCGGCAGTTGCCCTGGCATTTGCCCTTGCGCGAGCAAACGCTGGTACTGGAAGGCGGTGCCATCGACACCGATGGACAGGGCAATCTACTGACGACCCGTCATTGCCTGCGCAATCCCAATCGCAACCCGGACCTGTCCGAGGATGAACTGACCGCGCTGCTCAAGGAACAGCTGGGGGTGAGTGATATCTGGTGGCTGGACCATGGGGAGCTGGAAGGCGATGACACCGATGCCCATGTGGATACGCTGGCACGCTTTATCGATGCCCGCACCATCGCCTACGTACAATGCCGGGATCACAGTGACAGCCACTACACCGCTCTGGCCGCCATGGAGCAGGAACTGCAGCGTCTGGCTGACCAGCATGCACTCACGCTGGTGCCATTGCCTCTGCCTACACCACAGTTCAATCGGGAAGGCGAACGGCTACCCGCCACCTATGCCAATTTCCTGATTACCAACGAAAAGATCCTGCTGCCGGTTTATGGCTGTGATACCGACCAGGCAGCTATCGACGCCCTGCAAGCAGTCGCCGGAGACCGCACGGTAACCCCGATTAACTGCCGGGTCTTGATCGAACAACACGGCAGTCTGCACTGTATCACCATGCAGTTACCCCGTGGCGCGCTCTGATAGCCCGAATCTAGGAGAGATAAAATGCGTGTGGCCGTGATTCAGCAGAAAAACAGCAATGACCTGCAAGCTAATCTGGACCATTCTCTGACACTGATTCGCGAGGCCGCCAGCAAGGGCGCGGAACTGGTCATGCTCCAGGAGCTGCATCGCAGCCTGTATTTCTGTCAGACCGAAGACACCCGCGTTTTCGACCTGGCCGAGTCCATTCCCGGCCCCAGCACGGAAAGCCTGGGGGCGCTGGCCAAAGAGCTTGGGGTGGTCATCGTCGGCAGTCTGTTCGAAAAACGAGCCACCGGGCTGTATCACAACACCGCCGTGGTGCTGGAAAAAGACGGTAGCCTGGCCGGCATCTACCGGAAGATGCACATCCCGGATGATCCGGGCTTCTATGAGAAGTTCTACTTCACCCCCGGGGATGCCGACTTCAATGACGGCCGTAGCGGCTTCAGTCCGATCGAAACCAGTGTGGGCAAACTCGGCCTGCTGGTCTGCTGGGACCAGTGGTACCCGGAAGCCGCCCGGTTGATGGCCCTGGCCGGGGCGGATCTGCTGCTCTATCCCACCGCCATCGGCTGGGACCCTGAAGATGACAGCGGTGAACAACAACGCCAGCTCAACGCCTGGGTGACCATCCAGCGGGCCCACGGTATCGCCAACGGCTTGCCGGTGCTGGTCGCCAATCGCACCGGTTTCGAACAAAGTCCGGCGGATGAGACAGGCATCCAGTTCTGGGGCAACAGCTTTGTCTGCGGCCCCCAGGGAGAATTCCTGGCCCAGGCCGATAGCCACAACGAACAAGTGCTGCTGGCAGATGTGGACCGGCAACGCAGCGAATCGGTTCGCCGCATCTGGCCCTACCTGCGAGATCGCCGGGTGGATGCCTACAACGACCTGACCAAACGCTATCGGGATTGATCGAGTCCACAGGGTTACAGAAAGCCCCTTGAGAGACTCAAGACCAGACAGTAGGTTTGCCGTTTTTCCGCCATACCCATGGAGTTACAATGATGCGCTCATTGATTATTCTGCTTGCTGCCGCCCTGGCATCCTGTGCTGCCCCCTCTGCTATGGAAGTCTCCGGTGGCAATCAGTCCGAAGGCACCGTGACCATGTCTTACGACTACAGCCTGATGCAAAGCCCCAAGGTCGACTGGCAGCAGGGCCTGAACAAGGCTACCGCACAATGTCAGAGCTGGGGCTATAACGGCGCCCTCCCGGCCAGCAAACCCAGCAAGGCCTGCAAGACCGAAACCCAGGATGGCGACTGCATCGCCTGGACCCTGAGCAGCACCTTCCAGTGCACGGCTCCGGCCCAGCAATCCCAGCAGTAACCTGCCCTGCCATTCCCGGTATGTGCCCGACCATGAGACACATACCGGGAACTCTGAAAAGACCGTTACCCCCATTCTTTGACCGCCCATTCGCGTCGTCGAATCGCCGTCATAACGCCTCGGCCAGAACCACCCCACTACCGCGTTTCGTCTGTTCATACCCGCCAGGGAAGGACGCTGCGTAACCATTTTCTGTCAGGAGGCGGGCCACTTGACACGCATTGCTCAGAAACCGGCAATCCGTGCGGTCGGCATCACGGGCGCCGTGATGAGTGAGCAATGAAGGAAATGTGCCAGGCATGGAGTGGAAATGATCACCCGGAGAGGCGAAAAACGCGGAAGACAACCGCATCAGAGACGGGAGAGCAAGGACGCCTTTAACAGTATCAACACCGATTTTACTAAAAATAAGTTTTAGGAAATATCGCCCGCCTGATCTGGGATTTTAAGGCTGTCGGCCTGCTCCATGCGCTCTAACAGAAACTCGACGAACACCCGGGTTTTTGCGGGCAAATAATTTCTTTCCGGATAAACCAGATAAAAATCCAGATCCGGCGGCCGATAATCCGGTAGCACTTCCACCAGGCGCCCTTCATCGATATAACGTTGAATATCCCAGGCGCTCTTTAACGCGATCCCCATACCATCAAGAGCCCATTGCCGGAGCACCTCACTGTGATCCGTCTGCAATCGCCCCCGCACCTTGATGCCATGCCGCCCCCCTTCGGTATCGTACAATGGCCAGAAGTCCCTGAAAGAGGCGTGACAATCCAGAATCAGACACTCGTGATCACGCAAATCTTCCGGGCTTTTCAACGGCGGGTGCGTCGCCAGATATTGTGGAGACGCCACCAGGTAGCAACGGTTATCCATCAACTTCCTGGCCACCAGTGACGAGTCTTCCGGTTGGCCGATCGCAATGGCAACATCCAGGCCTTCAGTCACGAAATCATAGGGTCTATCGCCTAGAAAGAGCTGTACCGGCACCTCGGGAAAACGTGCGATGAACTCTTTGACCAGCAAGGCAATCCGGTTACGCCCCAGCCCCATTGTCGACCAGACACGAAGCGTCCCATGGGGCCCCTTGGCACGTTGTGCTACCGCTTCGGCAGTATCTTCAAGATCCCCCATTAAGGTTTCCAGTCGCTCGAAAAGAGCGCGTCCTTCATCGGTCACTTTCAGCGCCCGGGAATTTCGATTGACCAGACGTACCCCCAGTTCTTTTTCCAGGTGACGAAGCCGCTGACTGATTGTCGCCGGCGACATGCCCAGAACCCGTGCGGCATTCGTCATTTTTCCTGCCTTGACCAATTGCACGAATACGCTGAATTCCTTTATCAGCTTCACCGTCATTTCAGTTTCCCTAAAGGTAGTTTTTGTTTTTTTGGGTTTTTCAATGGCCCATATGAGACCTAGTCTGAATCACTTTCAGGCTACCTATACATAAACGTAATAAAACACACAAACAACCACTAACTAAAAACACATGATAAAAAAACAGGGAACCTTGATATGAAAATGCCATCTTTTCTTAAAACAGGCATGGCGGCTTCCGCTCTGCTTGTCACCCTGCAACCGGCAATCGCCAATATGGGCAATATCGGCACGAACTATGGTGTATTGCCCGGCGATGTAGCCAGCGCCCAGGCACTCTCGCTCTTCAACAGCAATGTTTCTGCAACCTATTACAACCCCGCCTATCTGGCCCACGATGAGCGCGGCGAGCTGACACTCGGGCTCATGCATGCCGAACATGATCTGCAAGCGGAAAGCCAGGGAGGCGCGGCACCACTGGGTCGCAGCAGCGACGTCATACAGGACTCCCCATCACAGCATGCCCTCATCGGCATGAAGACCAATCTGAGTTCGCTGACCAAAAGCGACCACCCGATTTACTTTGGTTTCATGGCCGGGGTAGAGAAATATGGCGAGGAGATGCTGGCATTCCGTTCACGTACCTCCAACGAAGCGCAATATCTGACCTATGGCCGCCAACCCCTGTTTCTCAACCTTGGGGGAGCCACCGAATTACTGCGCGGCATTGATGCGGGCTTTTCCGCTCGTGTCACTCTGCATGCGGATGCCCAGCTGGACACCTATACGGACTTGCAGGGCAATACCAGTCTGGAAAGCCTCAACGTGAGCGCCAAGCCCTCGATCCGCCCCATCTTCGGACTCAATGTCAATTGGGCAGAAACCTTCTGTGGCAGCGGTGATTGTGCCTTTGACGGCATTGAAACGGCTCTCTCCTTCCGTGGCCATTCCAATACCGAAACCAAAGTGGAAGCCACCACCATCATTCCCGGCACTATCCCCAGCCCGGGCCTGAACCTGGCCATCGCCACTCTGGACGCCTACCAGCCGGATATCACAGCACTGGGCATGCAGTACCGCCGGGAACGCTGGCGTGTGGGTTTGACCCTGGAGTACCAGACCTGGTCTGACCTCAGCGACGAGTTCAAGGGGGACACCATCAAGGACCAGGCCAACCTGAACTTCCAGGACATTCTGGTACCCCGCCTGGGCGGCGAGTTTCGGGTCAACGACATGCTGACACTCACTGGTGGTATTGCTTTCGAAGAATCCCCACTGGAAGGCAAACGCAGCCTGGATGTGAATTACCTGGATGCAGACAAGACCCTGATCGGCCTGGGTGGCACCCTGGAGCTGCGTGATCCGCCGATACTCGCCTATCCGCTCACCCTGTCATTCGGTTACCAGTACCAGATGATCGACGAGCGTGACTTCGAGCTCACCTCCACCGACCCCATGGTGCCCAGCAACCCCTATGAAACCGTTAACACCAAGGGCGATGTGAGCATCTTTTCCGGTTCACTGACCATGAAGTTTTAAGCGGAGGCGACCATGAAAAAAACACTACTGACTTTCTCTTCCGCCTTGCTGCTGGCCGCCTGCGGCGGCGACGATGCAGCCAGCACGGACACCGACAACTGGAACGCCGGCAGTCAGTCGCTGGTGTACAGCTATCCGGACCGCAACCAGACCGAAATTGCGACCGTCACCCCGGTGCTACTGCGCTTTACCAGCCCGGTCACCGACAGCGCGCCGCTGGACCACATCAGTCTTCATCGCGGCGGCAGAAATGGCCCCACCGTAGGCCTGGGTCTTGAGGAAGTGGATAACGGGCGCGGGCTCGCACTGACGCCGGACGCCCCCCTGCTGCCGCTGTCCCGCTACACCCTGGTGCTCGATGACATGGAACTGGCCGACGGCATGGCCGGCCGCCGCACCATCACCTTCACGACTCGAGCACTGGAAGCAGGCCCGCGCAGCCAGGTTCTGGCCGATGCGGACTTCACCCTCAGCCGCCTGATTCCGGATGGCCAAAGCCTGCCAGTGATGGACTTCTCCACCTTCCGGCTGCAATTTACCCAACCGCTGGACAGCACCACCGTGCAATACGGTGACAGCAACGGTGGCACCCTGTCCCTGACCGGCCCCGGTGGCAACCTGGTCAATGCACGGGTACTGGTGGATGGCCCTTACCTGACCCTGGACCCACAGGATGATCTGCAACCCGGCCAGACCTATACCCTGAACCTGGGTAATGGGCTGCGCAGTACCGCCGGCGAGCCGTTCAGTGCTGGCAGCTTTGCCCTGACGCCCCAGGATTCCCGCCCCCGGGAAGTGATGGTGCAACAAGTCAGCGATTCGGCCAACCGGGCAGTACTCTCCCCGCTCACCGGCAAGCCCATCAATGAGGTGCCCGTCAACGCGACCTTGCTGGGTAACGACAATGCCACCCAGCAAGGCGGTGACGTCAGAGCCATCCTGGCTTTTGTCCCCAATTATCCCGAGGTCACACCATTCTCTGTGCCCCGTGACACCCTGCTGACCGGCAGTAATATTGACGTGAACATCGGTGGTGAAGTGCCTGCCGGTTTCAGCACCGGGGCGGTCAATGTGCACTTCCTGTCCGATGCCAGTGGCTACCTGATGCCTAACAGCTACAGCCAGCGCGCCGATGCGCCGCGGCAGGTGCGCTTGTTCATGGATGTGGCCATGTCCACGGAAGACCCTACCGCCAACGGTGGTGTCACCCAGAATATTCTGCACATCGAACTGGTGGGGACGGCCCTGGTCGTGGACGGCATCATGACTATCGACGCCGTTAGCGTGGTGGAACCAGATATTCTTGGCCAGGAGCAGGGCTACGGGACGCTGAGTTTTCATATGGAAGCCTACCGGGATCAGTTGAATCCCCCGCCGCAAGTCACCGATACCCTGCCCCCGTCCCTGCAAAGCTGGCAGCCCGGCGACAATGGTCAGGTGCAGAAACCCGAGGACCCGATCGTGCTCAATTTCAGCGAGCCACTGGACAACAACACGTTGCCGGGCAAGGTTGCGCTTCTTGAAAACGGTAGCGTCATTGCCAGCCGGTGGCATCAGGACGGCGCGGCCCTGGTCATCCAGCCCATGACACCACTGCAACGGGATACGGATATGGCGACCTACCAGTATGAGGTACAACTGGGCAACGGCATTACCGACCTGGCAGGGAATCCACTGGTAGCGCCGGTGCTGGCACCCTTCAAACTGACACAGGTCGTGGAGCAGCGCACCCACCCCTTCACCAATAACGTCGAACCGGTCGTTCAGCGCTCACCGCTGGTACTGGCCACCTTTCCCGGCTTTCCCTGTGCACTGGATCCGAGCACCCGGGACCTGGTCAACGATGATGCTGGCCGCTGCCTGGGTGGTTTCCCCGGCATTCAGAGCGGCACCAGCTACGACATCAAAGCAGAGGATGATCATATTCCCGTCACCCGACTGCCTGCCAATCGCCCCATCGTGGTGGAATTCTCCCGCCCCATCGATCCCCAGTCGGTTAGCCTGGGAGGCAGCTTTCTGGTCGAGGAAATCAGCGAGGCGGGCACGGTCATCGCCAACGTAGATGGCGACATCCAGCTTGATGGTCAGCGCCTGACGTTCTGGCCAAGCCACCCCTGGCAGCCGGATGCTCTGTATCAATACACCCTGGCCTCCAACGGGGATAGCAACAGTGCTGCCGCCCAGTGTGATGGCAGCCAGGCGATCTGTGACACCCGGGGACTCCCCCTGCAGACCAATGTGCTGGGTGGGGTGGAAATCAAACCGGTCACCGCCCCCCAACCCGGCGCCCTGTTCCCACCGGAGCGGGATTTCCAGGTGGTCAAAACCGCCGTGGCTAGCGATGGCGGTGGCCCGAATCTGGTCCAGTATTTCCGGGGCGGCAACCGGACCGACAATGTACTGCAAATGTTGAGCAACCAACCCGCTTATGACAGCAATGCCAACTTTGTCCACGAGGTCAACGAAGTGATCTCTGACGGCCCGGACTTCATCGCCATCCCTCTGTATACCGATTACCAGTACCCCTTCGAAGAGCCCTCAGCCAAGGACCAACCGCTAGACCCGAACGCCGACCCTGCGCTGGATCCGAATGGCGTCCTTCCCCCTCCTAACAGTGCCAAAGTGCTATCCCTGCGCCTCAACGGCAATACGCCGCTGGAGCAGCCCGTACCCGTGATTAACGGTGCCAATGTGGGTTGCGGTTACAGTGAAGCGGTGCCCTATGACCCGCCCTTCGACTTTTTCGTCTACGGTATTCCGGAAGAGTG
Organism: Pseudomonadota bacterium; assembly: GCA_036230225.1. GTDB lineage: Bacteria > Pseudomonadota > Gammaproteobacteria > Pseudomonadales > Alcanivoracaceae > Alcanivorax. The sequence continues at coordinate 20,751 of JAZAJX010000018.1, read as the reverse complement.
TCCCAAACAGAAATTCACCTATCTGTCTGGAGCCCTGGCGGCAGAAGTCACTCCGGAATATGTGGACGGTCAGGGGCTGAAAGTCAGAATATGGCCCGGGCAAATCATGAGCACAGGGTTAAAGATCCGCCAGCGCCTGATCAATCTCAGCAATCTGGTCAAAGCCTTCAGCGGCGCCCAACTGTTGAGAATGCGCTATGAAAAAGATGAAAACGGCGACCGCACACAGCCCATTACCGGCTGGATCCATGAGCAAAATGGCAAACCGGTTCTGTCTGCCACTGTCGATCTTTACATGGAAGGTCTCGAGCTTAAGGAGGCCCTTAACTTTACTGACCCGACACATAACCTGCTTAGCTATCCGATCACCATGAACCTGTCCGGGGAAGTAAAATTCCTTGACGACGGGCGAATGATCATCGAGCAGTACAACCTCGACCCTGTCGACCTGGATATCCGGGTGCAGATCAACGACGGCTCCTACGCCGGTTCGATTCCGCTGAGAATTCCTGCCCAGGGAAACTTCCTGCAATACGTCTCTGACCCGATAAAATAACCAGACAAAAAAAGAGGGAGCCCAAGCTCCCTCTTTTTTTACTGCCTTTCTTACCAAACGTTAATGTCATCTCCCGGGTGACCGACATTCTGCAAAGTGCCGTTCACGGTACAGTTGCCGATTGTCGCACTGAAAGTAAATTCCGACTCATCCAGATAGGAACTTGTGCCATTGCGGAACGTCGCTGGTACCGGCGTGGTACTACCGCCACAGGCCCCCAGTGGCCCGGTGACATCCACATTGTTGAATTCCAGGGACACCGGATCCACGAAGTTCGGTGAATCGGTTGGCGCATCGCTGTTATCGGCAACCGCCGTCCAGGGGGAACTGAAATTCAGCACCACCGCACTGCAAAAACCACCACCGGATACACTGCCTCCAGTTACTTCAATAATGGCACCCGTGTGGTTTGGATAGGTCCCTGCCGGGTAGTAATCCACACTGCCATCCAGTTCCAGCGTACAGTTCACCGGGACACCATACTGAGTCAACGCACTGGCGCCACGAAAGGTGGCACTGACCGGTGTCGACGCCACCGCTGTACCGGCATTGTCACGAATTTCCGCGGCCATGGTATTGGCGCTCAACCCCATGGCTGAGCTTACTGCGACAAAGATTACTGCTTTTTTCAGCTTCATTGAATTCTCCAGTCTTTTCTTTATTGAGAGTTATTGAGGGCTTAAGCCATCAATCTTTGTCGATACTGTCGGGGGCTTTCCCCACTCGACGCTCTCACCGTAAGCAGAAAGACAGGAAGGCAATACAGAAAAAAAGCAAAAGCTATGCTGTGAAAAAATAAACGTTTCTTAAGTGACTATTTCTTTATTAAAATCAACACATTGATATAGATATCGCTATTTACAGGTTTACTCAAAAGCTGGATTTGTCATCCACAAAACAATGACACAAAGACAGCTTTTATTTTTCCGGAAAGAAAAAGAGGAAGGAAAAGGGTACGATTAAGACACTTGCAGGCACTCGTGTGCGTAACGATCAAACACACATGTCCATTGTGTGCCTTCAAAACGCCTGCAATGTTTTCACCCGCCACACGGCGGGTGTTTTTTCAGATGGGCGTGACCGCAGGACGAGTGTTGACCGCCTCATTATACGTTACGGATGCAGACACCGCTTTTGCCATCGGGATAACCTGATGGCCAAGCCGTAACGACAAGTCATCAGGATGAATCCCGATCCGCAGTGGTTGTCCGTAATGACAAGCCCTGCGCCAGTTCAGGTGATTAATGCCACGCAACACCCACTCCCGCAGGGGAGTATCCGCCTCAAAGCCGGCCAGAGGCAGCGGATGCATCTGCTGTGTTTTCGCATCGAACACGCCGCTCAAGGTTTCAAACAATCGAAATGGCATCTCTGCCAATTGGGTACGACTTATGGCTCCCATGGCCCAGGCGGGTGGCACATACAGATCGCAGGGCTGTAGCCCTTGCTGCACAAACCAGCGGTGGCAATTCATGATCAACGCCTCGATGCCACTGGCAGACAAGGACAGATGCTCAGCCACACGACGCGATAGAAGCAGGCTGTGAATACGGTGATAAAGGCTGACCGGGGGCTCACAGCGATGCAACCAGCCATGACCTGCCAGCGGATAGCCCTGCTGTTGTAGTTGATGCAGCCACTCCAGATCGGAGGTCTGCCAATCACGGCCGGGTACCACCAGCAGGGTCACCGTCGACGGAGCCTGCGGCAATAGCGACAGGATTTGGGTAACCCGCTCACGGGTTTCCGGCATCACATCATGGATGGACACCAGTGCCCGGGGCGCTACCGAAATATCAGAGTGCGCTGCGGGCATAATTGCTGCTCAGGCGACGCAGTAGCGCCAGTGTAGGAGAAGGCAGGGGACGCTGGGCGGCTGGCGCCAACTGGGCACACTGCCCCAATACCCCGGCCCAGTGTTCAACCGCGTCACGGTTCATGGACAGCGCCGCCAGGCGGGCCTGTTTGGCCTTGAGGTCACGCCCCATCGGACTCAGGGACTGCAGGCGATCCAGCGTCTGCGTCAGAGTTTCGCGCGGTTCCATGATCCATAATCCCGCTGCCAGAGCCGGCCATTCATTGATGCCGCAGGCCGGTGTCGTGATAACCAGTCGCTCCCGCGCCATGGCTTCGAGCGCCACCGTCCCGAAGGCCTCCACCGAAGAAGGCAACACCAGTACCTGGCTACGATCCAGAATCTCCACCACCTGCTGGCGGGTGCACCAGCCATGGAAGGTCAGGTTGCCACGTTCCCGGCAAGCCTGCTCCACCTTGCCACGCAAGGGGCCATCACCGGCCACTTCAAAACGCAGATCCGGCCTTGACGCTGCCAGAGCCAGGAAGGATTCAATGTTCTTCTCTGCTGCCAGACGGCCCACGTAACAGACCTGCTGTAAATCCCCAGCCAGTTTACGGACCGGCGTGTTGACAAACTCCCGGGCCAGCGGTGTTCCCACCAACTGAGGATTACGGGCACCGGCCGCGCGAGCCTGGGCAATCATCGATTCACAGATAGTCGCCGCGGTTTCACTGCCCTGGAACAGGGTGCGATTCACCCAGTTGAGCAGCCCACCGGCAAGCCGGGCCAGACGGCGCCCCCAGTACAACTCCACCAGTCGGTTGTAGTCAGTCTGGAAGGTGACGCAGACCGGGATGCCCCACTTCTTGGCAATCCAGTAACCGATCATGGAAAAAAACCCGGGACCGGGAATCACGATCACGTGGGGCTTCATTTCCCAGACCAGCGCGCTCAGTTCACGGACTTTGGGAAAGAAGAGTCGCTGGGTGGGATCGCCGGGGATGGGCATGGAGGCGCCCTGGCAAGGATGCGGTTCCTCCATGCAGGGCTGTACCAGCTCCACCCTGGCCACATGGTCCTTGAGATGCGAAACCAGATCCTGGAAGTAGGCGCCAACGCCATTCCGACCCTTGATCGCATCCACCACAAACAGTATGCGTAGCTCTTTGGTATCCATGGGCGCCAGTATCCGCGCCGCTCATGTCGATAATGTGACAGCATTGCCACACCATGACGGGGTAATTGCGACAAGATGTAACAGGCGGAAGAAAAAGGATTCTTACCACAGAGGGCACAGAGTTCACCGAGGAAAAACATGGATTCACTCCTCGGGGCGCTCTGTGGTGAATAGGGTTTTGCTTGCGGTATCCGTCAGTCTCGTGGCGGAAGCGCAAAACCAAAGCGTTCATAAACCCAGCCAAACGTCTTCAGCAATTCATCACCACTGACGCCCAGGTCCTCCAGTGAGTAGTGATGGCCACTGCGGAACTGTTTCGCCTTGCGCTCTTGAGCGTCAAGCCGCTGCAGAAAAATGTCATCGGGCTGCCAGCCAAAACGCTCGTAAAAGGCCAGTACAGTCTGCCCCGGCGCCGGTGCCAGTTGTTCCATCACCGACAGAACCTGACGGGCGGGCGGCAGGCTTTCCAGCACCTCAAGCACATGACGGTAATAATAATCGAGCGTTGCCATAAAACCCTGACGCCAGTACTCGCTGGTATCCCGTCCATCAAACAGACGCGCGCCAATCAGAATGGAATTGATCTGCGACGGAACTGCCTCGCTGGGGTTACGAATACAACCGATGAAGCGGGCATCAGGGAACGCGTCTGCCAGGGTCGCCATCCAGGGTGTGAACGACGGGTTCTTGGACAGTAGTTGTTTATGGCTGCCATGGAAATAAAGATGCCGTTGCACAAAGCGCCGATAGGCCGCGACCAACCTCTGCTTTTCCTCTTCTGAACCATCTCGGTCCAGATAGGTAAGCTGCCACAGTGTCGGCACCGGCACAGCCAACACCAGCAGGAAGCAGCCCCATACCGGCATGAGCGCCAGATAGTCTTCCTCCGGATCCCGCAGCCCCGTCTTGTGGACGCCGTCCAACCCTCCCAGCAGGCGTCGCTCTGCCCATGACAACAATCGACCCGCAGGACGGCCGATCATCCCGTCGAGACGGGCTATCCCGCTCCAGAAATAGCGCTGGCAAATCGAAGGGGCAAACAACAGCTCCCACAGGGCCGTGGTCGTAAAGCGGTCGTCCATGGCCAGCAACCGGTGCAGGAAGGTGGTACCACTGCGTGGCACCCCGACCACAAAGAGAGGGTCGCGAACCGTCACGCGGCGAAAATCGGGAAACAACACATAGTCCAGCAGCAAACCCAGCCCGTTAATGGCCTGCACCAGCCAAAATACGGGCCAGAACAGCGCCATCACCACCACCCGCTGGAGCGAGAATCGCCCTGCTCCGCCGCCATAATCCGGCATCCAGCTCAACAAAAAAAACTGCACATAGCGTTTGAGAACCGCCAAATCCTTCTCCTGCATTTATTGCTGCAGGGTGCACGCTACGCCCGGGCCATGTCATAAAAATGACAATTTTTCCTCTTGTGTCCGGGTCACAGCACTGTCATCTTTCTCGAAAAGAATGGCAGCATGACAATCGCAATGACAGCACCCAGCACAGCCCCGCTTCACCCGACACTGGTCGGACACCGGGGCGCCCGCGGAGAGGCCCCGGAAAATACCCTGGCCAGTTTTCAGGTGGCCCTGGAAGCCGGTGTGTCGGAAATCGAACTGGATGTGCGGCTATCCGCCGACGGCCATCTCATCGTACTGCACGACAGTGACGTCACCCGCACCACCGGTCTGCGTGGCACTGCCCGTCAGTACACGCTGTCGCAGCTGGGCGTGATGGATGCGCGGCGCAATACCCCTGGCTGGCACAGCCCTACCGGCATCCCCTCCCTGCAGGAGGTGGTAGACCTCTGCGGACCGAACATGCGGTTCCAGTTCGAGGTGAAAGGGGCGGACCGGGTGGTGTTACACCAGCTGGCCCATCATCTCACTCACATGATCCACGAACAGCAGCTGCAATCCCGGGTGGTCGTGACCTCCAGCCACACCGGTTTCCTGCGCATGATCGGCACCATGGCACCGGATATCGAACGCGGTTACGTGTGTCAGTATCGCTATCTGCAACCGACCCGGCGTGCTCATGGTCTGGGCTGCAGCTGGTTGATGCCGCACTTTTCACTGGTAACGCCATCCTTGATGCGCCGTGCCCGACGCCGTGGGCTGAAGGTTTCCGTCTGGACCGTCAACGATCTCACGGAAGCCGAGCGGCTGAGCAAGCTGCAGGTAGACGGCATCATCACCGATTACCCCACCAGTTTTGTCAGCCATTTCCGGCGGAGCCCGCGTTACGCCTCTTCGGATTCCGCGGAGGTGAGCGGCTGATCATCGAAAAAGGCCAGAATCTCGTCCTTGCGCGCCATGGCATCCTTGCGGCCCATCTCGATCAGGCTGCGGGTAAAACCCGGCTCAAAGAGCAGATAACTCATGGCGCTGGCCCCCGGTGAGCGGGTCGCTCCAGAGCCTCGCAGGAAGAAACGCAAGGTCCGCGGCAGTTCCTTGATATGCTCGGCGGCAATCTCGTCGATGGGACGCGAGGGGTAAATCTTCAACACGTCCACCTGCCGAAGCTGGATACCGTGCTTGCGCCGCGCCCGCTCACTCATGGCATCCAGCGTACGATTGATGCGCTCCAGACGCTCCACGTCCCCTTCCAGGGTATCCACGAAAACACTGTTGAGCACATGCCCCAACACCTGGGCCATGGAGGGGTACCCACTGAGCTGGCGCTGATGGCCGGCGCTCATGTTGCCGGACACACCGATCACCAGAAGCCGGGAAGCCCCCAAGTGCAAGGCGGGACTCAGGGGCGCCAGCTGACGCAGGGCGCCGTCACCGTAATAGGCGCCATCCACCTTGCTGGCCGGGAAAAGAATCGGAATCGCCGCCGAGCCCAGCAGGTGCTCTACCCCGATCGCCGAGCGCTTGCCCTTGCGGCGAGCCCGGACCCACTCCGGCAATTCGCTGGCACCCTGAAAGAAACTCACCGACTCACCGCTGGCATAGCCAGACGCGGTAATTGCCAGCGCCCGCAGATGCCCCAACTCCAGGTTTTCACGGATACGGCGGAAGTTGATCACCAGGGTCAGCAGCCGTTGCAGCGGCATATTGTCCAGCAATGCACTGCGCTCCGGGGTCTTGCCGGTGGTCACCCCGGAGAACAGCCAGCGAATCACCGCTTTAACCAATGCGTAGGTGTCCGTGCGGTAGACCTGCTCGGCGGTAATATTGGACCAGACCCTTTCCAGCCCGCGAATGGCAGTGCGGTAATTGCCGGCATTGGCTGCCAGGGAGGCCGCATTGATGGCCCCGGCAGACGTACCGCAGATAATCGGGAAAGGATTGGGAGTGCCCCGGGGCAACAGCTCCGCTATCGCCGCCAGTACCCCGACCTGATAGGCGCCACGGGCGCCGCCCCCCGACAGTATCAAACCGCGAACCGGATCCTGCTTCTGCATTAAGGCCCTCCTTGAATTAGCCACAGTATGCCGTGACAGGGTTTCGGTCTCCACAGCCGTAATTCCAGTAGCGATACAGGTACTCCCTGCCTTATGCTGAAGCATCTTGTGGAAACCGGTTTATGCACACCTTTCAGCTTCGCCCCGCCAGCACGAACGACCTGGATGCCCTCACGGCGCTGGAGCAACGCTGTTTCTCTTCCGATCGCCTGTCCCGGCGGAGTTTTCGCAAATGGCTCAAGCGCCAGCACAGCGGCCTGATTGTCGCTATTGATCCTGACGATTCCCTGGCCGGTTATGTGCTGGTACTGCTGCAACCTGGCACCCGGCTGGCCCGTCTCTATTCCATCGCCGTGGACCCGCAACAACGTGGCAAGCACCTGGGGGAAACACTCATGGACGCCGCCGAAGCCTATGCCCTGCAGCAACGCCGCCCCTATCTGCGTCTGGAAGTTCGCAAGGACAACACCGCGGCAATTGCCCTGTATGAGAAACGGGGTTACCGGCTGTTTGCGCAAACGCCGGATTACTACGAAGATCATCAGGATGCCCTTCGCTATCAGAAACGGCTGCACTATCTGCCAGACAATGCCGAGCGCCTGCATCTGCCCTGGGTACAGCAGACCACACCGTTCACCTGTGGCCCCGCCTGCCTGATGATGGCACTGGCGGCGCTGAAACAGCAGCCGCCCAGCACCACCGAAGAGTTGCTGCTATGGCGGGAAGCGACCACCATTTACATGACCGCCGGACATGGCGGTTGCCACCCCATGGGGCTGGCACTGGCCGCGCGCCAGCGCGGTCTGGAAGCCCGGGTATGGTGCAACCAGACCGGGCCGTTGTTCGTGGACTCGGTACGCGATAGCGACAAGAAAGCCGTCATCACCACCTTGCACGAGCATTTTGTGGCAGCCTGCAAGACGCACCAGGTGCCGGTCTGCTACGAGGATTTCACCGCTGCCGACCTGGACAGCGCCATCGCGGCCGGCAGTATCGTGCTGGTCCTGATCAGCACCTGGCGCCTGGATGGTCGCAAGGCCCCCCATTGGGTCGCGATCAGCGGCAGTGATGAGGAGTGTTTCTACATCCACGACCCGGACCCGGGCGAAGACCAGGCCCCGCTGGACTGCCAGCATGTCCCCATTACCCGGGAAAGGTTCGAGCAAATGCGCAAGTATGGCCAGGCAAAATTGCGGACAGCCGTGGTATTGAGCCACCGGTGAATCACACCGCTCAGGGCTCGGCGAATCGCCTCACTGGCGACATTTGTCACCTTGCGTGATTCGAGCAGGATCCTGGAGTTCGCCAATTTCAGATGAGATGCTGGACGCTTAATCGTGACGGGGCACTGACGAAATTTCCGCGCAGCCTGCGACGCGACGACAGGACGGGGTGGGACAAAAAAGCCCGCACAGGGCGGGCTTTTTCCAGCAAGGCGACGATCACATTTTCATGACGTCCTTGCCCAGCGCCGCAGCCTTTTCCCCGTCTACCTTACGGGTATTTTCTTCGCACTTGCCCCGGTCACCGCCACAGATTTCACAGCCTTCCTTCATGCCAAGTGCCGCCAACCCACCACAGGAGCCCTTGATGGGCTTGTTGGAGAGGAGCACGCCAACGGCCATGGCCGTAAACAGCAGGCCAATAAAAATCACTGCAGCCACAATGGTCATCAACATGTTATTTCTCCTCCACAATGGCATCGAAGGCGGGTGTGGACAGTTCTTCTACACCCTCTTCGGTTCTGACAATAAAGAAGACCGCCAGTTCATGCTCCCTGGCAAAGGCCATCCCCTCTTCCGGCCCCAGCACCGTCATGGCAGTGGACAGGCCGTCCGCCATCATGGCGCTCGGGTGCAGTACAGACACCGATGCCAGAGTATGGGTGACAGGATAACCGGTCCGTGGGTCCAGGGTATGTGAATACAGTTGCCCATCGGACTCGAAAAAATTGCGGTAATCACCGCTGGTGGCCACTGCCATGTCCTTCAGGGTCACGATCTTTTCCACTTCCCTGACACCGGCGATCGGTCTTTCTACCGCCACCCGCCAGGGCTGCCCGTAAGGCTTGCTGCCACGCCCTCGCAACTCGCCACCCACTTCCACCAGGTAGTTTTTTACCCCCCGACGTTCCATCAGTTCGGCAACCTTGTCCACCGCAAATCCCTTGGCGATGGAAGAGAGATCCACGTACACCTCTCCCGGCTGCAGCAATTCGTTGCCATTGAGCAGCAATTGTTGCCAACCGACACGGGCCCGGGCCCGGGAGATCTCGTCATCCGAAGGAGGCTCGAAACGATCCGGGTCCGGCCCGAACCCCCACAGATTGACCAGCGGGCCCACCGTCACATCATAGGCACCCCCGGTCATGGAGGAAATCCGGAACGCGGACGAGATGACCGTAACGGTATCATCCGGCAGGGCCATCAGGGTGCCTGCCTCAGCCTGGTTGAAGCGGCTCAGGTCGGAGTCTGCGCGATAGGTGCTCATCTGCGCATTGACCTGTTCCAGAGCGGCCTCAATGTCTTCTTTCAGCGCTTCCACCCCCTTGTCCGGGGCGCCACTGAATTTCACACTCCAGGTGGTCCCCATGGTCGGGCCACTGAGCACTGACAACCGGTTCTTGCTGTCGTCACAGCCGCTGAGCGGCAGGGCAAGACAAAGCACCAACAGGGCGAGAAAACGATACATTGTCCGTGTCCGAGTCGAAGCGAATTAATCAGCTACACAAAAACAAACGCCGACCCGCAGGCCGGCGTTTGTGGTGTTAGCCGCCGAAATCATCCAGCAGGATGTTTTCCGGTTCCACACCCAGGTCTTCAAGCATCTTGATGACCGAGGCGTTCATCATCGGCGGCCCACACATGTAGTACTCGCAATCTTCCGGCGCCGGATGGTCCTTCAGATACTGCTCGTACAGAACATTGTGAATAAAGCCAGTCAGGCCGGTCCAGTTATCTTCCGGCTGCGGATCGGACAGCGCCAGATGCCATTCGAAGTTGTCGTTCTCTTCGGCCAGCATGTCGTATTCATCGTTGTAGAAGGTCTCACGCCAGCTACGAGCCCCGTACCAGAAGCTCATCTTCCGCTTGGAATTCAGACGCTTGAGCTGGTCAAAGATATGGCTACGCATGGGTGCCATACCGGCACCACCACCGATGAACACCATCTCCGCATCCGTGTCCTTGGCGAAGAACTCGCCGAAGGGCCCGAACACGGTAATCTTGTCGCCGGGCTTCAGGTTGAACACGTAGGAGCTCATGATCCCCGGCGAGATGTCCTTGGACCCCGGAGGCGGCGTGGCAATCCGGATGTTGAACTTGAGGATGCCCTTCTCTTCCGGATAGTTGGCCATGGAGTAGGCACGAATCACTTCTTCGTTGTTCTTGCACTTGAGATCGAAGAAATTGAAACGCTCCCAGTCACCGCGGTATTCCTCATCGATATCAAAATCGGAGAAATTGACCTCGAACGGCGGCGCTTCCAGCTGCACATAACCGCCGGCGCGGAAATCCACGTTTTCGCCTTCCGGCAGCTTCAGGGTCAGTTCCTTGATGAAAGTCGCCACGTTATCGTTGGAGATAACCTCGCACTCCCACTTCTTCACCCCGAAGAACTCTTCCGGCACTTCGATCTTCATGTCCTGCTTCACATTCACCTGGCAGCTCAGGCGCCAGCCATCGCGAATCTCGCCCTTGGTGAAGTGACCTTCTTCGGTGGGCAGGATGTCACCCCCACCGTCCAGCACCTGACATTTGCACTGGGCACAGGTACCACCACCGCCACAAGCCGATGACAGGAAGATGCCCTGATTCGCCAGGGTACCCAGCAGCTTGCCACCTGCCGGCGCATCAATGGACTTTTCTTCATCGCCATTGATGTTGATGTGCACATTCCCGCTGGCAACCAGACGGGAGCGTGCCACCAGAATCACCGCCACCAGTGCCAGCACAATGGCGGTGAACATGACGACACCGAGAATAATCTCAAAACTCATGATTCAACCCCTCGCTTACAGCTGCACGCCGGAAAAAGACATGAAGCCCAGCGACATCAACCCCACGGTAATAAAGGTGATGCCCAGGCCTTTCAGGCCATCCGGCACGTCGCTGTACTTCAGCTTCTCGCGGATACCCGCCAGCAGCGTGATGGCCAGCGCCCAGCCGACACCGGCGCCAACGCCGTAGACCATGGACTCACCAAAGGTGTAGTCACGCTCCACCATGAACAGGGACGCACCCAGAATGGCACAGTTCACCGTGATCAGCGGCAGGAAGATACCCAGCGCGTTGTAGAGACTGGGGACATACTTGTCCAGGGTCATCTCCAGGATCTGAACCAGAGCGGCGATCACGCCGATATAGCTCAGCAGCCCCAGAAAGCGCAGGTCCAGGCTGGCCAGGGATTCGATCCCGGTCCAGGCCAGCGCATTTTCGTCCAGCAGATAGGTCAGAATCAGGTTGTTAACGGGCACGGTAATGGTCAGTACTACCACCACCGCAACCCCCAGACCGATCGCGGTCTGGATCTTCTTGGACACGGCAATGAAGGTGCACATGCCCAGGAAGAACGCCAGCGCCATGTTTTCAACAAAGACGGCGCGGACGAACAGGCTCAGATAATGTTCAAACATTCCTCGTCTCCGTTAAAACGCGTCGCTGACACGGGTGTGTGGCTTCATCTTGAAGGTATCCTCTTCCACCTGCTCAGGTTTCCAGGTACGGATAGCCCAGATGAACAGACCGATCAGGAAGAAGGCGCTGGGCGGCAACAGCATCATGCCGTTGGTCACGTACCAGCCACCATCGGCGACCTTGGTGAGAATCTGCTGTCCGAACAGGCTGCCAGCGCCCAGCAGTTCACGGATAAAGCCGAGTCCCAGCAGGATTGCGGAGTAGCCCAGGCCGTTACCCACACCGTCCAGGAAGGACGGGATCGGCGGGTTCTTCATGGCGAAGGCTTCCGCACGCCCCATCACGATACAGTTGGTAATGATCAACCCCACGAATACGGACAGCTGCTTGGAAATGCTGTACGCATAGGCTTTCAGGAACTGATCCACCACAATTACCAGAGAGGCAATGATGGTCATCTGTACGATGATCCGGATGCTGGACGGAATGTAGTTACGGATCGAACTGACGAAGAAGTTCGAGAACGCCGTCACGGTGGTCAGTGCGATACACATTGTCACCGTGGTGCTCAGGTTACTGGTTACCGCCAGGGCGGAGCAGATACCCAGGATCTGCAACGCGATGGGGTTGTTGTCGAAAATCGGACCTAACAAGATGTCCTTGGTTTTCTCCGCCATTACGCGTCTCCTTCCTGCTGTTCGGCCACGTCACCCTGCTGCATACGCTTCAGGTAAGGACCGAAACCGTTTTCACCGACCCAAAAGCGCAGCAGGTTGCTGACACCATTACTGGTCAGGGTCGCACCGGCAAGACCGTCTACCTTGTGTTCGGCATTGGGGGTCTTACTGTCCACGGTACCCTTGACGACCTGGATTTCCACTTCACCCTGTTCGCCGTAAAGCTTCTTGCCTTCCCACAGTGCTTTCCACTTCGGGTTATCCACCTCACCGCCAAGACCGGGGGTTTCACCATGCTCGTAGAACCCCAGGCCGGAGACGGTATTGGCATCCGGTTCCAGCGCCAGGAAACCGTACAGGGTGGACCACAGACCGTAGCCATGTACCGGCAGGATGATGCGGCTCAGTTCGCCGTTATCATTCCGGGCCAGGAAGACTTCTGCGACTTTTGCCTGGCTCTTGATGCCGGCAATGTCTTCATCGCCACTCAGGCGCTCGGACTGTTTGGGATCACTGGCGGCCTTGCGCTGGTCGTAGGACTCCGGCATTTCCACATACTCACCGGTGTCGATATCCACGAAACGACGCTCGATGCTCTTGAACACCTCGTTCACATCGACACCCGCTTCATACAGACCGGCGGCCTGCAGAATATTCATGCGCTTGTCGAGCAGCTGGTTCTTGCTCTGAACCGGCCGCAGGCTCACCGCCGCCGTGGCAACTACCACACCGCAGACCACGCAGACCAGAAAGGCAACCAGCAGTGTTTTGCCGACACTTTCCTTATTCGCTGACATTACACTTCTCCCCCGGTCCGACGCAGGCGACGACGCACATTCGCCTGTACAACAAAGTGGTCAATCAAGGGCGCGCAGAGGTTGGAGAACAGAATCGCCATCATCACACCCTCCGGGAACGCCGGGTTAATCACACGGATCAGCACCACCATGACACCGATGAGGCCGCCAAAGAGGTATTTACCCGTATTGGTCATGGACGCGGACACCGGATCGGTAGCCATATAAATCATGCCGAAGGCAAAGCTGCCCACGGTCAGATGCCAGTACCAGGGCATGGCGAACATGGGGTTGGTGTCGGAACCGACCACGTTCAGCAAGGTGCTCAGGCCAACCATGCCCAGGAACACACCCAGCACGATGCGCCAGGACGCCACTTTGGTCAGCAGCAGGGCCGCACCACCGATCAGGATCGCCAGGGTGGACGTTTCACCGATAGACCCCTGAATGCCACCCAGGAAGGTCTGCATCCAGCTGATATTGGCACCGGCATCCGCTGTCAGGTTGCTGGCAAAGTCCAGCTGCCCCGCCGCCGCCAGAGCCAGAGGCGTCGCCCCGGAGAAGTTGTCCACAGCCGTCCAGACCGCATCACCGGACATTTCTGCCGGGTAAGCGAAGAACAGGAACGCCCGGCCTACCAGTGCCGGGTTGAGGAAGTTCTTGCCCGTTCCGCCGAACACTTCCTTGCCGATCACCACGCCGAAGGAAATCCCCAGGAACACCTGCCACAGCGGGATCGCGGGCGGCAGAATCAGGGTGAACAGGATGCCCGTGACGAAGAAGCCTTCGTTCACTTCATGACCGCGCTTCCAGGCAAACAGCCCCTCCCAGATGAAACCACCCAGGTACACCACAATCAGAATGGGAATATAGTAGACCATGCCATGGAGCAGGTTTGACCACAGGCTGGTGGCATCGAAGCCGGCCAACGCCATGACCAGATCGCTGCGCCAGCCGGGAATCGGGCTGAAGCCCTCGGCAATCTGCAGGTTGGCCTGATAACCGGTGTTCCACAGCCCGAACAGGATTGCCGGGAAGGCGCAGAACCACACCGTCATCATGATCCGCTTGAGATCGATACCGTCACGTACATGCGCGGAAGACCGGGTCACCGAATCCGGGCTGTACAGCATGGTGTCGAACATTTCGTAGAAGGTGTAATACTTCTCGAACTTGCCGCCCTCGTGGAAATGCGGGGCGACCTTGTTGTCCAGAAAACTTCTCATGCCCATGCTCAGCTCTCCGCTTCAATGGTGGTGAGATTGTCGCGCAGAATCGGACCGTACTCGTATTTACCCGGGCACACGAAGGTGCACAGGGCCAGATCCTCTTCCACCAGCTCAAGCGCGCCCAGTGCCGTGGCACTGTCGGTATCACCGACGATCAGCGCACGCAGCAGCTGGGTCGGCAGAATATCCAGCGGCATCACTTCCTCGTAGGCACCCACCGGCACCATGGCCCGCTCGGAACCATTGGTGGTGGTGGTGAAGTTGAAGCGCTTGCTCGGCATCAGCTTGGACAGGTAGATGTTCAGTACAGAGAAACGATTCACACCCGGGGAGATGTAGCCCAGCAACTGGCGCTCGTGCCCTTCACGCAGGACAGTGACCTGATTGCTGGTCCGGCTTAGCCAGGCCACCGGGCCCTGAGCGTTGTGACCGTTGAACACGGAGCCACTGATCAGGCGGTTATCACCGTCTTTCAGCTCACCCTGTGCGAAATCCTCCACGCTGGCGCCCACGCGGGTGCGCAGCGAGCGAGGGGTCTTCACCTGCGGGCCGGCCAGCGCCACCACGCGGGACGAGTAGATCTTGCCGTCGGTAAACAGCTTGCCGATGGCGATCACGTCCTGGTAGCCCACGGACCAGACAACCTTGCTCAGGCTAACCGGATCCAGGTGATGAATGTGTGTACCCACGTTGCCCGCCGGGTGCTTGCCGGTGAAGGCTTCTTCACGCACCTGGCCACCGGCAAAGCTGGGGAGATCCGTGTTGGGGCCACGACCCACCCAGACCGGGCCGTCGGTGAGGCGGCTCAGCACGGTCAGACCGTGGCGAAACGCCTGCTCGTTCTCCTGAATCACCATGGCCGGCTCTTGCGCCAGCGGGTTGGTATCCAGAACGGAAACGAAAATGGAGTTGGGCGTGCTGCCGGGCGCCGGCACCTTGCCGAAGGGGCGAGTCCGCAGCAAGGTCCACTCGCCGGAATCCACCAGCTGCTGCTGCACCGCCTCGCGGTCCAGGCCCGCAAGCTGGTCGGCACTGTAGGACGTAAAGGTGACTTCCTCTTCCTGATCGGCGATCTCAATCACCACGGATTGAAGCACGCGCTTGTGGCCACGATTGATCGCTACCACCTTGCCAGCCGCAGGAGCGGTGTATTTGACACCCTCGGTTTTCTTGTCCGTGAAGATCAGCTGGCCTTTCTTGACCACGTCTCCCTCGCGGACTTCCATAGTGGGTTTCATACCCACATAGTCACCGCCGAGCACGGCAACAGAACGAACCTTATGACCTTCCTCGATCGCCTGGCGCGGTGCACCAGCGATGGGCAGATCCAGGCCCTTCCTGACTTTAATCATAGTTTCTCGCCCACGTTGCGTGTTGCTGAAGTCGAGCCACATCCGCCGGAATCACTGAAAAACTCAGGAAATAACCGGAGATGCTCGCAAAAACCGGAGTTTGCACTTGGGAGCCGGCCACGGCCGGCGGGGCACATTATAAAGACGCACCCGCCCGTCCGCCAGAGCCGAAAACCCCACCTTTTGTCGTGCCGCACCAAGGCGGTGCGGCGCGTCAGGCCATTTGTGCACCGAAAAAAAGCCCGCGGTGCGGGCTTTCTTCAGAGTCAGTCCTTCGGGTACGCCGGGTATTCCACGCCGGAGATCTGCTGAAGGATGCGCAGCACCTGACAGCTGTAACCGAACTCATTGTCGTACCACACGTACAGGACACAATGGCGCCCGTTGACAATGGTAGCCTCCGCATCAATCACGGAAGCGTGACGGGAACCTACAAAGTCAGTGGATACCGCATCCGGGCTGCTCACGAAGTCCACCTGACGCTGCAGCGGAGAGTGCAGGCTCACCCAGCGCAGGTATTCATTCAGCTCTTCCAGGGTGGTTTCCTTGCCCAGGGTCAGGTTGAGGATCGCCATGGACACATTGGGGGTCGGCACCCGGATGGAATTACCGGTGAGTTTGCCTTTCAGGGAAGGCAGCGCCTTGGCTGCCGCGGTAGCAGCACCGGTCTCGGTGAGCACCATGTTGAGCGGCGCAGAGCGACCACGACGAGGCCCTTTGTGGAAGTTATCCAGCAGGTTCTGGTCGTTGGTGTAGGAGTGAACGGTTTCAACGTGACCGAATTCGATACCGAACTTGTCTTCGATAGCCTTCAGCGGCGGTACGATGGCGTTGGTGGTACAGCTGGCCGCGGAAATGATCTTGTCGCTGTCTTCAATGATGTTGTTGTTCACGCCGTGAACAATGTTTTTCATATCACCTTTGCCCGGCGCGGTCAGCATCACGCGGGACACACCCGGACGATTCAGGTGCTGGGTCAGACCTTCCACATCACGCCATTTGCCGGTGTTGTCGATCACCACGGCATTGTTGATGCCGTACTGGGTGTAGTCGACTGTGTTGGGATCGCTGGCGTAGATCACCTTGATGAAGTTGCCATTGGCGATGATGGCATTCTCTTCTTCATCCACCGAGATGGTGCCGGCGAACGGGCCGTGCACGGAATCCCGACGCAGCAGGCTGGCACGTTTCTGCAGGTCGCCCTTGCCGGATTCACGCACCACGATGGCTTTCAGACGCAGGCCATCGCCGGAACCGGCCTTCTCGATCAGCAGACGGGCCAGGATGCGGCCGATACGACCGAAACCGTACAGCACCACGTCGGTCTGGCCCGGCATGGGCAATTTGTTGTTGACGGCCTCGGCCAGCTCTTCGCGGACGTAATCTTCCACGGACAGACCGCGGTTGTCCTTCTTGTACTCCACCGCCAGTTTGCCGATATCAATCCGGCAAGGGCCCAGGTCCAGCTTGTACACTTCCTGCAGAATCGGGAAGGAATCCACCACAGACAGCTCGGAGTCTTCGATCTGCTTGACGAAGCGGTGGGCTTTCAGGATCTGGATAACAGACTTGTTGACCAGGGAACGGCTGTAAACGGTAGTCGTCACGTTCTTTTCGCGCTGCAGTTTCCCGATCATGGGGATCATGGTTTCTGCAATTTCTTCGCGGTTTTTCCAGCGTCCGAAGTGGTCTTCCAGTTTGTTCACGGAGATGCCCCTCTCAGGTTGGGTTCGGGTGAAGAAAACCGTGGCTGGCACCGAAATGCCCGGTTTCTGCGTTCACCGGCGGTGGAGTTTGGGGCGCGAATCATATCGCCAAACGCCGCGTTTATCCACCCAAACGGCGGGGATATTACGGTTTCACGGACATGGGAGTCTCTGCACAACCCCTTGCATGCTCAGTCTTTCAGGCTGGCTCGTAATCTAGGCGCGCTTTTGAAGGTGTCCCCTCAAGGGGATCGAGATATGTCCATCCATCGACTCTTCACCTTCAAAGTATGGCGCAACGACGAGTACGGGCTAGCCTGGAAGACCCGGAGGGCGTGTCCTGAAGCGCGCATCTGCTGCGCCTTGCCTCTAGGAAAGGAAACCACCCTGCCCGTCGAGACAAGACACAACATCTGCACGCTTCAGGCCACGCTGAGTACGCAAGGGGTTATGCAGAGACTCCCAACGCTTTCACACGCTCACGCAACACCGGTAACACCTCTTCCTCGAACCAGGGGCGCTGGCGCAGCCACAGCCGGTTGCGGGGGCTGGGATGAGGCAGCGGGAAGTACCCGTGATCCAGGGCCCGGGCATAGTCCCGCACATTGTCTGACAAGGTTTTGCCGGGCTCCGGCAGATAATACTTCTGGGCATACTGTCCCACCAGCAGGGTCAGCTGCAGTTCCGGGAGCGCCGCCAGCAACCGGGCATGCCACTGGGGCGCGCACTCCGGCCTGGGCGGCAGATCGCCCCCCTTCCCCCGCCCCGGGTAACAGAACCCCATGGGAATGATGGCAATACGGTTTTCGTCGTAGAACGCTTCCCGATCCATCTGCAACCAGTCGCGCAGCCGGTCACCGGAAGGGTCATTCCAGGGAATGCCGGTTTCGTGGACCCGGGTTCCCGGGGCCTGCCCGATGATCAGCAAACGGGCCCGCTCTCCCGCCCGTACCACTGGATGAGGCCCCAGCGGCAGATGCGGCTCGCAGAGTCGACACGCCCTGACCTCCTCAAGCAGAGGCAGCAGCCGGCTCATCCGGTCGGGCTCTCCGAACGGTGGAGACGCATCAGCCCCTCCTGGGCCACCGACGCCACCAGGGTGCCATCCTGACGATAGATGGAACCGAAATTCATCCCCCTGGAGCCACCGGCAAAGGGGCTGTCACTGCGGTAGAGCAGCCATTCATCAATGCGAAAATCCCCATGGAACCACATGGCATGATCAATGCTGGCGCACTGCACGTGAGGCTGCCAGAAGTTCATGCCGTGGGGCAGCATGGCGGTACCCATCAGCCCGAAATCGGAACAGTAGGCGAGCAGCGCCCGCTGGGTCATGGGATCGGCGTCCACCGACTCCACCACCTTGAACCACACTTCCCGGACCGGTGGTTCCGCTTCAGAGGAAATGGGGTTACGCGGCGTCACTGGCCGGAATTCCACCGGCCGGTCCTGGAGAAAGGCCTCCCGGTACTGTTCAGGCAGACGGTGTACCAGGGTCTGACGCACCGCCTCGTCATTCTCCAGTCCCTCGGGGCCGGGCACCTCAGGCATGGGTGCCTGATGAAATACGCCCTCTTCCTCTACCTGATAGGAGGCAGCCAGCGAGAAGATCGGGCGACCATGCTGGATGGCATTGACGCGCCGGGTGGTAAAGCTCTTGCCGTCGCGGATCCGGTCCACGTCATACACAATGGGCTTGGTGAAATCCCCGGGGCGCAGGAAATAAGCGTGCAGGGAGTGCACGGGACGTTCCTGCGGCACCGTTTTCGAGGCCGCCAGCAGCGCCTGGCCAGCCACCAGCCCCCCAAATACGCTCTGTTGACCATTGGCCTGGCTCTGGCCCCTGAACAAATTATTCTCCAGCTGCTCCAGATCAAACAGCGTCATCAGCTCCCGAACCGATGCATTCATACCCTAACCTCAGCGCAAAATACAAAACCGCATCTTAACCGCGGACCGCTTCCTTTTTCAGCCCCGGCGTCTGACAGCGGCACCATCATGGCCGGGCGACGCCCCCGCCGCTACAATACGCGCCCACCGAACATGCAGGACACGGGACCCGATGAAGTTACTCCCTGACAGCGCGCTATTTCCCGCCGGCCGCGAGCACTACAAGGACTGGGCAGGTCTGGATGGCGGCAGCATGGCTGCGGTACTGGCCGAGCTGGCCCGTAGCCAGGATCACCTCTTTGTGGTGCTGGCCCCCAACAGCAGTCGCGCTCAGCAATTGGCCGACTCCCTGGACTTCTACCTCACCGGCAGTGCCACCCCGGTGATGCTGTTCCCGGACTGGGAAACCCTGCCCTACGATTTGTTCAGCCCCCACCAGGACATCATCAGCGATCGCATCCGCGTTCTGCATCAGCTGCCCACCAGTCACAAGGGTATTCTGGTCGTCCCGGTGAATACCCTGATGCAACGGCTGGCGCCGCCCCTGCACATCACCGGCAACAGTTTTCTGCTCAAGGTGGGCGACCGCTTCGACATGGACGCCACCCGCAACCGTCTGGTGGCCTGTGGCTATCGTCAGCGGGACAATGTTTACGAGCATGGTGAATTTGCCGTGCGCGGCGCGATCATGGACATCTACCCCATGGGCGCCGAGCAGCCCTTCCGCATCGAGCTGTTTGACGATGACATCGAGTCCCTGAGGCTGTTCGATGCGGAAAGCCAGCGTTCGACTGGCAAGGTGGACGACATCACCCTGCTGCCAGCGGCGGAATACCCCCTCAGCGCCGAAGGCATCAGCCGGTTCCGCACCGCTTTTCGCGATACCTTCGATGTGGATACCCGTGGTGTGCCACTCTATCAGGATGTGTCCGACGGCCTGGCCGCGCCCGGCCTGGAGTACTATCTGCCATTGTTCTTCGAACACATGGCCACCCTCTTCGATTATCTGCCCGACGATGTGCGACTGATAGAACTGGCGGACAGCCAGAATGCTGCCGATCATTTCTGGGCGGATGTGGAGCAGCGCTACGAATCCCGGCGCCATGACATCCACCGTCCGATTCTTGCCCCCTGGCAGCTCTACCTGCGTCCGGAGGAGTTGAACGCCGCACTCAAACAGCACCCCCGCGCCCGCCAGGCCGACACCGGCAACGCCATTCAGTTTGATGTCGCCCACATGCCGGCCCTGACGGCGGACGTGCGCGCCAGTAACCCATTGGCCTTGCTGCATACCTTCGCCGATGCCCACCCGGATACCCGCATCCTTCTCTGTGCGGAAACCGCCGGGCGCCGGGAAGCCCTGCTGGAACTGATGCAGAAGATCGGCATCCAGCCGGCCCTGAAAGACAACTGGCCGGATTTCATCGCCCAGCCGGAGCGCTGGAGCCTGACCCGCGGCGAGCTGGACGCCGGTTTCTACGCCCCTGAACACGCGCTGCTGGTGGTGACTGAAAATGACCTTTATG
>JAZAJX010000017.1:0-9299 GCA_036230225.1 Pseudomonadota bacterium | reverse complement strand
CCTGCAGAAGCTGTGAACAGTGACACGCCTGGGCGTGCGATTTAGCTGAAACGTAAGAGGCCGCGCCCATAGACTGGGTGCGGCCTCTCACGTTTGCATCCGTGACACCCCGGACCGCGTCGCTATTCCCTATTCACTGTTAACGGCACCGTCCGTCGCCACCCGATACAGAATCTGGTCCTCATACCCCGTCGTCACTGGCCATAACCCACACAGTGACTGGTCAAGATCGGCGTCACCGGTATCCACCAGCAAGGGGCGCCCTTCCAGGGTCTGCAGCTTGGTCCGGGTGGCCAGAATCTGAATATTTTCCTTGCCCAGCCGGCGAATCAGCTCGGGGCTGAACTGCTGGTTGCCGCGGCCAAACAAGTGACCCTGGCCACCAATGACGGTCATCACCGCCCGGGCCGGCTTATCACCGATCTGTGCCAGCAGTTCGCGGGCGCCCAGATCACGTCCCACCACGTCGTGGTTGTAGACCAGGTCCACGCCCAGCAGGGTGTTCTCCAGACCGAGTTGCTCCATCACCAGCGCCACCGTGGAACCTGAGCCCATCAGGTAGTAGGTATCCTCCTCAAGACTATCGGCCACCCAGGCCGCCACCTCCGTGACAACCAGGTCTTCCACTTCCCGCCCCCCACATTTCACCTGTTGCAGGTAACGGGCTTCGGCGGGCACCCGTAATTCACCATAATGGCGAGCACGCACAACCCCGTCACGAAAAGCATCCTCATCAATATCGCGCACTTCCGCCAGTGCCAGGCCAACCAGCCCTCCACTGGCCAGTTCCGCCAACAGGCTGCCGGCGGCTTCCGGATTCACGGCATAAACCGCCGAGTGCATTTTGCAACCGGCCGGCACCCCAAGCACCGGCATGGCCACCCCCAACGCGTCCACCAGATCTCGAGCAGTGCCATCGCCCCCGGCAAACAGAATCAATTCTGCCCCGGCGGCTTTGAGCGCCTCCGCCGCCCGCCGGGTATCCGCCGGGTGACTGGGCATGGCGGATTCACCGATCACCTCACAGGGCACACCGGCTTCCCGGCAGCTCGCTTCCCCCATCTCTCCGGCCCAGGTCAGGACTTTCAGATTGGGAGTACCGGCCAGCGCTTTCAGGGCCCGGCTCATCCGCGCCGGCGCCTGGGGCTCGGCGCCACGACGCAGGGCTTCATCCCGAGTGGATTCCCCGTCGCTACCCTTAAGCGCCACGCTGCCGCCAAGCCCCGCATAAGGGTTCACGAGCACACCGAGGCAAAGACTTTGGTCGACTTTCATAAAGCAGTCATATCCGGATACAAAAATGGCCTTGCCGCTGACAGGCAGCGGCCTCTAAATGTTAATGCATTATCACAGGGATGCAGCCATGAACCTCGACAGCCAGCAACCCGGCAAGGACTTCCACGGTGCCGCTATCATTGATGAACACGGCCGGGAAATCCCCATTACCGAAGCCATGATCCAGCAGGCGTTCCAGCGTCTGGAAAACAGCTGGCACTACCCTGCCCGCCCACTCAAGCGCGCGCAAACAGGCGGTGCATAATCGCGTCCCAGCCAGGGGCGATATCGCCCTCATGACGCCAGTCATGCAACTCGTGGCGAACCGGATAGTGTTTACGCAAGCGATCAAAAGCCTGGGCGTTTTCCAGACTGTCGGCAAGGCGCCGATGATCCTCTGACAGCCGATAGGCCTGTTGCAGGACCTCCAGCAGATCCTCCTCGTCCTTGATGGAGTGTCGAAGCACCTGATCTCTTGCAGTGGCCGGCAGTGATACCTCTGGCAGACCCTGCCACTCACAGAACGCCTGATACAGCATTTCCGTGCCTTTCAGCTTGCCTTCGGCACTGTAGCCGGCAATATGCGGCGACCCCAGCAGAACCTCTTGAAACAGTGATGCGGGCACCCGGGGCTCGTTTTCCCACACATCCAGTACCGTGGTAGGCCCCTGGCCGGCTTGCAGACGCGCCAGCAGTGCCGTGTTGTCGATCACCGGGCCCCGGCAGGTGTTGAGAAGCATCTGTGCAGGGGTCAGCAGCGACAAGCGCCGCGCATCCAGCAGGTGCCGGGTAGCGTGATCCCCCTGGTCGGTTAGCGGCACATGTAAGGTAATCAGGTCAGCCTCCAGTATGGCGTCCAGAGGCTCCAGCACGTAGGGGCCCGCATAGCCCTGCTCGGCGAGAGGGGGATCGCAAGCATGCACCGTCATGCCCAGATCCGTGAGCCAGTCCGCCACTCGGCTCCCAACATTCCCCATGCCCACCACCGCTGCCGTGCGCCCTTGCACGGACTGATCGGCGTCGCGGCACATCAACAGCACCGCCTGCAGCACATACTCGGCCACGGCCCTGGCATTACAGCCAGGCGCATGGGCAAAGCGAATTCCCTGCTCTTGCAAGTAATTGAGATCCACATGATCCGTGCCAATGGTGGCGGACCCCACAAAGCGCACCGGCGTTCCCGCCAGCAGGGAGGCGTCCACCCGGGTCACCGAGCGCACCAGTAGCACCTCGGCAGCGGCAAGTTGTTCCCGGGTCAGGCTGCGGCCATCCACCCGAGTCACGGTTCCCATGGCTTCAAAGGGTGTCAGCCCGGGCATGTTGGCATCCGCGACGATTTGCATGAAATATCCTGTCAGCACGTGGTCAGTAATCGGCGGGCCGTCTCCTCCACGGCCCGGCCGTACTGTCCACCAAAAAGCGTGTAGTGATTGAGCCAGTGATACAGGTCGTACACTGGCCAGGCTCGATAGTGCAACGATACGGGCCATTCCGTCTGGTAACCCTCATAGAACGCCGAGGGCACTCCACCGAACAGGTTCAGCATGGCCAGATCCACCTGCGGATCCCCATAATAACAGGCTGGGTCGTAGAACACCGGTTCACCCTCTACCTGCCCCAGATTGCCCTGCCACAAATCCCCATGGACGCAGCCACTATGGGGCCGCGCCAACAACCAGTGCTCCAGCTGGTCGATTACCCGCTCCACCTTTCCCTCTGCCTCAGGCGACAGGCCACGTTGGCGAGCCCGCTGAAGCAGCGGCTCCAGCCTTTCACTGGCGAAAAAAACCACCCAATCATCATGGGTGCGATTGCTCTGTGGTGTGGCACCGATAAAGTTATCCGGATGGAGACCATAGCCGTCCGCTCCCGGCGTTTTGTGCAGACGCGCCAGCGCTTGGCCCGCCGCCATCCATTCACGACTCCCCCTCAATGGTGCGATAGGCAGATACTCCAGAATCAACGCCCCGCCCTCGTCATCCCCCTCACAGGCAAGCACTTTCGGTACACGCAGGCGACCTCCCAGGAGCAGCAGGCCCCGGGCCTCTGCCTCCAGCAGGTGGCGGTTACGGTGCTGCTTGATGAAAAATCGTTGGCCATGGCTTTCCACCATACCGCTGTGCGCCGTATCCCCACCTGCCACTGGCAGAATCGGGTGGGTTGCGGCAACACCGACCTGCTCAAGAGCTCGGCGCAGATATACCGGGGTTTTCATAGCACTCCAAGGCAATTTGTTGACTATAGAAGCCGTAAAAACCGGCTTTTACGGCCAATAATGACTGACTCTTTCCCTTGATTTAAGGCATTCTTCTGATTACAACTAGGCAGTACGCCTGCCGGTATTCCGGCCAATAACAACAACATAAAGCGATCACCTCCCCATGAAAGCACTGTTGCCCCTGTGTGGCGCCCTTCTGGTCGGCCTGTGTAGCGCCGCCAGTGCCGCCGATGACGACGGTCTGTCCGAACAGATCCGCCAGTTGAAAAGCGAAGCACTGGACCTGAACCGGGACCTGAGCCTGCTTGAGCAGGAATTGCTCTATGCCAGTCCACAAACCAGCATTTTCGTGTCTGTCGATGTGGGCACGCCAATTCGCCTGGTGGACATCAATCTGACCATTGATGGCGAGCACGTGGGTTACCATTTTTATACCGATCAGGAATTTGAGGCACTGACCAAGGGAGGCATCCAGCGACTCTATAATGGCAACCTGACCAGCGGTCGCCATGTTCTTGAAGCCACCATTACCGGCTACGATCCACTGGGCAAGGATTACCAGAAAACCACCCGCTATACCTTCACCAAGGGTGCTGGCAAGAAGATGGTGGAAATGCAGGTAGTGGATGACCTGAACAAGCAGCAGCACAAGTTCGAATTCCGTGAATGGAACCAGCAATGACACAGCTGCGGCCAAAACAATGGCTGGTTGCGGTGTGTCTGGCCAGCCTGCTATCCCCCACCCAGGCAGCAAAAGTCGAATTCTTTGACGATATCACTGAAGGCCCTATGCCCCTGGGTGTGGAAGAGCACCGCTATCTGGCTTTCGGCGAGGTGATGTTCGATTACTATCGGCATGCCCGCTTCGATGCGATCAATAAACTGCTGGTCAACCAGCAGGAGAGCCTGTTCACCGAAGACACCGATTATGCAGAACTCCTGCTGGGTGATCTCTATGTCACCTACGGCTTGCCGGGACAGGCAGAGGTCATCTTCAATCGCCTGCTGGAAAAAGACATCCTTAGTCGCACCCGGGCCCAGACCTGGCTGCACAAAGCCGCGCTACACTATCGCGAGGGAAATCTGGCTGACGCCGCCATGATCCTCGACAGCGACAAGGTGGAGGGTCTTGAACAAGCTGACGAGGCTCGCCGCCGCCTGATGCTGGCCAATATCTTCATGGCCGAGGACGATTTTGCCGGCGCACTGGATTACCTTCACTCCGTTCCGCTGAATACGGATGAAGGCCGCTACGCCACCTACAACATGGGGGTTGCCCTGATCCGAGGCGGGCATCGAGATCAGGGTGTTGCCTTGCTGAAATCCCTGCTGAATGCCGGCGGCAGTTCTGATCAGGCCCTGGCCCTGCGGGATCGAGCCGCCCTGGCATCCGGACTGGCCGAATTGAAGGAAGGCGCACTGGAAAGTGCACGCGCCGATCTTCGTCAGGTGCGCAGCGATGGCCCATTTTCGGAGGATGCTCTGCTGGCTCTCGGCCTGGCCAATTATCGGGCCGGCGACATCAAACGTGCCCTGCCCCTGTGGCTGGAAGCCGTACGGCGCAACAGTAGCCACCCGTCAGTCCAGGAAGCCCTTATGCTGGCTCCCCGTGCCTATGAAGAACTGGGCGGTTTACCCCAGGCATTGGCCGGTTACCAGTATGCAGCGACCGAATATCGACAGGCGCTCAAGGATATTCAGCGTGCCATCGACAACATTGCCAAGCCAGGCTGGTCAGAAGCCTTGCTTCCGGACGACAGCCAGAAGACTGGCTTGTTGCCAGCCAATAGCAGAGATCTGGCCCAGGGCAGTGAGCTGGCTTACCTGTACAAGCTGTTTTCCAGCAATGCGTTTGCCCAACGTTTTGAACATTACCGACAGATTCATCAGATCAAGACCATGGTCGAGCAATGGCAACAGTCTCTGCCGGCATTGCTGGAAACCTACGATAACCAGCAGCAAACGCTGACACGCAACCTCCCCCACGTCCGTGGCGAGATGACGCGACACATGAGCCGCCAGGAGCAGTTGGCCATGGCCAGCGACCGGGTCTCTGCCGCCATCCCCAACTACGTGGACATGAGCCGGCCCGAAGACGTGGCCAGCCCCGAGCAGGCCATCATGTGGAAAAAAGTGGATGCTCTGGCACGCCAGTTCGGCACGCTCCCAGCCTCAAGCCACCACAATGCCCTGCGACTGCGCCGGGTCAGAGGGCTTCTCTTGTGGGATATTGCCCACCAGTCGATGGAACAGCGAGAAAAACAGGAGCAAGCTGCTACGCAATTGCGGGAAGAAAGCGGCGTACTGGCAGAACGGATTGCTGCGGTGCAGCAACAGATCCGGGACGCCACCCTGCGCACCCGGGACGACCTTGGCCAACGCCTGGCCGAGCAAACCCAGCGCATTGAAAACATCAAACGTCTTACCGAGGACACGCTGGACGCCCTGGAAATGAGCATGCAGGCCGACGCGCTGGCTCTACTGCAGAGAAATCAACAGAAGCTGGCCGACCAGCTCGCCGAAGCCCATCTGGCCGTTGCCCGCCTGCAGGATTCTTCGGTATCCGACGGCAATAAACAGAGGAAAGGATCGTGAACCGATTTCGCCTGCATGGCCTGGCAGCCGCAATCATTGCTCTGGGAGGCTGCGCATCGTCACCCCAGAGCGGCACACTGGAGCAACAGGCCCGCTTCAGCGGCACTACCCTGGCAGACCTGGAAAGCACCGATATTGTCATCGAGGAACAGCAACTGGAAAGCGCCAGCACTCAGGATGCGCTCAACAGTTACCGCCAGGCCGCAGAGTTGTTCGATGATCCGGAGCGCCGCGCCAAAACCCTTCGTCGCATGGCAGACCTGGCGCTCTCCTCCGCGACAGAACAGGAAATGAGTGCCCAGGAAGCGGACGACAAGCTTGAGCAGAAAGTGGACAAGGTGGTCTACGACAACACCATGGAACAGGTGAACACCACCCCGGACACCGAGCGCAAACTCGCCTTGCTGGATCTGGCCGGCACCATGGCTCCCTCCCTTGCTGACGAGGATGTCGATTACAACACGGCGATCGCCCTGTATGAAGAACTGCTCAACAGCACCAATGACCCGGCGCAGCGAGCCGAGGCCTACTATCTGCTTTCCAAGGCCTATGCCATGGATGGCAACCTGAACGAGGCCCGTGCCAGCCTGGATGCGCTGGTAGAACAATACCCCAACAGTGAATGGGCGCTGGAATCCCAGTTCCGACGCGGCGAAATGCTGTTTTCCGATGGCGATTACGACTACGCGGAAAAAGCTTACGCTGACGTGATTCGCCGTGGTACCGGTAACGAATTTTATAATCAGGCGCTCTACAAACGCGGTTGGAGCCATTACAAACTGGGGGACTATCAGCTCGCACAGAACAGCTTTTTTACCCTGCTGGACAACCTGAATGGCAGCAATGAACTGAGCGACGACACCAGCATGGAGAGCAAGCTCTTCAGCGATACCCAGCGGGTTGTCAGCCTCGCCTTCAGCAACATGAATGGCCCTGACTCCGTGAAAAAATGGTTTGCACGTCATGGCCAGCGTGATTATGAACCGGATATCTACCGCTCTCTCGGCCAGGTATACTTGAGTCAGGAACGTTTCCGGGATGCCGCTGAAGCCTTTGACATGTATGTTCAGGTCTATCCGGATTCCACTCTCGCTCCGACCTTTTCCAGTCTCCAGATTGATGCTTACCAGAAAGGCGGCTTCCCCACTCTGGTATTGCCCGCCAAGGAAAAATTTATTGGCCACTATGGCATCAACAGCGATTTCTGGAGTCGACACCCTGAGGTCCGTGAAGAGTATGTGGCGCTTCTCAAGGGGCATATTCTGGACCTTGCCGAGTATCACCATGTGATTGCCCAGAAATCCGGCAAACCCGGTGATTACCAGGCCCCTGCACGCTGGTACCAGGAATATCTGGATACCCCGCCGGCCAGCGAAGACCAGGGCAAGGTCAACCATCGTTACGCCGACGTCCTCTATGCGGCCGAGGACTACCCCGCAGCCATCCGTGAATTCGAGCGAACCGCTTATCAGTATGAAAACTACGATAAAAGTGGTGATGCTGCCTTCAATGCACTGGTGGCTTACCAGCAGATTCTCGACAGCAATCTGAATGCCGAACAGGAAAACAGCTGGCGGGCGAAAAAAATCGCCAGCGCCCAGCAGTATGGTCAGCGCTACCCGGCGCACCCGGAAGTGCCCAATGTGCTCCACGATACCGCCGAGGATCAGCTGGCACTGGGTGATGTCGAGGGCGCGGTGAAAACCGCAGGCATCCTGGTCAATCGCCAGCCGCCGCCCTCTGCAGATCTGTTGCGCTATGGCTGGGCGACCATCGCCAACGGTGAGTTTGATCTGGGTCGATTCAAGGTCGCCGAAATGGCCTATGGCAAGCTGCTGGACATGCAAATGCCCGCGGAAAACCGTAAGGAATACCGGGAAAAACTGGCTGTCAGCATTTACCGTCAGGCAGAGCAGCAGCAACAACAGGGTAACCTGGAGATCGCCGCAGCCACCTTCCTCCGCGTTGGTGAGGCCGTACCGGAAGCCGCTGTCCGCAAGAATGCGGAATTCGATGCCGCCACCCTGTTCATCAATCAGGGTCGCAGCGCTGACGCCATTCCTGTGCTGGAAGCGTTCCGGCAGCGCTATCCGAACGATCCACTCACTGACACCATCCCCGACAAGTTGGCAGTGGCCTACGAGAAACAGGGCAACTACACGGCGGCGGCCGGTGAACTGCAGCGCATCGCTGCCAACTACAAAGGCGACAATCCAGAGCTGTCCCGTCAGGCGCTTTGGAAAGCCGCTGAAATGCAGGACCGGGCTGAGCAACCGCAAGCCTCTATGGCACTCTATCAGCAGTATTTACAGGAGTGGCCCGAGCCCTACGACTTTCGCTCCGAAGCCCAGTTTCGTCTGGTTGAGCTGAACCGGAAAATCGGTGACAGCGCTCGGGAAAACCACTGGCTGCGGCAGCTGGTAACCAGTTATCAGGAAGCAGGTGATACGGCCAGCGATCGCGTTGCGTGGCTAGCCGCCTATGCCAGCTTTACCCTGGCAGAACCGAACTTCAAGGAATTCAAACGCATTACACTTACCCAGCCGTTGAAAACCTCCCTGGCAGCCAAGACCGATGTCATGAAAAAGGCACTCGCAGACTACCAGGCAGTGGCAAACATCGGGGTGGCGGAATATGCCACTGCAGCCAATTACAAAATCGGTGAAATGTACCGGGTACTGGCCAAAGATCTGATCGCCTCAGAGCGTCCCAGCGGACTGGATGAGCTGGAGCTGGAAGAGTACACCATGCTATTGGAAGACAAGGCCTTCCCCTATGAGGATCAGGCCATTGATATCTTGATCGCTAATGCCAATCTGGTGACCGATGATATCTACGATCAATGGGTGAAGAAGAGTTTTGGCGCCCTGGCAGAGTTGATTCCCGGCCGCTATGCGAAGTTTGAACAGGTGGAAAGCCATGTGGACATCATTTACTGACCGGGGCCGCCTCGGCGCGGCCACCGCACTGCTTGCCGCCCTGATACTCTCAGGCTGTGCCAGCAAAGGCGGCATGGGACTGGAAGGCACCGCCGAAGGCGGCACCAGTAAATATCAGGAGCAGAAATCCGGTGGTGCAGCAGCAGACAGTGATGCCGTTCACATCCCGCCCGTCCCCCACGACCCCAAGGTGGAGAAATACGCCAGGGAAGCCATGGCCGAATATGCCCGCGCCTTGCAGACCCGTATGGCCGGAAACCACCAGCAAGCGC
>JAZAJX010000016.1:0-9198 GCA_036230225.1 Pseudomonadota bacterium | reverse complement strand
AGCCGCTGTGTGCGCATTTGACTCTTCCATGACCCTACTGGATCGGTTACTGCATTTCGCATGGTCGGTGTGCCTTCCTGGTCACCTCGTTGACACCATGTCTTTGTGAACCATTGCCCAATTATTAGTGCCGGTGTGGCAATTCCGGCAAAGCAATCACGACGGGCGGAGGGATGAGGGGGATGAATTGATGGCGGCGTTCACAGCGGTTTGACGAGTTTTGCAGTGGTTTTGGAGCAGACTGGTGGAAATTCTTGTTGGTACGATGTTGCTAACAATTTGATTCCAATATGGAAGTGAATAATTTGCCCTCGCTGAACAAACCGGTGATGTCAGTCAGCCGTGGGGTGGAGCCATTCTGACGGTGAGAGGCAGGAGTGCCTCCGTTGTTGCAGCTACCCCGTAGCGTTTTGTGGTGGTGGCTGTTGCACTGGGCGTAGGTGATTTACCCTTTTTCGCCTAGAATCCCTTTCCCTGACTATCAATTCCGGAGCAAGCATTCCATGGGCCGTGCCTACCAGAACCGTAAAGAATCCATGGCCAAAACCTCGGACATGAAAGCCAAGGTATACAGCCGCTATGGTCGAGAAATCTATGTGTGCGCCAAGAATGGCGGGCTGGATCCCTCCGCCAATCTGGCATTACGCAGCCTGATTGATCGAGCCAAGAAAGACCAGGTACCCAGCCATGTGATCGAAAAGGCCATCGACAAGGCCAAGGGCGGTGGCGGCGAGGATTTTGCTCCGGCCCGCTACGAGGGGTATGGCCCGGGCGGCTGCATGGCCATCATCGAGTGCCTCACCGATAACCCCAACCGGACTTTCGGTGATGTACGGGTGGCGTTCACCAAGACCAAGTGCAAGATCGGCACCCAGGGTACCGTCGCCCACATGTTCGACCATGCCGCCATTTTCCGTTTCGCCGGCGATGACGAAGACGCGGTGCTGGAAGCCTTGATGGAGGCGGACGTGGATGTGACCGACGTGGAAAGTGAGGGCGGCATGATCACCGTCTTTACACCCAACACCGAGTTCGCCAGAGCCCGCCAGGCGCTGACCGACGCGTTCGAGGGGATTGACTTCGACGTGGAAGAAATCCAGTTCATTCCCCAGAGTTACACCACGGTGAGTGGTGATGATCGGGAGTTATTGGAGAAATTCCTGACCATGCTCAATGACCTGGACGATGTGCAGAACGTCTACCACAACGTGGATCTGTCTTCATAAAAGAGTGTTACCACAGAGCGCACAGAGCCACGGAGGAAAGAACCCGGTCGCTATCTTCCAGTGAGACCGAATCGGGTGCTTTCCAATGACCCAGAGTCTTTCCTGTTTTTTGCTCTGTGCCTCTGTGGTAATCACCTTTTCTTCTAGAGGGCCAGATCCGCCAACAGAGCAGCGAGGAAACGCGCTGCCTGGCCGCCGTTGAGGGCACGGTGATCGAAAGTAAGACTCACCGGTAGCTGGACATCTTCGAACAGCTCTCCGCTCCGGATACCCGGCTGGGTAAACCGTTTGCCCGCGCCAACGATGGCCACCTGTGGGGGCACGACCACCGGGGTAGCATAGCGGCCACCCAGGGTGCCGAAGTTGCTCAGGGTCAGTGTGGCCCCTTGCAGCTCCCTGGCCGGGATTCGGCGTTGCTCCACATCCCGCCGGAGATGGTTCAGCCCGTCCCGCAGATCTGCCGGAGGACGGTTGGCCACGTCCCGCAGTACCGGTACGAAGAGGCCGTCCGGGGTATCCACAGCGATGCCCAGATCCACTTTCTCCACCACCCGCATGCTCAGGCGCTCTCCGTCGAACCAGGCATTCACCGCCGGTTCTGCATGGCAACCGGCCACCACGGCGCGAATCAGCCGCAAGGTGATGTCCGTATCGGTGGGCCAGTGATGAACACTGACCTGATCGAACAGGCTGACGGGGACGACCTGCTGGCCGGCGCTGGCCATGGTCTTGGCCATGGTTCGGGCCACTCCCTTGAGCGGTGTGCTGTCACCATGGGTCCGCGTCAGATTGGCGTGTTGCTGTACGTCGTCCAGGGTAATGCTGCCCGCCGGGCCGCTGCCCTTGATCTGATCCAGCGGGATGTCCAGATGGCGGGCCAGGGCACGGATGGCGGGTGTGGTTCCGCCGGAACGGTGAGCGTCCGTGACGGCACCAATCACAAAATGGTCTGGGTGGGTGGCATCCTCCCGGCTCTGCAGGTTGCCCACCACGGTTTGGCTGCCGCTGCCTTCGTCCCCAGCAAAGGCCAGTAGCGGCTCGCCGGTATGCACCAGGTCGCCGTTGGCCACAAACAGGGTGGCGATGGTGCCATCCTGGGGCGCGGGGATGTCGACAATGGCCTTGGCGGTCTCCACGCTGAGCAGCAAGTCATCGGCCTTGACGCTATCGCCTTCTTTCACGTGCCACTCGACCACCTCTGCTTCCTGCAAACCTTCGCCCAGATCGGGCAGGGTGAAGTAGGGCATTATTCGCTCCTTGGTCATTCGCTGGCATGCTTTAGGCAACATGCGGAACGGGGGAGGATCAGTTGAAAGTTTAAAGTTGAAAGTTCAAAAGCGCGGGAGATGCTAGTAGTTTTTTCCTGCGTTGAAACCGCGCACAGGCCGGAATCGCGAATCACCACACGTGAATCAACCCGGGCCTGGCTCCGCGTTTCAACGTTAAACTTTGAACTTTCAACTCGCTTATCAATACTCCAATGTTTTCTTCGCCGCCGCCACGATCCGTTCCACGCTCGGCATGTAGTGCTGTTCCATGGCGAAATAGGGCATGGGGCAGTCGTAGCCGGTGACGCGCTCTATGGGGGCGAGCAGGTGCATGAGGGCGTCGCTGGCCAGGGTGGCGGCAATTTCGGCGCCGAAGCCTCCGGTGAAGGGGGCTTCGTGGACGATCACCACCCGCCCGGTCTTGCTTGCCGTGGCAATCAGCGTGTCGCGGTCCAGCGGATTGAGCGTAGCCACATCAATCACTTCCGCTTTGATGCCCTGTTCCTCGAGCTGCTCCGCGGCGGCCAGGGTTTCATGGAGCATGGCGCCCCAGCTGATCAGACTCACATCGTCACCGGCCCGCAACGTGAAGCAACGGTCCAGCGGCAGTGGCTCCAGGTCAAGCGCCACGGGCAGGCGTTGCAGACGGTAAAGCCGCTTGGGTTCCAGGAACAGTACTGGGTCCGGGCAGGCAATGGCGGCGCGCAAGAGACCATAAGCCCGGGCCGGGGAGGAGGGAATCACAACCCGTAATCCGGGAATGTGGGCGAACAGGGCCTCGGTACTTTCACTGTGATGTTCCGGGGCATGGATGCCGCCGCCAAATGGCGCGCGAATGACCAACGGGCAGCTTAGTCTGCCACGGGTGCGATTACGCAGCCGGGCGGCATGACTGATCAGTTGCTCCAGAGCGGCGTAGACAAAGCCCATGAACTGGATCTCTGCCACCGGTTTCAGCCCTTGGCTGGCCATGCCCACAGCCAGGCCAGCGATCAGGTTTTCTGCCAGCGGGGTATCCATGACACGGCGAAAGCCAAAGTGCTCTTTCAGCCCTTCGGTAGCTCGGAATACCCCCCCGTTGGTGGCGATGTCCTCGCCCAGGATTACCACGTTTTCATCGGCCTCCATAGCGTGGCGCAGAGCCTGATTGATCGCTTCCAGCAGGTTGAGCGGGACAGTGGCATCCGGGTGTTGTTGGGCGCTATGCATGAGGATCTCCCGATGGTTGATGCAGGCGTTGCCATTGGGCCTGGAGCGACTCGGGCAGCTCGGCGTAGAGATAGTCCAGCATATCGGTGAGGGCCTGCGGCGGTTGGCCAAGGTAGGTCGCCACCGCATCATCCACTTGTTGCTGGCAATCGGCCTGCCAGCGCTTTTCCTGCTCGGCGCTCCAGTGGCCGGCAGTGACCAGGGCTTGACGGAGTCGCGCCAGCGGTTCGCGTTGCCAGGCGGCATGCAGATCGCTGGCCTTGCGATAGCGGCTGGCGTCATCGGCGGTGGTGTGATCGCTGAGACGATAGCTGACAGCTTCGATCAGCGTCGCCCCCTTGCCATGACGCGCCTTGTCCAGGGCGTAATCCAGTGCCTCGAGCATGGCAGGCAGGTCGTTGCCGTCCACCTGAAAGCCTTCAATGCCGGCGGCGACCGCTTTCTGGGCAATGGTGTCGCTGGCCGTCTGCAAGCCGCGAGGGACAGAGATAGCCCACTGGTTGTTGTTGATCATGACAACCAGGGGCAATTGCCAGACCCCGGCCACATTCAGGGCTTCGTGAAAGTCCCCCCGGGAGGTCGCGCCGTCGCCACAGGTGGCCAGCACGGCGGCATGTTCATGGCCCAGTTTGGCCTTGGTGGCGATGCCGGCAGCCTGGGTAAGCTGGGTGGCGATGGGCACGCAGTTGGGCAGGTCACGGGCGGCGGGGGTGTCAGGCGGAAAGGCATTGCCGCGTTCGTCCCCCCCCCAGTACTGGAGGATCTGGAACAGTGGGACACCGCGCAGGTACTGGGTGGCATGGTCACGATAATAGGGAACGAAATAATCCTCCTGATGCAAGGCCATGCCACCGGCCGTGGCGATGGCTTCGGCTCCCAGACAGGAGGCATAGGTGCCCAATTTGCCGGTGCGTTGCAGATTGACCGCCTTCTTGTCGAAGGCCCGAATCAGTGCCATATGACGATAGCCTTGGATCAGGCGGGGCCAGTCGGTTTCGGCTGGCAGGTCTGGCAGGCGCTGATGCATCTGGTACGGGGAAGAGGTGAACATGGCATTCTCCTAGGCCGCCTCGCTGTCATGTTTGGTGGCGGGCTGGCGCAGACGCTGTTCTGCCTCCCGATCTGCCATTTGCGTCGGGCTCACACCTTCCCGGTCGGCGTTTTCCAGCAAGCGGCCGAGCGTCGAGCCGATGCCGAGGATCTTTTGCCGGATGGTGCTCTGGCTTTCCCGTCGGTGGTGCAGCGCCAGTGCGATAAGTCCCCCGGCATTGTTGATGTAATCGGGGGTGTAGAGAATGGCCCGCTCCCGGAGGCTTTGCGCATCCTCCGCTGTGGCAAGCTGGTTATTGGCAGCCCCCACGATCAGACCGGCCTGCAGGCGCGCAATGGTGTCGTCGTTGAGGACGCCGCCCAGGGCGCAGGGCATGAAAACTTCACAGTCCACATCGTAGATGCTGTCGGCGGGGACCCACCGGGCCCGCAGACGCCCGGCGATCTGGCGAGCCCGGTGGGGATCCAGATCGGCCAGTGTCAGTTGGGCGCCGGCCCGGGCCAGCATCAGGGCAAGCCGGCTACCCACATGGCCGAGGCCCTGAATGGCAATGTGCAGGCCTCGGGCGCCATGGCGCTGGAAACGGTGGCGAATCCCCGCATCCAGGGCCGCAAAGACGCCGAGCGCGGTGTAGGGTGAGGGATTCATGCCGTCCCCGGAAAAGCCCCAGACATGGCGGGTTTGGGTTGCCACCTGGTCCAGATCGGTGATTTCCGTGCCGGCGTCCATGGCAGTGATGTAGCGACCTGCCAGGTGGTTTACGGCAGCGCCGAAGGCGCGGTAAAGGGCGTCACGGTCGTAAGGGCCATCCGGCTCCATAATCACCGATTTGCCGCCGCCCAGGGGCAAACCGGCCATGGCGGCCTTGTAGCTCATGCCCCGCGCGAGACGGCAGACGTCCTTCAAGGCGGTGTGTTCATCAGGGTAAGGAAGACAGCGACAGCCACCGAGGGCAGGCCCCAGCCGGGTGGAATGGAGGGCGATCAGGGCGCGCAGACCGGTTGCCGGGTCCCGGAATTCATGGAGTTCGGCGACGTCGGTCTGTTCGAGGGTAGCGAACATGGCAACGGCTCCTTTCCCGTCGGGGTGGGTAGACCCGTTCGGGAGCGTATTGTCTGGGCCGGGTAAGGCCCGTGGATTTACTTTAGCGCGAGAAACGGCGGGGTGCCTGTACGGATCTGTTATTTCTGACAGGCGGTGTTATGGGGTGGGGGAATAAGGTGCAGCGGTGCGGAACAGTGGTGCATGGCCGCCGTAGGGGTGTCGCTGGTGGCGCGATAGGGGTCAGTTGCAAGTTTCAAGTTGCAAGGAACAACGCGAAGAAAGCTCAATGCTTATTTAAAGGTATGAGTCCCGCGCTGTTCCCGGTATCGCGGGCACGGCTTCTGACATTGGTCATACCTCGACCGCGCTTTGCAACTTGAAACTTGCAACTTGTCGCTGCCCCCCCTATCGCGCCGCCAGGGACGCTCCTACGGCTGGGCCGGAGAACTAACGGGTAAGCCGCACCAGCATGCCGAACATGGGATGGTCGAAGTAATAGACCTCGTGGCCGGTGAGTCGGCGGCTTTCGGCGATATCCACATAGAAGCGCTGGCCATCGCTCTGAGTGTTGAACCAGATACGCGGGTCGACGTGCACATAGCGGGATTCGCTGAAATGCAGGGTGCCTTCCATTTCCGGCACGTCGCCATCGTCGGTGACCAGAGTTCGGCCGCCGCTCAGATAGACCGGTAGCGTCTCATCCTTGCTGCCGATCGGCTGTCGCCAGGCCTTGTGATAGAGCTGACGGTAGTCGCCGGTACCGGCCATCCGTTCCATCATGTATTGCAGCACCGTCTGATCTTCCGACAGGGGTTGCCAGGCGCCGTTGGCCAGGGCATCCGGGTCGGCTTGGTCGTTGGCTTGGGGGGCACCAACGGTGATGGCATGGGCGCCGTAGCGGGGCTGTTGATGGATGGGCCAGATTTCTTCGCTGCTAGCGTGATTGCGGGCAAAGACCAGCACTTCGATGTTGTACCAGCTCTGGGCCAGGGCAGGGTTGGCTGCAGCAGCCAGAAAAGCCAGAAAGAATGCGCGAAGCATCGGGGTGTCCTCCGGTGGCCTGTTTTCGGGCCTTTATTGTGCGTTGACGTGGCCGCGTCCCTTTTGCCGGTGAGGTTATCCCTTCATGACCGAACATCCCTCGCTTTTCCTGCGCTCTATGGCAAAGAACGCCCCCTGGAAAAAGCACCACGTCAAATAGTTATGCCCGAGACTATAAACCAGTTCACACTTGGTATTCACGGAGAACCCGCTGACTGGCCGGTTTTTCCGGCTGTCCGTCAGGTCGCGCTTTGTTTGATGCTCTGAGCCGACAGGCGCTTGAGCAGGGCGTCAACCACCTGAATCCGCTCCTCGGGGGTGTCGCTTTCCTCCACAAAACGCAAGGCGTTGGCGCCATCGAGCTTGTAACGATTGGGGCCGGACTGAACCAGCTTGACGATGGTCAGCGGGTCAACCGGGGTTCTCTCGCCGAATTCCAGCTTGCCGCCAGCGGCGTGAGCATCGAGTCGAGTGATGCCGAGGCGTTCTGCCTGCTGGCGAAGTTCGGTGACGGCGAACAGGTTCTTCACGGGTTCCGGAAGCAGACCGAAGCGGTCGATCATTTCCACCTGCAGCTCCTTCAGGCCGTCACGGGTCTTGCAGCCGGCGATGCGCTTGTAAAGCGTCAGGCGGCCGAATACAACCGGGAGATAGTCTTCCGGGATCAGTGCGGGAATGCGCAGGTTCAGTTCCGGGCCACCGCTCAAGGGTTTTTCCACATCGGGCTGCTCGCCCCGTTTCAGGGCTTCCACGGCCTGCTCCAGCATCTCCATGTAGAGGCTGAAGCCGATGGTCTCGATGTTGCCGTGCTGTTCCTCTCCCAGCAGTTCGCCGGCACCGCGGATTTCCAGATCCTGACTGGCAAGCATGAACCCGGCCCCCAGATCGGTGGCTTGTTCAATGGCCTCCAGGCGTTTGAGGGCGTCCTTGGTCATGACCTTCGGGCTGGGCGTGATCAGGTAGGCATAAGCCTGATGGTGGCTTCGGCCGACCCGGCCGCGCAGTTGGTGAAGCTGGGCCAGGCCAAGCTTGTCCGCCCGGTCGATGATGATGGTATTGGCGCTGGGCACGTCGATACCGGTTTCGATGATGGTGGTGCACACCAGCACATTGAAGCGGCGATGGTAAAAATCGCTCATCACGGCTTCCAGCTCTCGCTCACGCATCTGGCCGTGGGCGATGCCGACCCGGGCGTCGGGCACCAGCTTGCGGATGTCTTCGGCGGTCTTCTCCATGGTGTCGATGTCGTTGTGCAGGTAGTAGACCTGGCCGCCACGCAGCAGCTCGCGCAGCAGCGCTTCCTTGATGGCAGTGTCGTTGTGTTGCTGCACAAAGGTCTTCACCGACAGGCGTTTCTGGGGTGGCGTGGCAATGATGGAAATATCACGCATGCCGCTCATGGCCATGTTCAGGGTCCGTGGGATCGGTGTGGCAGTCAGGGTGAGAATGTCGCATTCGGCACGCATCTGCTTGAGGCGTTCCTTGTGACGCACCCCGAAGCGGTGCTCCTCGTCCACGATGATCAGGCCCAGGTTATTGAAGCTGACGGTTTCCTGGAGCAGCTGATGCGTGCCAACCAGGATATCCACCTTGCCGGCCTTGAGCCGCTCCAGCACCTGGCTCTTGTCCTTGGCGCTGCGGAAGCGCGACAGCACCTCGATATTCACCGGCCAGTCGGCAAAACGGTCGGTGAAGGACTCGTAGTGCTGCTGGGCGAGCAGGGTGGTGGGCACCAGGACGGCCACCTGGGTCTGGTTTTCCACTGCCACAAAGGCGGCGCGCATGGCCACTTCGGTCTTGCCGAAACCCACGTCGCCGCAGACCAGTCGATCCATAGGCTGGCTGGACTGCATGTCGGCAATCACCGAGGCGAT
Organism: Pseudomonadota bacterium; assembly: GCA_036230225.1. GTDB lineage: Bacteria > Pseudomonadota > Gammaproteobacteria > Pseudomonadales > Alcanivoracaceae > Alcanivorax. Next base: position 485 of record JAZAJX010000016.1, on the reverse strand, counting down.
GGCGGCCTGCTGGTCCGGTGTTTCCTCGAAGGGGAAGCCGGCACTGAAGCGCTCGTAGTCGCTCATGTCCACGTCGAACTGCTTGCCTTCTCGGGCCTCTCGGCGGGCATAGGTGTTGAGTAGTTCGGCGGCCACATCGTGAATTTTTTCGGCCGCTTTTTGGCGAGCCTTGCTCCACTGTTCGGTGCCAAGGCGGTTGAGTGGGGCGGTATCGCCGCCGCCGTAGCGACTGATCAGGTGCAAGGCGGAGACCGGCACATAAAGCTTGTCGCCGCCGGCATACTCCAGCAGCAGGAATTCATGTTGCTGGCGGTCCACTTCCATGTGGGTGAGGCCCAGGTAGCGACCCACCCCATGCTCCAGGTGCACCACCGGGGAGCCTTCCGTCAGCTCGCCCAGGGAGCGGAATGCCTGTTCGGCCGCGCCATCGTCGCTGCTGGCTTTGCGACGTCGACGTTGCAGCACACGCTCGCCATAAAGGTCCT
>JAZAJX010000015.1:0-7464 GCA_036230225.1 Pseudomonadota bacterium | reverse complement strand
CCCCCTCAGGGCCTCCTCCCCGGGCAGAATGGCCACCTGCTCGCCGAACCAGGCCATCTCGTTGATTGCCTCCTGCAACAACTGCTGCTGTTGAGTATGGGATGGCGCCAGGTACGTGGCATAAATGATCTGGGACACCAGCCCCGGCACTCGCGCATAGCCCCCATAACGTCGGCCAAGCTCCCGCGCATGGCGAAACTCCCCACGGAAGAAGGCCTGCCAGACTTCCAGCACATTGCGGCTGTGCTGCGCCCAGTTGTCATCCTGGTAGCGCAGATCCCGGAACAACGCCGGAAAACGCTGATAGCGATCCTCCAGATAGGCCGGAGAGGGAAAGGGAATACGCAGCCCCCGCATGAGCTCGGGCCACTGCTGACGGATCTCTTCGTAGGTAAAGGTATAAGCCGCCGCATCAAACGGCGCCTCCACCCAGGGAGACTCAAGCACTTGGGCATCCAGCCCCAGAGGTGCCTTCTGGGCAAAGGCTGCCCGGGCTCGCTCGTAGGCCTCATCCACAGGCGCCGCATTTATCGTAAGGGGAAGACAACACAACACAGCCCCCAGCATCCCTGCCAGCCGTCGCGCGGTCATGATTACCTCAGTTATTGTTGTTTTTATGCACAATATCGCAGGCGGGTGGCGCCGGCAACGCACAAAAAGGGGGCGCTTACCCTGAATGACCACCCTCTAGCGAGGAAGCCGCCAGCAGGCGCAACCAGCCTGGCTGGCCGCCCAGAGCGCCGGGATCAATCTGCGTACGCGCAATCAGCGCCAGGCTACGTTGTTCCGTGTCGACAACCAGAGTATCGCAATCCATATGGAACCGACGCGGCGTATGACCGCGCCGAATCAACAATGCCGACGGCTGCCAGCTCGGTAGCGCCAGTGAAACCGGTTGCGAATGATCGGGAAGCAGCCCTTGCAAGGCCAGGGTTTCCCCCCCCGCAAACGGCCGGGGCAGCCACTGATCTTCCGGAGCACAGTGATGCAACGTCGGCATCGCCCCTCTTCCCCAAGGGCACCCCTCCCCCTGCATCGGATTATCAGCGAGGCCACCGAAGCGCTCCTGCCTTGGCGACCAGAACACCGGCAGTGGAGCCAGCCCGGCAACCGGACAACCCCCTGAAGGCGAAAGCGCGGACTGGCCGGCATATTCAATTAACGGCGCCCTCTTATCCAACACCCGCCAGCCGTCGGGATTGAAACCCCGACCTACCGGATTCTTTTTTTCCCGCCGCCCCTTTTCTTCCCGGGCGCCACCAAAGGCATACTCATAACGCAGCGGCAGCGATACAAAGGTAGCAGGCTCTCCTCGCTTGCTACCCACCAGCCCAACTTCCCACTGGTGCTCGCCCAGCACGACCAGTTGCTTGCGACTGACAAAATCCTGTTGCCGCAATTCCACGCTCACATGCGCCCGATTTTCTTTCCCGGTTAACGTATAGGCCCTGCCTTGCAGGTAGTACTCCGCCCCCTGCTTGAAAGACCCGATTTCATTGGCTTCCTGCAGACTACTCTCCATTGGCTTGCCGAAATGGCTATCCGCCAGCACGGGGGGTACCTGCTTCTCAGCCACCGTAATGTCACCGCTCAAGTCAAAATGCAGGGTAAGCCGAGCCACCAGCACGGAACAGGGATGCCCGGCCAAATCCCAGCCAGGGACAAGGGCGGCACCGACGCCAGTTTCATTTATCAACTCAAGCATGTAGCCGTTTCCCATTCCCTTTATGAAACTGCCAACCGGATTCACACAGAACCCGCTTGCCTGCCAACCAGCTCTGCTGGGCAACGACCAGTGATGTGATCTGTCCGCACCATTGTCCAGCCAGTACTGCCAGAGACGAGTCGGTAACTTGGTGCCCGAAGAAATAGCGACCATCACCCTGCCACTGCGTCGCCTTCCAGGCCTGCGCCGCAGCGTCTGCGTCAGGCAGGGTTTCCCTGGAACACCCCTCCTTGCCGCCAACAGACTGCATACGCGCTTTTCGAGGGACAACGTCACCGGTCAACCAGAACCAGGCCTGCGCCGCTTCCTCGCACCGAGACACCTCATGCATGGCATCCAGAACCTGACGCGCCGATGACAAGGACCCGTAAAATGCCTGCACAAGCAAACGATCTGATGGATCGCCATTGAGAGCCAGCAGCATGGCGATAACAGGGGCATCACCCTCCTCTCGGGCTGCACTTATCGCCTGCGAATCCCGGCGCACCAATCCCGCCTGCAATGCCTGACAACGAGCCTGGGGATAATCCCGGCGCCAATACCAGGATTGAAACCGATCTGATTGCGCACCAGCCTCGTCCTGATAGGCAAGCCAGCGAGCCAATAGGGGATCATGGTCAGCCACCTCAGCTTCATCCATCGCCAACGCCTCTGAACGCTCCAGCAGCTTCGCTTGCAAGGAGGGCTGACGGGTTTCACCGCTGACAGAGGACAGCGCAACCGCTTGCGCTAGGGCCTGTCGCTGATCCGGATCAAGATCAGAATAGAGCCCATCGACCTCTGCAAGCCCACCCTGTCCTTCCCGCTGCAGTAAGGCCCACGTTTCTACAAACAAGGCTGGCGGCCGCAAGGAGGCATCCAGATGCCCGCCCCCCTGGGACGATACCGCTGCCAGATTCGCGGACAGCCGCCAATCCAGCGTTTGCAATACTGCCAATGGCGAAGCCGCCGACTCCAGCAAACGAACGCGGCGCTGGAAAAGCGCTGCCGCCTCCCGCCGGTGAGTCTCAATATACGTCAGCATGACAACCTATTAATCGCGCCCCCTCCGCACCACAGCGGACAGCAGGAAACCGTCATGAAAAGCCCTCGCCATTCTGCCCGCATCCGTCTTCAACCCGCTCGATGACCGCCATTCCTTGCCCCTAACGCTTCATGCGAATCAAGGAAGAAAAGCAGGGATGGTCGGGGCTACGCTAAAGGTTGTCATTGCGACCAGGCGGATTCTGCTGTGAGAGGATGCTTACATCGGCATTTTTGCGGGACAGGTCGCAGTAAAACCTGCCCATAAAAAAAGCCCGGCCAAACTGCACCGGGCTTTTTGATAACGCGGGAAGGGATCACGTTACTTGGCATCGAAGAAACGCTTCACTCCTTCAAACCAGCTACTCTTGCGCGGGTTGTGGCGCTCGCCGCCATTTTCCAGGGAATCCTGGAATTGGCGCAGCAGATCCTTCTGTTCACCGGACAGTTTCACCGGTGTTTCGATCACCACCTTGCACAGCAGATCGCCGGGGCCGCCACCTCGCACTGGAGTCACGCCCTTGCCGCGCAACCGGAACAGTTTGCCTGTCTGGGTTTCGGCGGGCACTTTCAGTTTCACCTTGCCATTGAGGGTGGGCACATCCAGCTCACCGCCCAGGGTGGCATCCACAAAACTGATCGGCACTTCGCAATACAGGTTGGCGCCATCGCGCTGGAAGATATCATGCTCACGCACAGCCACCTGCACATAGAGATCACCGGCTGGCGCGCCGTGCATACCCGCTTCGCCTTCGCCGGCCAGGCGAATACGATCACCGGTATCCACCCCGGCAGGAATCTTCACCGACAGGGTCTTGGTGTTCTGCACCCGCCCCTGACCGCCGCAGTTGGTGCATGGGTCCTGAATGACCCGGCCTTCTCCCTTACAGGTCGGGCACGCCTGCTGCACGGTAAAGAAGCCTTGCTGCATGCGCACCTGACCAACACCACCACAGGTGGAACAAGTCACCGGCTGAGACCCTTCCTTGGCACCGCTACCATGACACACATCGCAGCTATCCCAGGTGGGCACACGAATTTTTTCTTCGCAGCCGCGAACCGCCTGCTCAAGCGTCAGTTCCAGCGTATAGCGCAGGTCCGCACCACGGGCAGGACCACGACGACCACCACCGCCGCCGCCGAAGATGTCGCCAAAGATGTCCCCGAAGATGTCGCCAAAACCGCCACCCCCGAAGCCACCGGCGCCACCACCGGCCTGACCATCCACTCCGGCATGGCCAAACTGGTCATAGGCCGCCCGCTTCTGCTCGTCGGACAGCACTTCGTAGGCTTCCTTGGCCTCCTTGAATTTGGCCAGCGCCTCCTGGTCATCCGGGTTGCGATCCGGATGGTATTTCATGGCCAGACGTCGGTAGGCCTTTTTCAGATCCTGCTGACTGGCATCTTTTGATGCCCCCAGCACTTCGTAATAATCTCGCTTGGACATAGAGGGCCTTTTGAATCAGTCCCGTCACACAAAAACGCCGGCGGATTGCCGGCAATAAAGAAGTTACGCGGATCTCCCGGCCGCCGCGCCGAGACGCAGCGGCCGGGATGTCCTGACAGATTACTTCTTCTTGTCGTCGTCCACTTCTTCGAACTCGGCGTCGACCACATCATCTCCGGCAGCCTTCTGCTGCTGGGCGTCGGCACCGGCAGCACCTTCTGCTTGCTGAGCCTGTTCGGCATACAGCTTCTCGGCCAGCGGCGCAGAGACTTCAGACAACGCCTTGATCTTGGCGTCGATGTCATCCTTGTCACTGCCTTTCGCCGCTTCTTCCAGTTCGTCAGCCGCCTTGGTGATGGCTTCTTTCTCTTCGTCGGTGGCCTTGTCGCCCGCTTCTTCCAGGGTCTTTTTGGTGGCGTGCACCAGATGATCGGCCTGGTTACGGGTCTGCACCAGCTCTTCGAACTTCTTGTCTTCGTCCGCGTGGGCCTCGGCGTCCTTCACCATTTGATCGATCTCTTCATCGGACAGACCGGAAGAAGCCTTGATCTGGATGGACTGCTCTTTGCCGGTGGCCTTGTCTTTCGCGCTCACGTGCAGGATACCGTTGGCGTCGATGTCGAAGGTCACTTCGATCTGCGGCATGCCACGGGGTGCCGGCGGAATGTCTTCCAGGTTGAACTGACCCAGAGACTTGTTCTGCGCAGCCTGCTTACGCTCACCCTGCAGCACGTGCACGGTGACCGCCGTCTGGTTATCGTCTGCGGTGGAGAACACCTGCGACGCATTGGTCGGGATAGTGGTGTTCTTCTCGATCAGCGGCGTCATCACGCCACCCATGGTTTCGATACCCAGGGTCAGCGGGGTCACGTCCAGCAGCAGTACGTCTTTCACGTCACCGCTCAGTACCGCACCCTGAATGGCGGCACCCATGGCCACCGCTTCGTCCGGGTTCACGTCCTTGCGCGGCTCTTTGCCGAAGAACTCGGAGACTTTCTTCTGCACCATCGGCATACGAGTCTGACCACCCACCAGAATCACATCAGTGATGTCAGCAGCGTTCACGCCCGCATCTTTCAATGCCGTCTTACAAGGCTCCAGGGAGCGGGTCACCAGATCACCCACCAGAGACTCGAGCTTGGCACGGGTCACTTTCACCACCAGGTGCTTGGGACCGGTAGCGTCTGCGGTGATGTACGGCAGGTTCACTTCGGTCTGCTCGGCAGAAGACAGCTCGATCTTGGCTTTCTCGGCCGCTTCTTTCAGACGCTGCATGGCCAGCGGGTCGCCGCCAAGGTCGATACCGGAATCCGCCTTGAACTGATCCGCCAGGAAGTTGATCAGGGCCAGGTCGAAATCCTCACCACCCAGGAAGGTGTCACCGTTGGTGGCCAGTACTTCAAACTGGTGCTCGCCGTCCACTTCGGCAATCTCGATGATGGAGATATCGAAGGTACCACCACCCAGATCGTAGACCGCGATGGTGCGGTCGCCGCCTTTCTTGTCCATGCCGTAGGCCAGGGCCGCGGCAGTGGGCTCGTTGATGATACGCTTCACGTCCAGGCCGGCGATGCGACCGGCATCCTTGGTGGCCTGACGCTGGGAATCGTTGAAGTAAGCCGGCACGGTGATAACAGCCTCGGTGACGGTCTCACCCAGGTAATCTTCCGCGGTCTTCTTCATCTTCTTCAGCACCTGCGCAGAAATCTGCGGCGGCGCCATCTTTTCGCCCTTCACTTCTACCCAGGCATCGCCATTGTCAGCCTTGGTGATCTTGTAGGGCACCATCTTGATGTCTTTCTGAACCACATCGTCTTCAAAACGACGACCGATCAGACGCTTCACCGCATACAGGGTATTTTCCGGGTTGGTCACGGCCTGACGCTTGGCGGCCTGACCGACCAGGGTTTCCTTGTCGTCGGTGTATGCGATGATGGAAGGCGTCGTGCGGGCGCCTTCTGCGTTCTCAATGACCTTTGCCTTGTCACCCTCAAGCACGGCCACACAGCTGTTGGTCGTACCCAGGTCAATACCGATAATCTTGCCCATTTCTCTCTTTCTCCTTCACACCAGCCGGTTCCCGAACGGCAAACCGGGCAGTTGAATTGTCAATTCGTCTGGCCTCTATATGGCGGTGCTTTGCGCCGTTTCAAGGGGCCTCAACGGCTTTTTAGTCCGCCGCCTTGCTGACCACCACCCGCGCGGGGCGGATCAGGCGCCCATTGAGCTGGTAGCCTTTTTCCAGCACATCGATCACGGTGTTGGGCTCCGCATTGGGCACCGGCACCATGGTCATGGCCTCATGCAGCTCCGGGTTGAACGGCTCGTCCGCGGGGCTGATCTGCTCCAGGTTGTACTTGGCAAAGACGTCCAGCAGGGACTTGAGGGTAAGCTCGATGCCTTCGCGGGCCCCCTTGAGAGCCTCGTCATCCGCATCCAGCGCCGCCAGCCCTCGTTCCAGGTTGTCCGCCACGCTCAGCAGATCGCCGGCAAACTTCTCCAGGGCGAACTTGTGAGCATGCTGCACATCGCGTTCGGCGCGTTTACGCACATTCTGGATTTCCGCCTGGGCTCGGATATCCGCCTCTCCCAGGGCTTTCTTCACCTTGGCCAGCTCGGCTTCCGCCTCGGCCAGCTTTTCTTCTGCGGTGGGTTCGGCATCCACCTCAACGCCCTCGGCGTCCTGGGCCGCCAGCTGCTCTTCGGCAGTCTCTACCTGCGACTCAGGGGTTTTCGGGTCTTTTTCCTGCTCACTCATAGTCACTCCACATCCCAATCCGGGCCTTTTCCAGGAAAGCGGGCAAAGATATGGGAACTGATGGGCGGGATTCAAGGGGGGGATAGAGGCAGTTAACAGTTAATAGTGAATAGTTAATAACTGCGCGTGAGGGGTTGGGTGGGGCTGTGACGGCGCTGGCCGCGTTGAGATGGCTGTCATCGCATCCTGTGGGAGCTTGCCTGCAAGCGATTGCTCTCCAGTGCCCCGCTTCCGCCGGATCATGCTGTAGGAGCAGTGGTTCCACCGCGATTCTGGCGCCCGGCAAGGATCGCGGTCGGACGACCGCTCCCACAACGGCAACCTGCCGCAGGAGCCAGTCTGCTGGCGAAAATCGCTTGCAGGCATAGCCTAAAGGGCACAGAGAGCTCCCACAGAGCCTTCGGCTGCGCAGCTAGCGGTCAACTTTCAACTGAATTACAGCTGGGTCAGGGCTGCAGAGAGAATCTTGGCGGTGATATCCACGGTGGGAATCACCTTTTCGTAGTCCAT
>JAZAJX010000014.1:0-6406 GCA_036230225.1 Pseudomonadota bacterium | reverse complement strand
CGATCCCCGTTCTATCTGGATGATCTTCCCCCTGTGGGTCCAGGAGCAGGTCACTGCCGCCAATCTGCCACCGCGCATCCGTGATGAATTTGAAATGAAATACGGCTGGTGGCAAAAGTTCAACAATGGCTGGATCATGGGCGGCGCCAAGGTCGCCCAATGGATGCTGCCCAAGAGCCTGGAACGCAACCCGCTGTATCACGAGGCCACTGCGCGGCTGGAAGGCAAGCGGGTTGGCGCTTACAACCAGTTCCTGATCGAGGCGTTACTCGACAAGGAACGGCTGGTTAACTGATGTCGAGGGTCATCGTACTGCTGATGATGTTCGCGCTGGCCGGAATGCTGCCGGCCTACGAGGTACAGATTCGTCATCTCAGTCAGCCGGATTTTCTCCAGCAGGTATTTGACGACCAGCAACCGCAAGCGGGATTGCTGCCCTTGCGCGGCGAACTGCGCGAGCGAGTGACAAAGGTGCTGGGCCACCCCTACCGGGGCCTGCGTTTGCGCTACTGGCATACCGATACCACCAGTGCCTGGATTATCGACGAAAAAAGCAAGGACATGCCCATGACCGTGGGTGTGGCTGTGGGGCCGAAGGGCATCGTGGATCTGGAAATTCTGGTGTACCGGGAGCCCCGTGGCGGCGAAGTGCATGAGGCCTTTTTTCGTCGTCAGTATCGAGGCATGACACTCAATGATGACGATACCCTGTCCGGAGACGTGGACGGCATCACCGGCGCCACCCTGTCCGTGGACGCCACCCGCCGCGTGGCGGCCATGGCACTGGTGCTGCATCAGGCGGTGATGAAAAACGATGACACCGCCATGATGACGCCGTGATGTCAGGCGTCTCAGAAATCCATTTTCTCCACAGAGGGTACGGAGAACACCGAGAAAATATTTTCCTCCGTGAACTCGGTGTTCTCTGTGATGAAACAGGTTTTTCACGTGGGGCGATGGACAGTTGTCAGAACCCCGCCAACCCACCACTATCGAACCATTGTCGCTGCGCTGGCTCTAATCGTTATGCTTCGATGTTTCCCGCCTGTTTTTCGAGGCCTTGGTGTTGCGCTGCTGCTGGTGTTGCTGGTGGCACTGGTAACCGCGGGCTGGCTATATAGCCAGGGGCTGCGCGTGGGCAAGCCGGGTTGGGACAAGGGCCTGACCCTGGCCCATTGGCGCTGGCAACCGGACGGCTGCGCGCCCGTGGCCGGCGACGATCTGGTGCTGCGCGATCTGTTTCCTGTCACCGTCCACACGCGCACCGTGACTGTCACAGCTTGTGACAGCGGCGCGGACGATGACGCTTTTGTGATGATGGAATCCCTGCCCTGGACGCCCCCCTTTGTGCTTTCCATCGGCGCCTTGCAGTTGCCCGAGAGCGGCGGGGTGGTTCCGCCTCCGTTGCAGGTAAAAGCCCGACAGCAACAACAGCACTGGTCGGTAGAGGTCGAGAGCCCGGCGAGCCACCTGCAGGCGGACTATGCGCGTAATGACGGACAGTGGTCGTTGCATGGCAACGGCGCGCTGAATGAATGGATCACAGATTGGCAGGGCAGGTGGCAACTTGACGGCGAGGGTGTGTGGCAGGGACAACCGGTTGGCACCCTGAGCGCAACCCTGCAGGACGCGGGCCTGCAATCTCAGCCGCAAAAAGCCGAGCTGGCAGTGAAGGCCCGTTTTAGTGGCGCGCAGTGGCAGGCTGAGATGAGCCTGACGGAACCGTTGGTACTCAATGGGCAGTGGCAACTGGCAATCCCGGAGCCGTTATCGGTGCAAGGGCAGGGCGTCGCCCTGTCGCAAGCCCGGGGACAGTTACAACTGCAAGGGCCGCCTGGGCAGGTTCATGTTTCTGCTGGCAGTGACGAGAGTAGCGTGGAGCAGGGTACCGGGCGGGTGGTGCTTGAGGGCCCTGATCTGGGTGGTCAGGTGGAGTTTCAGTGGCAGGATCGAATGCTGACCCTGTCGCCGGCAACCCTGGCGTTGCCGGAACAACTCTCCGCGCAATGGAACGCGCCACTGCACATTCCCATGACGCTGGATGGCGCCACGGATCTGCCGTTGCTGGTTGGTTATGACGACCTTCACCTTCAGGCCAGCCCCAGCCGGCTCCAGTGGCAGGGCAAGCACTGGCAGTGGCAGGGCGCGCTGGCGTTGCAGGGCCGCTGGCAAGGGTTCCGGCTGGATGGCCACTGGCAAGGTCAGGCCGCCAGCGATGGCTTGCAGGGAAAACCGATTACCCTCAACGCGCGCAACGGCGACGACCGTCTGGCCTTCCGTTTGCCGCTGGAATCCCTGCATCGGGCACCTTACGGCGGCAAGGCCACGGTGAAAGGTCAGTATGCTGGCTATCCACTCGATGGCAGTGTGTCGTTCCGCCAAGCGGAGAGCGGCTGGCAGGGCACGCTGTCTGCCACCTCGTCCATCCCTGATTATGACCGGGGCGGCGATGTCTCCCTGCGGGTGCCATGGGGCCTTAAAGGCAGTGCCGTGGTGCTGGCGGATGGCAGCCAGCTGTCCGTTAGCGAAGGGCTGATAGACCAGGTACTGCTGCGCCCCATCACAGTGACCGCCAGAGGCCCGGTAACGGTGAATAGCGCCGGTGCCCACGGCCAGGTGCAAGTGCACAGTGGTGGCTTGCTGGCGGCCCGCTGGCGGTTGCCGGTGGTGGCAGGCAGCGCCCGACTGACCGGCAAAAACGCCACGGCGCGACTGACGATTGCCGATTGGCAAAGCGAGCTGACGGCAGAAGCCTCCCTGGCAGGGGAGGCCCCCCGTGGCAGTTTTCAGATCAACAGCCAACTGATCCCGGCCATGGGCCAGGGCCTGGCGATGACGCCACGGGCGGGCAGGCTCACCGGTAAGGGTAGCTGGCAATGGCGTGACACGCTGTCAGCCGAGGGGACAATTCGCCTGGCCGATGCGGAGGCGGACTGGGGCAGCGTCACGGCCCGGGGCATTCAGGGGGTGATGCAGGGGCACTATCGTGATGGCACGGTGTCTCTAAAGAGTGCGGGGCCGGTGACGGCGAACATCCTGGATATTGGTACCCCGATTACCGGCCTGTCCCTGCAGGTGGACAGTGATCTGACCCGTTGGCATTTCTCCGATATCAAGGCGGATCTGTTGGGCGGTTATCTGCGGGCACCGGCACTGGACTGGCCGTCACCCCGGCCCCAGCCGGTGGTCATCACCCGCATTGATCTGGAGCAGGTGGCTGCGTTGCAGAATCCGCCGGCAGTGTTTCTGGATGGGCGTGTTGGCGGGTATGTGCCGCTGCAACTGGGCACGGATTTTCTGGTCGTAGAGGGCGCAAGGCTGGCTAACGAGGAAGCCCTGTCGTTGCGTATTCCCCCGTCAACCAGTGTGCAATCCATGGCCAGCGCCAATCGGGCGGTGAAATTGGCGCTGGAAAGCCTGAGCGTGCTGACCATTCCGGATTTCCAGGCCCGCCTGAACATGGACCGGGAAGGCTGGCTGGATGCGGCAGTGACCATAAAGGGCATTAACCCGGAGAGAAATAATCTTCCGGTGGTGTTTAACTACACCCATCGGGAAAACCTGTTGGTGCTGATGCGCAGTTTGCGCATTGGTGATGACATAACCGAAAAACTGCGCACGGAGAGAGCCCCATGAAACACCTCGCGCCGGGTGGGTTGCTGGTGGCACTGGCGATGACCGCCTGCACGCCGACGGTGGCCCTGAAAGCCCCGGAGGAACCCATCACCATCAATCTGAATGTGAAGATCGATCACGAGATTCGCCTGAAAGTGGAAAAGGATATCGATCAGTTATTCAGTGAAGACAGTGAACTGTTTTAGGAGCCGGATGATGAAGATGATAAAAACCCTGATCGCCACCGTGGCATTGCTGCTCAGCATGGTGGCGTTTGCGCTGGACCTGGACGCGGCAAAAGACCAGGGCCTGGTGGGTGAACAACCGGACGGCTATCTGGGGGTGGTCAAGGCCACACCGGCAGCGGTAGAGCTGGTGGCGGATATCAACCAGAAACGCCGAGCAGCCTACGAGCGTATTGCCAAACAGAACGGCATTACCCTGGATCAGGTAGCGCGCCTGGCCGGGCAGAAAGCCATTGATAAAACCGATGCCGGCGATTACGTGCGTACCCCGGAAGGACAGTGGGTGACCAAGTAATCCCGGGTGGCATCGGGAATCGATATCCCGTTACCCGGACGCTGGGCAGCGTTATGAGCCTCTGAGAAGCGCCTCTTCTGTTGTGGGAAGCGAGGTCTATTGGGTGTGTTTATCAGAGGTTCCCCAAGAGGATAGCCGGCCTGGCGCAATGGCAGCGCCAGCTCATCTCCAAGGTTGGTCTTCGTGTCACAAGCTGGCTGCGATAGGCGGGCTCTCCTCCCCCGCAGCAGACTCGAAAGCCCCTTCCAGGACGCTACCCTACAACGCCAAGGGCGATTAGAATTCGCGCCAGATATCTGATGAGTCCCATTTCACACAGGACCGCGAACCGTCATGTCACTCGAATTGACCCGCACCTCGCCCACACTGGAAAAACTCCGTCGCATTGAATCCAGCAAACTGTTCCAGGGTTCAGTGATTGCCATCATTATCCTCTCTGCGCTTACCATCGGCGCCAACACCTATAACCTGCCACCCTTTTTCACCGACACGCTGGCGCTCCTGGATAACGCCATTACGGTATTTTTTCTGGTGGAGATCCTGTTTCGTTTCAGCGTTTATCCGGACAAGAAGCGCTTTCTGCTGGATGGATGGAATCTTTTCGATACCTTGGTGGTCATTGGCAGCCTGGTTCCACTGGATAATGCCGAAGTGGTTCTGCTGGGACGACTGCTTCGGGTATTTCGGGTTTTGCGGCTGGTGTCGGTCGTGCCGGAGTTGCGCTTCCTGATTAACTCCCTGATAAAGGCCATCCCGCGGATGGGCTATATCGCCCTGTTGATGTTCATTATTTTCTACATTTACGCGGCCATGGGTTCCATGTTCTTCGCCGGCGTCGATGAAACGCTGTGGGGCGATGTTGCCATCTCCATGCTGACCTTGTTCCGGGTAGCGACTTTTGAAGATTGGACCGACGTCATGTACGCCACCATGGAAAGTTACCCACTAAGCTGGCTGTATTACCTCAGCTTTATCTTCCTGACCGCGTTTGTTTTCCTGAACATGATGATCGGTGCGATTCTTGAAGTCATGAGTGAGGAGCAAAACGCCAAGCAAGCCAAGGAAGCCCATGATGAGCGGGAAAAAATGACCCGCCAGCTGGATGAGGTGCAACAGCAACTGGCCGAACTGACCCGGATAGTTCGTAATCGCCAGCACTGAAGGTGGGGCACCGCTGAAGGCGGGAGACGATTCCTGATTCTGCTGTTGTCGGGACGTGAAGTGCTAAGGCGGCGTATTGGAGGGCCGGTGCCGGGATCCATCGCGAGGGGGGCTGGTCGGCCTTTTTCTCCTTTGGATCCATTAATTTTTATAAAAAATTATTTCTATAAGGATCGCATTGGAGCGGCCGTTCCAACTGATATTTAATTCTTAATTTAATGTAAACCCTTGGTCTGAGAGTAGTTAAATTTCAGTAAATTCGTGCGCTATGACAGTGGGTTATGGCTGTGTGTTCCGGTTTGCGGTGGTTAAATTCACCCAATAAATGTGCAACCGGAAAGGAACTCTGCCATGAAAAAGATTTTGCGCGCTTCTGCAGCGATTCCGCTGTTTATTTCCCCGCTTGCCATGGCCGGAGAAAATGTGCCGGACCGTTATGGTTACATCGGTGGTCACGCCAGTTACTACACCTTTTACGAAAACGAAGTCTATCGAAAGGATGTGGATGGTCTGGATCATGTGCCTTTTTATGGCGGCCAAGTTGGGTGGCGTTTCCACCCCAACTGGTCCGTCCAGGGCTGGTATGAAGACGTAGAAGGTGATGCCGAGAGCAAGTATGACTCTGGCCGCCGGGTTGATATGTCTAACTACTTCGCCAGTGCCCGCTATCATTTTAATGACCACGGCATTCTCGGGTTTGAACCTTATGCGGGTCTGAATGCCGGTGAGCAGACCATAGAGCGTGTGTTTAAAAACGATACCGGCGATAAGCATGATGAAACCATGACCGGTGTCGAGCTGGGTGTGCAGCGCGCCTTCTTCAAACATGTGATTCTGGATGTGGGCACGCGCCAAGCCTACAGCCTGGACCGTGAGTATTGGGAAGGCCAGGTTTACGCCGGCCTGAATCTGGCATTCGGTATCAGCAACGACAGTGACGATACCGTCGAAGACGAAGTGGTTCCGGCGACACCGGCGGAAGTGGTGACTGGCGACAGTGATGGCGATGGCGTTACCGATGATCGCGACCGCTGCCCGAACACCGCATCCGGTGCGGTGGTCGATGCAGATGGTTGTCAGGTCTATGAAA
>JAZAJX010000013.1:0-5514 GCA_036230225.1 Pseudomonadota bacterium | reverse complement strand
GGAGGGGGCGCCGCTGGCACAATCCTCCGAACAGGTGGAAATCACCATCACTTCCACGGGAGATTATCTGGTCAATGGCGAAAAGCTCGCGGCCAGCGATAGTCAGACGCTGCGTACTGCCTTGTTGAAACTGGGCCAGGAAAAAACCGATCTGCCTTTGCAAATCTATGCGGATGCCAATGTGGCTTATCAGTCGGTGGTTCGTGTTTATGACGTGGCCGGGCAGCTGGGTTTTGTTAAGCTGTCGCTCACCACTCGCGAATCTCCCAACGAGGCACAATGAGTCAATCCTCTGTGGACGTGTGGCCGACGTACAAGCGGCTACTCGGTTATGTGCGGCCATACTGGTTCATGCTGGTCATCAGCGTGATTGGTTACGCACTCTATGCGGCAACCCAGGCAGGGGCTGCACAACTGGCGGGCTATCTGGGCGGCACCATTGTTAACCCGACCGATTTTCGGGTCATGGTGGTGTCCGTGGCACCGTTGGTACTGGTGATTTTCCAGGGGCTTGGACAGTTCATGGGGAGTTATTCTATGAACTGGGTGGCCCAGCAGATCGTCTATGTGCTGCGCAACGATGTTTTCGGCCACGTCCTGCGATTACCGCAGTCGGAATACCATCGCAATGCCTCCGGGCGCATCATGTCGAAAATCATTTTCGATGCCCAGCAGGTGACCAGCGCCGGCACCGACGCCATCATCGTGATTATCCGGGAAGGCCTCACCGTGATTGGCCTGTTCGGGTTTCTGCTCTGGCAGAACTGGAAGCTGACCCTGATTCTGGTGGCGGTCGCCCCCCTGATCGGCCTGGTGGTCAATGTGACCAGCAAGCGTTTTCGCAAGATCAGCCGTCGCATCCAGTCGTCCATGTCCAATATCACCCATTTCCTTGGCGAGGCCATCGAGGGCAGTGGCGAAGTGAAAATCTTCGGTGCTCAGGATCAGGAAGCGAACCGTTTCCATGCGGTCAGCCGCAGCTTTGCCAAGCAGAACGTCAAGCTTAATGCCAGCAAGATCGCCAGTACGGTGATTGTGCAGCTGTTTGTGGCGATGGGTATTGGTGCCATTACCTTCCTGTATATCCGCTTGATGGGAGAAAACCTGACGGTAGAGGGCTTTCTTTCCTACATCGCCGCAGCGGGGATGATCCAGAAACCGCTCAAGCAACTCACGGATGTGAACGTGAAAGTGCAGCGCGGGGTGACGGGTGCCGCGAGCCTCTTCGAGCTGCTGGATACGGAACGGGAAGAGGATGTCGGCACCCATGTGTTGCCGACAAAGGCGCGGGGGGATATCGAGTTTGACGGTGTTACCTATGGTTATGATCCGGCGCACCCGGTGTTGCGCAATCTGAGTTTT
Source organism: Pseudomonadota bacterium (assembly GCA_036230225.1). Lineage (GTDB taxonomy): Bacteria > Pseudomonadota > Gammaproteobacteria > Pseudomonadales > Alcanivoracaceae > Alcanivorax. Next base: position 4,152 of record JAZAJX010000013.1, on the reverse strand, counting down.
TCCATCAAGTCCGGCGAGACAGTGGCGCTGGTAGGGCGCTCCGGTGCCGGCAAGAGCACCATCAGTGCCATGCTGCCACGGTTCTTCGATCCGGATCAGGGACGCATCCTGCTAGATGGCGTGCCGTTACCCGAGATTCAGCTGGCCAACCTGCGTCACCAGATCGGTATGGTCAGTCAACGGGTCGTACTGTTCAACGATACCGTGCGCAACAACATCGCCTATGGGGAACTGCGTGGCATGGATGATGCTGCCATTGAGCAGGCCGCACGGGATGCCCATGCCTGGCGGTTCATCGAGCAGCTCGAGCACGGTCTCGACACACGCCTGGGGCAGGACGGGGTGCAGCTTTCCGGTGGCCAGCGCCAGCGGATCGCGATCGCGCGCGCCTTGTTGAAGGATGCACCGATTCTGATTCTGGATGAGGCGACCAGCGCACTGGATACCGAATCCGAGCACCATATTCAGCAGGCTCTGGAGCAGGTCATGGTGGGGCGGACCACTCTGGTCATTGCCCACCGTCTTTCTACCATCGAAAAAGCGGACCGGATTCTGGTGCTCGACCAGGGGCAGCTGATCGAACAGGGCTCCCACCAGGAGCTGCTGGAGCGTAACGGGCTCTATACCCAGCTGTACCGTATGGATTTTGCCGAGGAGCAGGGCGGCCATGTCGCTGAGTGAATGGATTCAACAGGGGTGGTACAAGGGGAGCCCATGGCTGGTGCCCCTGCGCCCGTTATCCATGCTGGTCTCGCTGGAGGCCAAGCGGCGTCTGCAGCGATTTCGCAAGCACAAGCCGGCACCGCCAGTCCCCGTACTGGTGGTGGGTAATATCACTGTCGGCGGTACCGGCAAGACGCCACTGGTGATTGCGCTGGTGGAGGCCGCTCGTGCCCGTGGCCTGAAGGTGGTGGTGGTATCGCGGGGATTTGGTGGCAAGACTGACCAGTACCCGCAGCGAGTTGACGCAGATAGCAATGCGCTGGACGTGGGTGACGAGCCGGTGCTGATTGCCCGGCGTACCGGTGTACCGGTGATTCTGGATCCGGACCGTCGCAATGCGCTGGATGTAGCGATCCGTGAGCATACGCCGGATCTGGTGATCAGCGACGATGGTTTGCAACATTACGCCTTGCCGCGCAGCGCGGAAATCGTGGTAGTGGATGGGCAGCGGGGGCTGGGAAATGGCCGCTGTCTGCCGGAAGGTCCATTGCGTGAACCGGCCACCCGTCTCAAGGAAGTGGACTTTGTGATCAGTACGGGGGGCGGCTGGAGTGGCGCCTATCCGATGATCATGCGGCCTGCGGATATCACCGGGCTGGCCGATGGCGAGACCCTGGATCACCAGGCATTTCTGCGCCTGCATCCCCAGGTTCATGCCGTTGCCGGCATCGGCAATCCCAAGCGGTTTTTCAATCTTCTCAATATTCTCGGGCTCAGTATCACGCCCCACGTGTTCCCCGATCACCATGCGTTCCAGCCTGCTGACCTGGGCTTTTCTGACGGGTTGCCGGTACTCATGACCGAGAAGGATGCGGTGAAGTGTGCGCCCTTCGCCGAACCTCACTGGTGGTATCTGCCGGTGTCGGCCAGCCTGCCGGACGGCTTGCTGGACCAGATGCTGGACCGGGCGCTGGGGTTGGAATAGCTACAAGCTGCAAGCTACGAGCTTCAACGCGGAATGAGTTTTGTTTTATTTTGAGCGTTGCTGGCCGCGCTGAATCTCTGGTCGCGGCTGATGCGTTTCAGAGACAACAACCTTCTGATCGCGTTGTCACTGCGGCTTGACGCTTGCTGCATTTTTGAAAGAGGTTTGCTCATGAGTTTTTATGTGGTGGTGCCGGCCCGATATGCGTCTACCCGCTTGCCAGGCAAGCCGTTGGCGGATATCGCCGGGCAACCCATGGTGGTCAGAGTGGCGGAGCGCTGCCAGCAAAGTGCGGCGGATCAGGTCTATGTGGCCACCGATGATAGCCGGATTGCCGATGCGCTTGAGGGGCGGGTTTCTGTGGTGATGACCCGTGAGGATCATCCCTCGGGGACCGACCGGCTTCAGGAAGTGGCTGCCACCCTGAAGCTGGACGATGACGATATTATTGTGAATGTACAGGGGGATGAGCCCCTGATCCCGCCATCAGTGATCAATCAGGTGGCCGACAATCTTGCGGCCAATCCGACCTGTCAGATGGCGACACTGTGCGAACCCATCGAGGATGCGGATTCCCTGTTCAATCCGAATGTGGTGAAAGTGGTGTTCGATGCGCAGGGGCGGGCGCTCTACTTTTCCCGTGCGCCGATCCCCTGGCATCGGGATGCTTTCGCCGAGGGCGGGCGTGACATCAGCGCTGGCCAATGGTGGCGGCATATCGGCATTTATGCGTATCGGGTGGGTTTCCTGCATCGTTATGTCCAATGGCCGCCAGCTCGACTGGAACAGCTGGAGTCTCTGGAACAGCTGCGAGCCATGGCGAATGGGGTGGCAATTCATGTGGCGCCGGCCTGTGAGGCGGTGCCGGGAGGTGTCGATACCCAGGCGGACCTGGAGCGCCTCCGTGCCCAGCTGGGAGGGCAGTCATGACAGTGTCCGTGCTGTTTGTCTGTCTTGGCAATATCTGTCGGTCGCCAACGGCGGAAGCGGTATTTCGTGAGCGGGTCAATGCCGCGGGCCTGGGCGATCAGATCCGTATCGACAGTGCTGGCACCGGCGACTGGCATATCGGGCGCGCGCCTGATCCGCGCACCCGCGAGGCGGCAGCCCGCCGGGGATACCGGATGGAGCACCTGCGAGCCCGGCAGGTCAGTGCGCAGGACTTCTATGAATTCGATGTGGTGCTGGCCATGGACAACGCCAACCTGACGGACCTGCAGGCCATGCAGCCGGCGGATGTGACGGTAACCCTGCGCCGTTTTCTGGACTATGCCCGGCAGTCAGAGGATCGTGAAGTCCCGGACCCCTACTATGGGGGAGAGGAGGGTTTCGACCGTGTCCTGGACCTTGTCGAGGATGGGGCGGACGGCTTGCTGGATGCGTTGCGGGAGCGACTATGAATGCCGGACAGTATCCCCTGGTGGAAGAAGAGGCGGATCTGAGTGGCCTGAACACCCTGCGTCTGCCTGCACGGGCGCAACGGCTGGCCAGGCCGGCCACCCTTGATGAGCTTGAACAGGTGCTTGCCGATCATGATCATGCCGAGCCGCTGCAAGTCATCGGAGAAGGAAGCAATCTCGTCATTCAGGGGGACCTGCCTGGCTTGACGCTCTGTCCGGCCATGGATGGCATGGCGAGTGTAAAAGAGAATGAGCAGCATGTCTGGGTTGCGGCGGGAGCCGGGGTGCACTGGGATGATCTGGTGGCCTGGACCGTGGAGCAGGGCTGGCAGGGGCTGGAGAATCTGTCGTTAATCCCCGGTACCGCAGGGGCGGCGCCGTTCCAGAATATCGGTGCCTACGGGGTGGAATTATCCCAATACCTGGAGCAGGTAACCGTCATGGAGGTGGCCACCGGTCGGGTGACCCACTTTGCGGCGGATGAGTGTGATTTTGCCTATCGGGACAGTCGTTTCAAGGGGCGCGACCGGGGGCGTTACGTGATCACCGGTATTGAGCTGAAGCTCAATAAGGTGCCCGCCTGCACGGTGAGCTATGGGCCATTGAAAGACTATTTTGGGGAGATGCCCCCCGGGGCGGTGTCCCCGGCGGCAGTGCGTGAACGTGTCATCGCGGTACGGCAAAGCAAACTGCCCGATCCGGCGGTACTTGCTAACGCAGGCAGCTTTTTCAAGAACCCGGTAGTGAGCCAGGAGAAGGCTTCGCATCTGAAGGCGCAGTTCCCGACCCTGGTTGCCTATGCTCAGGCGGAGGGGGTCAAGTTGGCGGCGGGTTGGCTGATTGAACAGGCGGGCTGGAAAGGGCGGCGCCTGGGACCGGTAGGTATGCATAGCGAACAGGCTCTGGTATTGGTTAATCACGGTCATGCCAGTAGTGAGGATGTCATGGCGTTGGCATCGGCGGTGCGCCGGGATGTCTGGGAACGTTTTGGTGTCAGTCTGGAGCAAGAGCCGGTTCTGATGCCTTGATGATTTCCGCAGCGTTTGGTCGAGACGTCTGCCACTCGCACCCATAAAAAAGCCCCGCTCATTGGAGCGGGGCTTT
>JAZAJX010000012.1:0-11996 GCA_036230225.1 Pseudomonadota bacterium | reverse complement strand
GTGTCTTTCTCCTTTTCTCTGACCTCTATAATCTCCTGGGGACTTATTCGTTTGATGGATGGCTGCCAGCCCATGGCTTTTGCCTGTTCGAGAGGCATCCCCCAAGGGTAATCATTGGCAGCCTCCTTGGCCTTCTGGCAGCGGAGTATTGACTCAGCTCGCCCCATATTGCGGAAGAAATTCTCTGGGCGGGACGTCTCCTGATCATGTTTTTTTGTGACAGGATCGTATTGCCTTATAGGCTCAAATTCAGGGACATCCGGAAGTGGAAGGGAGGGATTCATGAATTGCTGGAAAATTTCCCAGCGCAAGTATGGGTCATAGTAATTGCCATTGTTGACGATGATTTTGCATGCTCTTAATCCGGTTTCTTTGTGAACGATAGTCAGGGTCTGGCCTGGATCAATGCTGTGATGCATTGGCGTACTCCAGGACTTGCTGGAAGGAATAAGTTCTGAGAATGGAAACTCCTTATGTTTCTTTTCTGTTTTACAGTAAATATGGACATTTCCTGTTCTTCGGTTAAAGAGGGTGTCCATTTTGTTGTCACTTGGAGATGCTTTCTTTAATGCTGCTGAGATGATGAAAACCAATAATAGAAATAACGACATATAAAACATGTTATTCATGAAGTTATCTTCGAAAAATGGGTTGATAATATTGTAATCGGTAATCCTTATTATTATTAATATTGCAAGTGTCGTTATAGATAACTTTTTGAGTGGAAGAGTTATTGCAGTAATTAAGGGTATGGCAACTACAAACGAAGGAAGGTATTTTTCAATGGGGCTGCCGTCGACCAAGGGGATAATAACAATTGCTGCGCCCATTAGGGATTGGGTGATGCCAGAGAATAACAAGGAAAGCACCATTATTGTTTCTGTGATGGCACTAAGACTGATGTAATTTGCCTCACTCCATATATAGCTATCTTCTTCTGTGGTGAAAGAGCTTTTTCTGGTCATCCCAGAGAAGCCTTCGGATAGGTTGTCATCAAAGATGGCAAGATATTCCCCGCATTGTGGGCTTTGAGGCGATTTTATATTTTGTCCGGGGCTAAATGTTGTCATTGGCTTTCCCTGAGATTTCATCTGGCTGTTTTATGAGATTCGATTTGGCACGTGGATATCCGTGGGGTCATTGAAGGAGAGCTGCCCTTCTCCATGTAAGCTAGGGTCATGGAATAGGGATATTGAGCTCGCCCAAAGCCTTGTCGCCGTTTTACAGAGACTAGTGGGGCGGCGGGGTGCCGTAGGCTATGCGGGTGAAGTAGCCGCCGTGCTCATCCGATGTTCTCCCCTCGGGAAAATCATGAGGGTTCTGGCTGTTGTAAGCGGTGGCGGCGTAAACCGCTTCATGCTTCATGGCGCTTGCAGCATTCTTTGTGGTGAGGGGGTGATCATGCGGTTTGTTGCTTTTCCTTCAATGCCTGCCAGTTGATGCGCTGTTCGGAGGGTTTCCAGCCGCTGGCCAGGGCCTGTTCCCGGGTTTTTCCCCAGGGGAAGTCCTTGGCGGCTTTTCTGGCGGCTTCGCGGCGTATTTCAAACTCTTCATCACTCATGTCGCGCCAGAAGTGTTTGGGGCGATTGTGTTTCTCATCGTATTCGGCGGTAACCGGGTCGAACTGTCGGGCCGGTTCAGTGATTACCCGGTCGGGCATGGGCTGGGAGATGTCCATGAATTGATGCAGCCGCTCCCATTCCAGATAGACTTCGAATTCTTCGTTATAGACGTTGATATGCTGAATCAACAGGTCGGAATAGCGGTGGACGAGTTGCAGCAGAAAGCCCGTTGAGCCGGTGGGGCCGGTGCGGTGGGTCAGGTGAGGATCGAACTCATCGAACGGGACCTCCAGGCGATCTTCGTCTTTCTGGTAGATGCTGACCATGCCGGTGCGACGGTAGAAGCGAGTGTCTTTTTTTAGTTTTGGTTCGCCTCTGGTTATTAATTTAAGAAGAATCCAAGTAGAAAAAAAAGGCATGAACCAGTATTTGAATACTGCAATAGGGCCTTCCCAGTTTTCAGATAAACCCATAATAAACATTGCGATGAGAGAGCCTCCTCCTCCTGCAAATGTAAACCACCCAACTATATAACTCAGTGTTTTAGCCATAACCGGCCACTCAAAAAGGGTAGGCCAGAAATCCATCAGATGAGGGTTTCGCATATAACGGCATTTCATTTCATCGGAGCCTTTTTCCTGGATTTTTTCCAGGTCAAAAACATCGCATTGGGCTTCGGCTATATATTCTCGGCATTGAGCGCCGGGAAGTGCTAGTAGAATGCCGTAGGCTGTTCGTGTGAAGTAACCGCCGCGCTCATCCATTGACTTTCCGTCGGGTAAATCACGAGGGCTCTGGCTGCTGTAGGCGGAAGTTTGGTAAGTGCTTTCTCTATCCATATCAGTTAAGTATTCACAATAGTTATGGTCGCTTTAGAAGACGAAGGTTCTGGGGTCATGCCTCAGTGTCAGGGTGGCCTGAGTCCAGCCTCTTGGGGCGGTGTCTGGATCCAGTTCTGTTTGGGTAGCACCACTCTCCAGTGAGGTATCTTCGGGCCTAAATGGCAGCCAACATTCCTCCTCTTCATGGAAGAATCTGGCGCGGGCATAGAAGGTGCAGGTTCCAAAGAATTCCGGTTTTTCGTACCAGGCGATCAGGCCGGTACGGCTTTGCGGGTCTTCTTTATTTGCCAGTGCGGGCACCCAGGCGAGGGGTTTGAGTGTTTGCAGGTCACCATGTCGGTCCTCATAGACCACCGCATGGTGAATCTTGCCATTTTCGCCGGCCACCGGGGCGTGGATTTCCACCTTAAACTGGTTGGGCGGGTTCTGGCTTTCGGTGATGATGGGGTTGGGGGCCATCAGCAGGGAAAGCAAGGTTTGGTAGACCTGTCCGGCAGTCAGGTCACGGTATTCTTTCGTAAAGCGTTCTTCCGGGTCGTCGCCGAAGGGGCCGAACTGCGCCCAGCGTTCCATGGGGCTCAGCTTGAGCCATTCGGCGGTAATGGCCGCAATAATGCTCACAGCGGTAAAGGCCCAGCCCCAGGGGCCCAGCACTACCAGTGCTCGAGTGAAAAAGGTTTTTTTGACGGATTTCAACACCAGGGAGCGACCCAGTTGTGACAATGTTGCACCCGCCATGGCTCCGGTCGCCACGCCGTGGGCTGCGGCACTCTCATGGTTGCCCTTATCCAGTTGTATTTTTATATCCCAGGCGCTCATTAATGAACCAAATCCAGTTAATCCCGCCCCTATCATTTTGAAGTTATAGACTTTGAAAGTGCTGAAGCTTTTTTTGCCGTTAATGATGTTCTTCGTGAAACGGGAGGTTTTTTTCCATTTTTTGAAGGTTAACCATTTGGTGACTTTGTCTTCACCAGCTATTTGGATGGCTGTGTCTGTAACTGCGTAAGCAATTACTACCCCGCTGTAACTTAGGTCAAAGACGCTGCGGACGTTCCACCCTTGGTTTCTGATTCGCTCACCTATAGATATTAAGTTGAAGACTTCTAAGGTTGCCAAGGCTGGCGGCAAGGTCTTGTTGGCTACCTTGATAGCTCCAGTTGTGAGTTTTGCTCCTGTGCTTGCCTCGGTGCCCGGCTGGTTCCAGTGCCGTGCATATTCACTGGTGGGCGGTACGGCCATGACGGTCTGTTTTACTCGCGCCAAGCCGTCCTGGCCGACTTCCTTATATAGGTCGGTCCAGTTCTGGTTGGTCAGGTTACGGGGGATGCCCCGGTTATAGGTCAGTTCCGTGGCGTCGCTGCTGCCGAGTACCTTGCCGGGGTCCGTGGGGTCGAGCACCTTGACCCGGCCTTCTGCGTCCAGGCCGCCCTGGCGGATGATGTCGCGCCGTTGTGAGCGTTTCAGGGGTTCGAAGACGCGCTCCTTGGCATCGATAATCATCCAGCCTTCGGGGATGACGCTGCCTGTCTTGAACAGCCGGGCGCCGTGCAGATCTGGCGGGCCGGATCCTTTACCCAGCCGCATCAGCATTTCAATGGTGTCTTCTTGTTGGTTGGCCAGTGCGTCCTTCCATTGCTTCTGGAAGCTGAACAGCAGGCTGGCAACGATGCTGTCTGTCTGGTTACGGGTTTGTTGCCAGTACCACCAGTCCGGATGGCTACCGGTGACGGCGGCATAGGCGGCATGGCGAAAGCTGCTGTTCGTGGCGGGTTGCTTGGCTTCTTCCAGTGAGGGAAGAAAATCGCTATCGACAGGGATCTGATCCGCCCCGGGGATCAGGGCAGCGTGTAAGGGATGATCTGGCTTCAGGAGCTGACTTTTCAGTGCATGCACGGGGTCGTTGTCGTCATCCCATTCCGGGTCCGGGTCGGCATCGTAGGCACTGTCGATGACGGCGGGATCCGAGCCCAAGCCGGACAGCAGGCCTGCGATGGCTTTCCAGAAGGCGCTGTAGTCCGGCGTGGCATGGTCGTCGTCCGGGTTCAGGGTGTGGCGTTGCTCGTCACCGGGAACGGGTAGCCAGGCGTAGTCTCGCAGAGCCTCCCAGGGAGAGAGAAAGGCGGTGAAGCCCTGGCTGGCATCGCTGCCTTCGGGGGTTTTGCCATCCAGCCAGTTGATGGTGTCGCGGCGCTGCTGGCGAATCTTCTGACGCAACTCGCGTCGCTCGGTGACCCGGAGGACTTGCTCCAGAAAGTTACGGTCGATTCGGTCTGCTGCGTCTCTCAGGTTGTCGGCATGGGTGCCATTTTCCACGTAGGTGGTATGCATGTGACCCATGGCGGCGGGGCGGGTTTGCTGTGCATGAAGACGTTGCCTGAAAAACGTCTGATAGGCATAAACGGCACTCTTGGCATGTTCATGCTGGTCGATTTCCATTACATGCTGGCATAGCTCATTCATCAGCAGGGTAAGTTTGCCGACCCCTTCAAAGGCAATCCCCAGCGGATCCTGCAGGGCGGCCACCGGCAGGTTGTCCTGAATATCTGCGCGGCTCAATTGGGGCAGGGCCAGCAGCCCGTTTTCGTCGGGTTGGTTGTAGTGGTTGTTGGCTTGCCAGGCACCGATCAGGGCGGTTTGTTTGAGGGTATCGGGCGAGCCCTGGCCATCGAAGCTATTCACATTTAACAGCGTGGTCCGCTGCAGGCGCAGGGCGTGGTCCACGTTGTCGCGATGCCACCGGTAGGGGGTGTGTTCCGGCAGGTCGGGCAGGTAACGGGGGTCTTCATCCGCCAGCCCGCCGAGGATTTCGATCAGCGCCCAGCTCCAGGGGACCTCCGAAAAGGCGACTTGTAGCAGAACCGGTCCGCCATTGAGCCGGTGGGGAATCGTGATGGCGCCGATTTCGGTTTCCATGCCGTCGTCCGGTGGGCGCTGGTCGCAGCCCTGGTACTTGGCCAGGTTGATGTCGCGGAAGGTGTTGCCGTCATCGCTGACCACCAGTTCCCGCCACAGGTAGCCACCGACAAAAATATACAGTCTGCCGTTGTCGCGAAGGGGGGCAAGTTGTGTGCCCTCCGGATCGGCGAAGCGCACGGGTTTGATTTGTCCGAGTGCTGTCAGTGCGTCTGTACTGGTGTCGTCTCGTGTGACCGGGAGGCCCTGTCCCAGGGGGATCAGATAGAGGGGTTCGCTATCGGTTTCGAGATAGCCGTTGGCTTCCAGTGCCCGCCCAATATGGGGCGGGTAGGACGTGCGGTTGTCGTTGAACTCCAGAAACAGCGCTGAGGCATCGTCACCATTGACATGGAACGAGGCGATGGTTCTGTCGCGAACGGTTTTATTGTCAGCGAGGAAACGGGTTTGTGCGTTCATTTCGTCCTCCGACGCAGACGTACGAAATGACGACGACGGGGTTGCGGCTGGGCTATGTGTTCCACGTCGAGGCGATGGGTGGGGGCGATATGTTGCTCGTCGGTTTCTTCGGGGCTGAGTGAGTCGGGCAATCCGGCGCCGGGTTGTTGCAGCGGGGCCGGCGCGGTGTTGCGCATGTTGGACACCATCATGTCGCTCTGGCGCACGGCGGGCTGGCCTTCCACAAAGACGTTGGGTGAGAAGGTGAGAAATTCCGCCTGCCCGGCAATGGTGCCGGACAGGATCCCGCCGCAGGTGCCCGCCATGTCGCCGCTGCTTTTGGCGAAGGTGGACGCCACATGGCAAACCGGATTGCCGTTGACCAGCACGGAGCTGGCGGTGCCAGCGGCATCCGTACTCATGGCCACGTTGCTGTAGGGAATGGGCTGGCAGAAAGGCGGCGTCTTGCAGATATCCATGGTGACAAGGGTGCCGCCGGAACCGGCGTGAACAGCGGTAAGGCCGTTGATCAGGATATTACTCATGGCGGGTTCCTTCCTTTGAACCGGGGTGTTGTGCGATGTCCTGTCGTTGATGATGCAGTTGCATGGCCAGGTGTTGTGGGCCGCCAGGGCTGTCCAGCACCAGGGCGGTAGCCGCCGGGCAGACGCGAAAGCGCAGCGCTTCACAGGCGGTGATCAGGCCAATTGGCAAGGTGGCTGCGCCACTGTCGCCGATGGTGAGCGCCGGGCGCAGGATATGCAGTGGCGCTGGCAGTGTCGGTTGTGGCGCTTCTTTTTCCCCTTTTCGCATGGCCAGGTTGTCGCGGTTGGAAAGACGCACTGGCCACAGGCTTGTCTGGGTAGAGTGCCAGCTGAGTTCATGGTCGCGGGTTTGCGCGCGCGCCAGTACCAGCCGATCCGGGCGGGCAACGGTGTCATTGGCCGCAGTCTGCCGGGCGGCGGTGGCCAGGGCCTGGCCCTGTTGATGGGGGTGATCCGTTGCGGCTGCCGAGCTGCCAAGGCCGGTGCAGGTAATGTCGCCGGGTTGCAGGGTGTGGCTTGCTTCGAATCTCACCAGGGCGATGGCCTCCGAGAGGATCCGGCCGTGGCTCCAGCTATGGGTGCGTATGTCGTTAGTGGATTGCCGTTCGTTCAGGGTTTCCTCGTTAAGCAGACTGTCGAGCCCGAGCAGGGTGAGCGCGGTGAGGTTCCCTTGCTGCAGGTGTTGCCATTCTTCCACCAGTGCTTCGGGCAGGGTGTGAGGGCAGGTCACCCGTATTTCGCCGGCAGCGCATACCTCTGCCAGCCGATTGTGTAGCCAGGGGAGGAGGGACTGCTGCAGGCGTTCATAACGTGCCCGGTCCGGCGCCGGCAGGCAAAGCAGTATCCGGCTGTCCATCAGGGCTGGGCCATTCTCGTCCAGCAGGGCATCCACGGCCGGGATCAGGCGCTGGGGGTTGAACGGCGCCTCGTCGTGTTCAGCGGGGATTCGCCCCAGCATGACCGGGTCGGGGGTGCCGCTGACGGGATGCGGGATGCACCGGTTTCTGTCAGCCTGATAAGCCGGTATGCCGGCTTGACAGGCCCAGTAGACCCCGGCCGGGTGCGAGCCCGTGGGCGCATTGAGCGCGTAGTGGCTGATGCGGATGCTGGCGGTCATGACGGTATCAGTTGAGTTCGATACGGGCGCCGAGCAGCCGGTTGATGCCATCGGCAATGGCATGGATTTCCTGCCCATCCAGAAGCAGGCAGCCATCCGGGCGGAGTTCAATCCGGGCATCGCCAGTTTGCAGTATCAGCCCTCTGGGGGCATCGAACAGGAGCTGGCCATTCTCCAGCTCGGTGATCAGGTCGGTGGCGGGTGCGCTGTCAGCCATGGGAACAATGCGGTCCGTGACGACCACACCGAGCGCGTCGTCCAACAGGCATAGCACCTTGTCGCCATCGGCCAGAGTGGTAACGGTTTCGGCGACATGGCGCACCGGCAGCGTGTCACGCAGCCCCGGCGCGGACACCAGGACGTCCTGCTGGTGGCGAATGAGGGTGGCGATAAACGGCATTGATGTGCCGGGGCGGGGCTCCCTTGCCTGAACGGCTGACATGACCATGGGCTTCTCCTGCATTCCTTGCCGGGATCAAAGCCGGGAACGCTAGCAGGCTGCTCCATGGAGATCTGTAGGAGATCGCCGATAGTTGCTGGCAGTGAGAGCCGTTTAACGAAATTCAGTCGCCTACCGGCTGTGCCGAAGGTCGCCGTCGGCACCGCCGTCCGCTAACCAACCCTGTTCGATCATCACCGGGCCTTTGTCGCGGTCGAGGATGACCGCGCTGCTGGCGCGGGTGCCATAGTTGGGAGACTGGATGAAGACCGGGGCGACCAGCCGTTCCAGGTCCAGGCCCACGCCGGTATCAGGCAGCTCGCTATCGTCGGGTTGGTGGTGATCGTTGACCACATCCAGCAGTTGATTCAGTGAGCCGCCGGCGGTGATGGCGTCGGTCAGGTGCTGTTTGGCCCGTTGCACCTTGGGCCAGGGGTCATCCAGCAGGCCATTGCTGAGGCCGTGGACACCCGGTGTCACCGCCTGGGGAGGGGCGCCACGGTTGCCGATGTACCAGAGACTCTCCGGGGTGCCCACCAGCAGGTTGAAGGCGCCGTAGTGATGTTGTTCAGCGGCCAGCTCCCGGCAGAAGGTTTCCGGTGACCGCGCATCTTCCAGGAACGCCAGGGGCAGCAGGCCACGGGAGCGTTCTCCGCTCTGGCGGTCGGCGATGGGTTCGCGGTAGTTGGTGACCACGGCGAAGCGGCCGTTGCGGTGGATGCCCAGCCAGGTGCCCCCGGCACGGATATCCAGGCCGCAGAAGATATCACCACGCCAGCGGGCGGCCTCGGCGGGGCGAGCATGGAATTCATCGCGGTTGGCGGCCACCCGCAGGGGGGTCTGGGTGTCTGGTTGCCAGTCCAGCAGTACGATGCACATAGTCGGGCCATCTGCTCAGGGGCCTGTTAGCATACCTGCCTTGCGAGTGATTGGCATAAGGGCTGGCCAATGTGGGAATTGTTTTTGATCTGTCTGGGTGTCGGGGTTGGCGCTGGCCTGCTGGCCGGGGCGCTGGGACTGGGCGGGGGTGTGGTGATCGTGCCGGCACTGATTTTCCTGTTTCATGGCCTGGGCTTTCCCGCGGATCTGGTGGCGAAGATGGCGGTGGCCACGTCCCTGAGTACGATCATGGTGACGTCCATTAGTGCGGTGCGCACCCACCACAAGGCGGGCTATGTGCGTTGGCCGGTGGCGTTGCGCTTGGGGGTGGGCATTGTCATCGGGGCGTTTGCCGGGGCCTTTATTGCGGATGCCATGGCAGGGGAACTGCTGACCCGTCTTTTCGGTCTCTTTGCCATGGTGATCGCGCTGCAGATGGCGCTGACCGGCCGCAAGGTGGCGGATACGGCCTTGCCGGAAAGGGTGCCCGGTGCGCCGGGGTTGGGGCTGGCGGGCGTGCTCATCGGCACCGGGTCGGCCATTTTCGGTATCGGGGGCGGTTCGTTGACGGTGCCGTTCCTGAGCGGCTGCCGCCTGAAGATGCAGGAGGCGGTGGCCATTGCTTCTGCCTGCGGTCTGCCCATCGCCGTGGCTGGCACGCTGGGTTTTGCCGTGGCCGGCTGGCAGGAAACCCGACTCCCCGAGGGGGCGTTGGGCTATGTGTTTTTACCGGCGACAGCCGGTATAGTGCTCACCAGTTTTCCGTTTGCGCGACTGGCGGCGCGACTCAGCCATCGGCTACCTTCGGCGATGCTCAAGAAGGTATTCGCGGTGGTGTTGTTTATCATCGGCCTCCGGCTGGTTTTGGGATAGGCATTATGGATTTTCCGCAAATCGATCCGGTGGCGATCGCCATTGGTCCCCTCAAGGTGCACTGGTACGGCCTGATGTACATGATCGGCTTTGCCGCCGCTTGGTTACTGGGGGTGTACCGTGCCAAGCAACCGAATTCGGGTTGGACCAAGGATGAGGTGGGTGATCTGGTCTTCTACGGCGCCATGGGGGTGATCCTCGGTGGGCGTCTGGGCTACGTACTGTTCTATAACTTCGGCAAGTTCCTGGATGATCCGATCTGGCTGTTCAAGTTGTGGGATGGCGGCATGAGTTTCCACGGGGGCGCCATCGGCGTGCTGGTGGCGTTCTGGTTGTTTGGCCGCAAGACCCACAAGCGCTTTTTCCAGGTGGCGGATTTCATGGTGCCCATGGTGCCGATCGGCCTGGCCACCGGCCGGCTGGGCAACTTCATCAATGCGGAGCTGTGGGGGCGCACCAGTGATGCGCCCTGGGCCATGGTCTTCCCCACGGACCCGGATCGTCTGCCGCGTCATCCCTCCCAGCTCTATGAATTTGCACTGGAAGGCGTGCTGCTGTTTATCGTGCTGTGGTTCTATTCGGCGAAGCCGCGCCCGGCGGGAGCGGTCACCGGCCTGTTCGGTGTGGGGTATGGCCTGGGGCGTACCTTCGTGGAGTTCTTCCGCGAACCGGATGCCCATATTGGTTACCTGACCGGTGGCTGGCTCACCATGGGCATGCTGCTGAGCATTCCCATGATTCTGCTGGGGCTGGCGATGATGGTCTGGGCCTACCGCCACGATGATCGTGCCGTTACCACTTCAGGGAGTCGCTCGTGAAACAATACCTCGATCTGCTGCGTCATGTCCGTGAGCATGGCACCTTCAAGGAAGACCGCACCGGTACCGGCACCTACGCGGTGTTTGGTTACCAGATGCGCTATGACCTGAGCGAAGGCTTTCCCATGGTCACCACCAAGAAGCTGCATTTGCGCTCGATTATTCACGAGCTGCTGTGGTTCCTTTCCGGTGACACCAATATCCGTTACCTGAAGGAAAACGGGGTTTCCATCTGGGATGAGTGGGCGACCCCTGAGGGCGAGCTGGGGCCGGTCTACGGGGAGCAATGGCGCAGCTGGAAAACGCCGGATGGGCAGGTGATCGACCAGATCAGCGAGGTCCTCAAGGAGATCAAGCGCAACCCGGATTCCCGTCGCCTGGTGGTGAGTGCCTGGAACCCGGCGGTGCTGCCGGATCCGTCCATCTCGCCGGATGCCAATGCGGCGGCGGGCAAACAGGCTCTGCCACCGTGCCATTGTCTGTTCCAGTTCTATGTGGCCGACGGCAAGCTGAGCTGCCAGTTGTACCAGCGCAGCGGGGACATTTTCCTGGGCGTACCGTTCAACATCGCCTCCTACGCGCTGCTGACGCTGATGATGGCGCAGGTGTGTGATCTGGAGCCCGGTGATTTCGTTCATACCCTGGGCGATGCGCACCTGTATTCCAACCACCTGGAGCAGGCGGATACCCAACTGGCTCGGGAACCGCGCCCGCTGCCCACCATGACCCTGAACCCGGCGGTAAAGGACCTGTTTGCCTTTACCTTCGAGGATTTCACCCTGAGCGATTACGAGCCCCACGCCCATATCAAGGCGCCGGTGGCAATCTAGGAGACGCAACAGGCTTCTCGCATCACGCAATACGGGTGGTGCATGAAGCGTGATGCGTGTTGCGAGGAACGTATGTCCATTCGACTTTCCATGATGGTCGCCAAGGCCAGCAATAACGTGATCGGCCGGGACAACAAGTTGCCCTGGTACCTGCCCAACGACCTCAAGTACTTCAAGAAAGTCACCTTCGGCAAGCCGGTGATCATGGGGCGCAAGACCTGGGAGTCCCTCAAAGGGCCGCTGCCGGGGCGGACCAATATCGTGATTACCCGTCAGCCGGATTATGTCGCCGAAGGCGCCAAGGTGGTCACGACCCTGGATGATGCCGTGGAGATGGCCGAGAACGTGGCGTTTATCGACGGCCAGGAAGAAACCGTGATCATGGGCGGGGCGGAGATCTACAAACTGGCGCTGCCGAAGGCGGATTGTCTCTATCTCACGGAGGTCCATGCCGACGTGGAAGGCGATACCTTCTTCCCGGATTACGATAGGTCCCAGTGGAAAGAAGTCGGCCGGGAAGATTTCGCCGCCGAAGGCCCGAACCCCTACGATTACTCGTTCGTGGTGTACGTGAGACGATAGCTACGAGCTACGAGCTACGAGTTACGAGCTACGAGTTACGAGTTACGAGCTACGAGCTACGAGCTACGAGCTACGAGCTACGAGCTACGAGCTACGAGCTACGAGCTACGAGCTACGAGCTACGAGCTACGAGCTACGAGCTACGAGCTACGAGC
>JAZAJX010000011.1:0-8557 GCA_036230225.1 Pseudomonadota bacterium | reverse complement strand
GGCACCGGGCACAGCAGCGAGGGCATGTACTCGTCCACATAGTCACTGGACCGACCCAGTGGTGTTTCCTTCAAGTAGCTCATGATTACCTCTTGGTACTACCGTCCTTGGATAATACAGTCATCATAATCCGATTGCTTAGTGGCGAATACCGGTACCGCGCCGCAATAACCATAGCGCCACCAGATAGAATGCCACGACAAAGCCCAAAATGGCCGCCAGAGAGGCATAGACGTTCACGTCGCTGACCCCCAGCACCCCGTAACGGAAAGCGTTGACCATATAAACAATCGGGTTGGCCAGGCTGACCACACGCCAGAATTCCGGTAGCAAGTCGATGGAATAGAACACCCCGCCCAGGTAAGTCAGTGGCGTCAGGATAAAGGTCGGGACAATGGAAATGTCATCGAACTTGTTGGCAAAGATCGCATTGATGAACCCCCCCAGGGAAAACAGGGCAGCGGTCAGCACCACCACTGTAATGGTGATCATCAGATGCTGCATGGAAAGGTGGGTAAAGAAGAGACTGAGCAGACTGACAATCAACCCCACCAGCATGCCCCGGACCATCCCCCCGACAATAAAGCCATTGAGGATCACATGGGGCGGCATGGGCGACACCAGCATTTCTTCGATGGAATGCTGGAATTTGGTCGAGAAGAAGGAACTGACCACATTGCCGTAGCTGTTCTGGATCACGCTCATCATGATCAGTCCCGGCACAATGTACTGCATGTAATCGAACCCACCCATCTCCCCGATTCGGCTACCGATCAGGTTGCCGAAAATGACGAAATAGAGGGTCATGGTAATCGCCGGTGGCAACAGGGTCTGTGGCCAGATACGGGTAAAGCGGCGAATTTCCTTGATGACGATGGTGAGAAAGGCCACCCATTGTTCACGAGCACTCATTGCGCCTGCTCCCCAGGCAGGTTCTGCTCTACCAGTCGCACAAACAATTCCTCCAGCCGGTTGGCCTTGTTACGCATACTCATCACCTCGAAATCCTGCTCTGCCAGGGCTACGAACAGGGTATTCAGGCTGCGGGATTTCGGCACGGCCACTTCCAGGGTCTTGGCATCCTTGAGCCATACCTCGAACCCCTCCAGGGTTGGTGCCTCAGTCACCGGACGTGCCAGATCCAGAATGAAGGTTTCTACCTGCAGCTTCTCCAGCAGAGACTTCATATCGGTATTTTCCACAATGGTGCCGTGATCAATGATGGCAATGTGGCGACACAGGGATTCCGCTTCTTCCAGATAGTGCGTGGTCAGGATGATGGTCTTGCCTTCCTCATTGATGCGAGTCAGAAAGTCCCACATGGAACGACGCAGTTCGATATCCACCCCTGCGGTAGGCTCATCGAGAATCAGCAATTCGGGCTCATGGACCAAAGCCCGGGCAATCATCAGACGACGCTTCATGCCTCCCGATAGGGTACGGGATTGCTTGTCGCGCTTTTCCCATAGCCCCAGCTGCCGCAGGTACTTTTCGGCACGCTCCCGGGCCAGCGGGGCAGGAATACCGTAGAAGCCGGCCTGGGTGACGACAATGTCGAACACCTTCTCGAACTGGTTGAAGTTGAACTCCTGGGGTACCACACCGATTTTCTGCTTGGCCTGGGCCCGCTGGGTATCCAGCGAATGGCCGAACACGCTCACATCGCCATCGCTCTTGTTCACCAGGGAACTGATCACGCCAATCGTGGTGGACTTGCCAGCCCCGTTGGGACCGAGCAACGCAAAGAAATCGCCCTGTTCTACCTCCAGGTCGATCCCCTTCAGCGCCTGTACGCCATTGGCATAGGTTTTGGTCAGATTACGAATCGTCAGAGCAGACAAGGCTCACCTCGCCGTAAAGATTGAATGGGAAAAACGAAGCGACCTCAGTGGTCGAGAAGCCGGTGACCATGTTCACCGCGCCAGATCCAGTGCATCTGGCCACCCTGAAACCATACCCACAGACCTTCCATCATCCAGGGCCAGTCTTCTTCGCTGATGCGGCGGCGACCATGCAACTCCGCCACCAGCACCGCGAGAATGGTGTCATGGGTGACGTGGACGTTGAGATGACCGCTGGCAGGCTCTCGATCCTTCAGATAAGTCGCCAGCTTCTTGCGGCCTTCCGCGGGTGACAGCATGCCCTCGAACGGCTCCTGAAGATGGCGATTGAGGAAGTTGAAGGCCCCCATTTTCAGGAAGGTCGGCCCGACCTGATTGAGATCCTCCACGTAACAGCCGGGTTCGACCAGCGTGGTGTCTGTGGTGATCTCGGGAATCGCTTCAATCAGTCCAGCCTTGCGAGCCCCTTCTGCCATGGCCTTGGCCGTATTCACGCAACGACCTACCGGGCTGGAGTAGAAGGCCTCCACCGGCCGTGCCAGCTGCGCCCCCCATTCCCTGGCCATATCAATCCCCTCGGGCGTCAGCGGCAGCCGGTAATCGGCAAAACCGTTCTTGGCCAGCTCTCGCACGGAGTGACGGGTCAACAGGTGCACGGGTTTGTCCTGCGGCAGCAGGTTGAGGGCTTCCAGCAATCGCGGATGTAGGCGGGCCATAGTCTCTTCGCTTTCAGTCAGCCCCTAGTGTAAGGGCCGCCCGGTTGAAAGCAAATGACAGGGCCAAAACGACGAAGGGACCCGAAAGGGTCCCTTCTTATTTGGAGCGGGAAACGAGATTCGAACTCGCGACCCCGACCTTGGCAAGGTCGTGCTCTACCAACTGAGCTATTCCCGCTTATCTTGCTGCCAGCCAATTACCAGCGAATTAGTGGCGTCCCCTAGGGGAGTCGAACCCCTGTTACCGCCGTGAAAGGGCGGTGTCCTGGGCCACTAGACGAAGGGGACCCGGGCTTGACGCGGTACGTCAAAGCGGCGCGTAGAATAGGTATCTGATCGCCCAGCGTCAAGGAAAAATTTTGGCCTGACCCGTCATTGACCCGAAAAAGTCATGCTGCTCTGATATTGGCGCGCTATGACGGCGAAACTTTCGCCATACTGTTGAAAAAACAACCATTTATCGGGAGAAACCCATGACCATCAAGCTGTACGGAGCCGCCCTGTCCCCGTTCGTCCGCAAGACCCGTGTCGTACTGGCACTGAAAGGCGTGGACTATGAAACCGTACATGTCGACCCAACCAACATTCCGGAAGGCTACGAAAAGATCAGCCCCATGAAGCGCATTCCGGCGCTGGAGGTAGACGGTCAGTACCTGGCGGATTCCGCTGCCATCTGTGCCTACCTGGAAAAGGCCTACCCGGAACCGGCCCTCTACCCCACCGATGCCATGGAACTGGGCCGGATGATCTGGTTCCAGCGCTACGTGGACTATGATCTCGCCATGCGCTGCACCTTTGCGGTATTCCGCAACCGAGTGGTCATGCGACTGGTGGGCAAGGAGTGCGATGAGGAGAAGGTCCAGCACGCCCTGGAAACCACCATTCCGCCCCTGTTCACTTACCTGGATCAGGAACTGGAAGGCCGCGAGTACCTGGTTGGAGACCGCATGACCCTGGCCGACATCGCCCTGGCCAGCCAGATGGTCAATTTCAAACACGCCGGCGAACAGATCGACCCAGCCAGATACCCCAACCTGGCAGGCCATATCGAACGCATGCACGCCCTGGAGCCCTTCGCCAAGACCATCGAGAAGGAATCCGGGTTCATTCAGAAGGTGTTGGGGTGAAGCAATTAATAATGAATAATTAATAGTTAATAACTGCGCGTGAAAGCGGGCAGAGACCTGCAACGTAAGAGGCCGCGCCCAAGCCATGGACGCGGCCTCTTGCGTTTCAAAAGCATAAAACCAGGATCGCGCGTTGTTAATTATTCACTATTAATTATTAATTGCCTTCGTCTCCACCCTCACCAACGCCGCCCGACCATTCGGCGCCACCTTGACCACCGCCACGGCGCCATCGCGCAATTCCCGCTCCAGCTGCAACGCTTTTTCCTTCGGAGCGAACAGGGCCTCAATGCCGTAGGTGACCCGGCTGGTACCCCCCCAGGGGGAACCGCTGAGTCTGCCGCGCAGGTAGATACCTTGTTCCGGGGGCTGGTGGACCGGGGTCAGCCCGCGCCACAGCTCGCCGTCTTGCTCAAGGGGGAGATAGATCACATCGCCAGGACGAAAACCCACCGCGGGCAGGTTGCTGAACTCGTATCCCAGGCGGGCATAGTTACCGCGGAACAGATCGCGCGGGTCCACCGGACGGGTTTCCACACGGATTTCCTTGCCCAGCCATAGCGGGTAGAAACCGTTCACGAAGACCCCGGCGAGAATCACCACCTGCAGGGTAAGCGCGGCCAGCAAGGCCAGCCCCAGAGTGCGCTGCTTCATGCCTGTGCCTCCCCGGTGTGCAGCGCTGCAAGACGCTGCTGACGACGCCAGTAGCGCGCCGCCCCGTAGAGCACTGCCGCTGCCACCAGGAACATGGCAGCCGCGCCCAGATAATCACCAAACAGGTCCAGATAGCGCATCACCGCCAGCGCCAGCACCAGAGCAATGCCGCTGTAGAAGAACTGGCTAAGGCCTCGCCGCAAGCCCTCCTGGATCAGCACAATGGCCGAGAGCAACGCCAGCAGGTTCACTGCCACCGCAAACAATACGGCGTCATCGCGGCTCAACAGACCATGAATGCCCAGCATGGCGAACGGCAACAGCATCACCAGCAACCGCCCACCCGTCTGCCCCAAACGCCGGACCACCAACAGCGATGACGCCAGCAAGGCGGCCAGCAGACCCAGCCACAAACCCGGGTCCGTCAAACCGGCCTGCTCATGGAGATAACCTTCGGCGAATTCGCTGAAAGTGAACGGCAGCAACAGCAATAGATAGCCTCGCAGGGTCCACAGCCCGATCAGGCTGCCGGCCCGCTGCCAGTGCAGGCCGCTACGGCTGCCCAACCAGCACACCAGGGCATAGAGCAACGCCAGCAGGCCAAGATTCAGGGTCAAATGCCCGGCCTCGAAATCCGGCCCGCGCGGGTAGCCATAAGCCCAGCCCAGCAACAGATTCAGCCAGCTCACCGCCACTGCCGCCAGCACCAGCATCAAGCCGGCGGACCGGGCCTGCACCGCCACCATCAGCCCCACTGCCATGAACAGCGCCATGGCCCAGGGCGGTGAAAACTGCCCCTCGGCGAAGAGCCACAGCATGGCGACCGCCAGCATCAACAGGGCAAGCACCCGACTGCGCACCAGCCATGTCATAGGTGCGACACCCAGCGCCCAATAAAACAGGCCATCAGGGAAATGTTCGCCCAGGTGGTAGATCTGCGCGATCAGCATGATGGAGGCGCCATAACTGATGCCGCCGAGAAACAACCAGCCGATACCTTCGCGGCGCTGCAGGTATTGATAGATCCCCACCCCGTTCAACGCCACGGTGGTGGCAATCAATCCCAGCATCCGCACTGCCCGGGGGATCGTCTCCCAGTTGGCCGACACCAGTAGCAGGATGGCCATGCCGACAAATAGAAAGGCCACGGTCACCAACACCTTGTAGGCCAGTGAGCTGTCCGACGCGTCGTCCAGGCGGGTGCCGTAGCGAGCCAGAATCCGGTTGCCCTGGGCTTCACTGATATCGCCGTCCTCTACCCACTGACGGCATTCGCTGCGCAGTTCACGTCGTAGCAAGCCGCGAAGTTGCATGCCGAATCCCTTGTGCTTTTCTCCGATCAGACCTGACAAGGTCGCGAAAGGCAACGGCCGGCTGTTACGGAAAATGAGATAACGCGTTCAATAGCCCTCTCCACCCCGCAGGAGCGTCGCTGGCGGTGCGGTTTGCTCACTACGAAGAAAAGGCATTTGATCTTGGTTGGGAACCGCGCCGCCAGCGACGCTCCCATGGAAAGGGTGGTATCACACCGGCAGGCCGATGCGCTTGGCTTCCATGCGGCGCAGAAATTCCAGCATTACCTGGCGATAGAGATCTTCACCCAGCCAGGCATCTTCCACCCCGGCATCAATGTTCGGGTTGTCGTTCACCTCGATGACAACCACCTGATCGCCTGACTGTTTCAGGTCCACTCCATAGAGGCCAGTGCCCATCAACCGCGCCGCCTTGAGTGCGGCTTTCAGCACCTTGGGCGGAACTTCCTGTACCGGGAGAGTCCGACTGTTGCCGGTTTCGGTCTTGCCCCCACTCTGGTGATGATAGATCTGCCAGTGCCCCTTGCTCATGAAATACTGGCAGGCAAACAGGGGCCGGTTGTTGAGCACACCGATGCGCCAGTCGTAATCCGTGTACATGAACGCCTGGGCCAGCACCACGGAGGACTGCTTCAGATAATCCCGCAAACCGGCGGCAAGCTCTTCACGGGTCTTCACCTTGCTGATACCCCGGGAAAAACTGCCATCGGGAATCTTCAACACCATGGGCAGTTTCAATTCCTCGATCAGCCGATCGATCTGGGAATCATCATCGCTGAACACGAAGGCCGTGGGCGGCACCGGTACCCCATTGGCCTGCATCAGCTCCGCCAGATAGATCTTGTTGGTGCAACGCAGGATCGAGCCCGGGTCGTCGATTACCACCATGCCTTCCTGCTCCGCCTTGCGAGCGAACTGGTAGGTGTGATGGTCCAGGGCTGTGGTCTCGCGGATGAACAGACCGTCATATTCCCCCAGCCGCGTATAGGCATCCCGGCCGACCTGATCCACACGGATTCCCAGCTGGCGACCGGCGCGAATAAAACGCTTCAATGCTGTCCGGTTGCTGGGTGGCAATGTCTCTTCGTCGTTGACCAGCATGGCCAGCTCATAGCGGTCGCTGCGACGCCGGCGCGGGCTGCGCCAGACCCGGGCGTTGAACTGCTCGAGAGCCTGGGCAAAGGCATCCTCTTCCGCCCCCTTGAGCTGTTTGAGCGCCAGCGGTTTGAGAGCCTCGATGGTCCACTGCTCCCGGCGGCGGAATTCCACCTTCAGCAACGGACACGGCAGCTGGTCAAAGATCTGCCGCCCCAGATCCGCCAGTCCCTCCTGCGGGGTATGGCCGAAATACAACATCAGAGAAAAATGATCACTGTGGCTGCCCTTGCGCTTCATGGCCTTGTCCAGGGCGGCCTCGAAGTGACCAAAATGCAGGCCGTACAGCGCCTTGCGGCTCAGGTCATTCACCGTGCGCACGGAAGGAAGCACCCGCTGTCCGCGGGCCTCGGCCAGCAGGGAGCAGTAGTAACCCGGGCTCAGGTACTTGTAGCTGCGACACAGGTTGATCACCTGAACCTTCTTGTCAGTGCACACCGGTTGCTGCGCCTGCAGATACTCCCGGGCGGAAAGCAGATGACGGGCGGGATAGTAGGCGGCCCAGTCTGCGGGGTCGTCGACCAGAATAATGACCTGACTCATGAAAAGCCCTGAAAAACGGAGCGCCGGAGATGGCGCCGATAACCGCGAATGTAGGGCCAGAGAGGGAGGGGTAGCAAGGAAAATTTGAGGGGCAATGAATCGTTAATAATGAATAATGAATAACGTCGCGGAACAGGCTCCCAGGCCCTGAAACCACAGAAGCCGCGCCCAGAGTCTGGACGCGGCTTCTGTCGGTGAAGATCGCAACGCGCTAGCGCGCGACGTTATTCATTATTCGCTGCCTTTCTTCGCCCCCGGATGCCCCGCCTTCTCCAGGGCGTCCTGCACTTCCGGCGGCATGTAGGTTTCGTCATGCTTGGCCAGCACCTCTTCCGCCTCGAAACGGTTCGGGCTGACCAGGGTCCCGTTGGCCACAATGCCCTGCCCTTCGCGGAACAGGTCCGGCAGGATCCCCTGATAATGGACGGTAAAGCGGCCTTTGCCATCCGTCAGCACGAATTGCACATCCAGAGTCTCCTGATCGCGGACCACGCTACCGGTTTCCACCAGCCCTCCTACCCGCATCTGCGTCTCCAGGGGCGCCTCACCGGCCATCACCTGCTGAGGGGTAAAGAACAGGTTGATGTTCTGTCGCAGGGCATAGAACATCAGACCGCAGGCCACCGCCAGCCCCACCAGTATCGATATCACCAGAATCAGTCGCTGCTTGCGTACCGCATTCATGAGTCAGAGTCTCCCAAGCTATCACGGCGCTGCTGCTGCGCCAGACGTTGACGTACCCGTCCTTGTCCTCGCATCGCCGAGACCATGCTGGCGATGACCAGGAACGCACTGATTCCGTAGGCGCTCCATACATAAAAACCGTGTTTTCCCATGGCCAGAAAATCGGCAAAGGTCTCGAAAGCCATTAGCGCCCCCTCTCCTTTACCAGCTTGCTTACCCATTTGCTGCGGCGCTCACGCCACATCACTTCGGTCCGGGCGCGCATCAGTACATTCACCGCATAGAGGAGCCAGACCCCCAGCATGCTCAGCAGCAACGGGTATTTCATGGCCGGATCAATGGTGGACTCACCAAACATTTTCAGGGTCGAGCCCTGGTGCAGTGTCTGCACCCATTCCACGGAATACTTCACGATCACCACGTTGATAACCCCTACCATGGCCAGTAGACCGGCGGCGCGGGCTGCCTGGCGAGGGTCACGGATCACATTCTGGAGAGCAATCACCCCCACGTACATGAACAGC
>JAZAJX010000010.1:0-7205 GCA_036230225.1 Pseudomonadota bacterium | reverse complement strand
AGGGTTGTTGAGAGTCTCTCAGAGATTTCCAAGGGAACGGTTTCAGTCAGAAACCTTCGTCTTGCCAGCCAGGCGCTAAAAAATCCCCGAACATCGCGGAAACCGATAGGAGACATCATGATTGCGCGCTTGTTGTTACCCGTGCTGCTGTTACTTGCCAGCCCGTTGATGGCCTTTGATCACCAGCGCTGGGATGCATTGCTTGCTGATCATGTGCAGTGGCAACGCAATGGCGTCACTACCGTGGTGAATTACCGTGGTTTTCAAACGGACCGGGGAGCACTGAACCGCTACCTTGAGGCATTGTCGTCAGTTTCTGCAGACGACTTCGGGAAATGGAGTCGGGACGACAAGCTGGCATTTCTGATCAATGCCTACAACGCCTTCACCGTGGACTTGCTGTTGCGCCAGGACACACTGCCCAGCTCCATTCGCGATATTGGCTCTTTCTTTTCCGGCCCCTGGAATCAGCGCTTTTTTCGTCTACTGGGGGAAGCGCGAACACTGGATGAGGTGGAGCATGAGATGATCCGCGGCAACCCCGCGCTAATGGACCCGCGCATTCACTTTGCGGTGAATTGTGCCTCGGTGGGATGCCCCGCCCTGCGCCCGGAAGCCTATCGTGGGGACCGCCTGGAAGAGCAGCTGAGCGACAGCACCCGCCGTTTCCTGTCCGACCGCCAGCGCAACCGCTTCAATGAGAGAAAAAACGCCCTGGAAGTCTCGAAAATTTTCGACTGGTACGAGGAAGACTTTGCCAAGGCGGCAGGCAGCCTGTCCCATTACCTTCTGCAGTATGCGGATACGCTGGAGATACCCCCCGACCACCGAAAATCACTGGACGATGGCGCGCTGGGGATTCACTTTCTGGAGTATGACTGGTCACTGAACCGTTAACGGGAGCCATGCATGGAAGCCAACACTATCCCCCATCGTCTGCTCGGTATCTGGCATTCCTTTCGCAACCTGCCCCTGTGGCTGCAGGGCTGGGCTCTGTTGATCCTGATGCCTCTCAATGCCGCCAGCCTCTTATTGCTGGACAGTTTCACCGGCATGGCCACCGCCCTGGCCCTGCTGGTGGTACTGACCGTCAACCTGTCACTGATGTGGCTGCATGGCGGAATGAACAAGGACATGTCACTGGTACACCTGCTCGCCTGGATTCCGCTGGAACTGGCCCTGCTCGGCCAGCTCGCCGGTCTCTGGGGCGATGATGCGCTCACGTTTACCCAGTGGAGCTTCACCGTGGCCGTGGTCATGACCAATGCGGTGAGCCTGTTCTTCGACATTGTCGATGCCTGGTGCTGGGCGCAAGGGGATAGGGTGACGCTGCACCCGAAACATAATTAATCGTTGCGCGAGCAACAGTGTTGCAGTCATTAACGCAAGAGGCCGCGCCCATGCTTCGGGCGCGGCCTCTCACGTTTGAAAGCCACAAACTGAAATCGCGAGTTATTCATTATTAACGATTAATTGCCCTATAAGTATTCCAACGCCTCCGCCACCGAACTCACCCCGATCACCTCGACGCCATCCGGCAGCTTTCGAGGCAGGTTGGCTTTGGGCACGATGGCTTTCTTGAAACCGTGTTTGACGGCCTCATAGAGTCGCTCCTGCCCCTGTGGCACCGGACGGATCTCACCGGACAAACCCACCTCGCCGAACACCACCAGCTCGCGGCCCAGCGCCCGATCCCGGAAGCTGGAGACAATGGCCAACAACTGGGCCAGATCGGCGGCGGTTTCCGTCACCTTGACCCCACCCACCACATTCATGAAGACGTCCTGATCCCCGACCTGAATACCACCGTGACGATGCAGCACCGCCAGCAACATGGCTAAACGATTGGCTTCCAGGCCCACACAGACCCGGCGGGGATTGCCAAAGTGGGAGGCATCCACCAACGCCTGCAATTCCACCAGCAAGGGGCGCGTGCCTTCCCAGACCACCGTTACCAGAGAACCGGAGGCGATCTCCTCGGCCCGGTTCAGGAAAATGGCGGAAGGATTTTTCACTTCCTTGAGGCCTTCGCCGGTCATCGCGAAGACACCCAGCTCGTTGACCGCACCGAAACGGTTCTTCAAGCCCCGCAGCGTCCGGAAACGGGAGTCCGTCGAGCCCTCCAGCATCAGGGAGCAGTCAATCATGTGTTCCAGCACCTTGGGCCCGGCCAGGGTACCGTCCTTGGTGACATGGCCCACCAGCAACAACACCGTCCCGGTCTGCTTGGCGAATCGGGTCAGTGCCGCCGCACACTCGCGGACCTGCGCCACGCTACCCGGGGCGGACTGCAAGGCGGCCAGGAACATGACCTGGATCGAATCCACCACCAGCACCCGTGGCTGCTCCTTGCGGGCCAGATCGAGAATCTGCTCCACGTCGGTTTCCGCTGCCAGACGCAGCTGCTCCTTGGGTAACTTGAGCCGGTCAGCACGCATGGCCACCTGGGAGAGGGATTCCTCCCCGGTGATGTAGAGGCATTGCTGGCTGGTGGCGAGCTTGCACAGGGTCTGCAACAGCAGTGTGGATTTGCCCGCCCCGGGATGCCCGCCGATCAGAATCGCCGAGCCCGGCACCAGCCCCCCCCCGAGCACCCGGTCCAGCTCCCCCATACCGGAGCTGATACGCGGGGTCTCTTCCAGCACGATCTCGTTGAGGTTTTGCACCTCGGAAAGCTGGCCGGAAAAGCCGCCGCGACTGCCAGCCCCTTTTGCGGACGGAGTGGCCGGATCATGCACGAATTCCTGCAGGGTATTCCAGGCACCACAGGCCGGGCATTGCCCCTGCCACTTGGGAAAATCGCCACCACAGTCCGTGCAAACAAACGCAATTTTTTTCTTTGCCATGGAAACCCAGTTGATCGTTAAACGTTTAACGTTGAACGCGGGAAAGGCGGTGCCGAACTGACAGGCCATGCCCGCGATTCATGATTGGGGTCCAGCAAAAAGGCTCAAAGCAAAGCGTTGTTTTTATTCAAAAGATCGCGGCGCGGCGTTTGCGTCCACCGTATGGCACCAAACCGCTAATCGCACCTTTTCAACGTTAAACTCTGAACTTTCAACTCGACCCACGCGATCTCCCTGCCAGCATCGCCTGCGGGCAGGTTATTCGCTTCGCTCACCCTCCGTGCGTTACTCCGCTGCGCGACGTTCCTACAGCGGCTGTTGATCAGACGATAATGCGTTCCGGACGGCTGGTGATCTGGCAGAACAATTCATAGCTGATGGTACCGCAGGCGTTCGCCACCGCATCCACGTCTACCTCATCGCCCCACAGCTCCACCTCATCGCCCACATGGGCATCAATACCGTTCAGGTCGATGGTGAGCATATCCATGGAAACGCGCCCCACCAGCACCGTGGGCTGGCCGTTGACCGAGGCGGGCGTTCCGCTGGGAGCATGGCGAGGATAGCCATCGCCATAACCCACGGCGACCACCCCGACTCGCCCGGCCTGGGCAGCCGTCCAGGTAGCACCGTACCCCACCGATTCACCGGGCTGGATATCATTGATGGCAATCAGCCGGGCGGAAAAGCGATGACTGACCTGCAAACCGATGTCGGCAGCGTTTCGCCAGCTGAATGGCGAGGAGCCGTAGAGCATGATGCCAGGACGCACCCGCTGGCCACGGGTCTCGGGGTAGCGAATCAGTGCCGCCGAGTTGGCAGCGGACACCGGCAGCCCCAGAGAAGCCCCCACCTCCTGAACCAGCGCCAATTGCCGAGCCGTGCGCGTGTCGTTGTCATCATCGGCGCAGGCAAAGTGCGTCATCACGCCCATGGGTTTCATGCCGGCGGCGGCCAGCTGTTCGGCCGCCTGGATCGCAATGGCCGGACGCAGGCCGAGCCGGTTCATGCCGGTATTGAGCTTGAGCCAGATTCGGTCGTTACCGGGGGCGTCCAGCAACTGGGCCACCTGCCAGGGAGCGTGGACCACAATCTCCAGGGAAAGCCGACGGGCTTCCGCCAGCTCCGCCGGATCGAAACACCCTTCTGCCACAAGGATCGGGACATCGATACCGGCCGCTCGCAATTGCCGGGCCTCTTCCAGCAAGGCGACGCCAAGCCCGTCCACCTGGTCCATCATGGCACGGGCCGCATTCAACAAACCGTGCCCATAGCCATCGGCCTTGACCATTGCAAACACTTGCGAATCGCCAGCCAGTCGTTTGGCCAGGCGGGCGTTGTGGGTCAGCGCCGCCTTGCGAATTTCAACCCGGGTGCCTCTCAAAACTGCCCGCTCCTACACCGATATCCCTTGCTCAGGCCGCTTGCTGGACCGTGCTTCCACTGCCAGCCATCAGCCACCACAGACAGCGTGATCACTCGTCCATGGACGCCAGTTGGGCATAGTATTCCGGCGCCAGGTCATCAAACCGGGAGAATTGTCCCTGGAAGGCCAGTCGAACCGTACCAATGGGACCGTTCCGTTGTTTGCCGATAATCACTTCCGCCACCCCCTTCTCGTTACTTTCCTTGTTGTACACCTCGTCCCGGTAAAGGAACGCGATCAGGTCAGCATCCTGTTCGATCGCCCCGGATTCTCGCAGGTCCGACATGACCGGTCGCTTGTTGGGGCGTTGTTCCAGGGAGCGGTTAAGCTGGGACAGAGCCAGTACCGGGCAGTTCAGTTCCTTGGCAATGCCTTTCAGGGAGCGGGAAATTTCCGAGATCTCGTTGACCCGGTTGTCCACCCCGGGGACCTGCATCAGCTGCAGGTAATCGACCATGATGGCGCCCAGCTCACCGCCGCATTCGCGGGCCACCCGACGGGCCCGGGCACGCATTTCCAGCGGACTGAGTGCGGGGGTGTCATCAATGAAGAACTTCTGCTCGCTCAACATATGAATCGCGGAGGTAATCCGTGGCCAATCGTCCTTCTCCAGCTGACCGGAGCGGATGGACGTCTGGTTGATTCGCCCCAGGGAGGCGAGCATCCGCATGACGATGGAATCTGCCGGCATCTCCATGGAAAACACCAGCACCGGTTTGCCCGCCTTGATCGCCACGTTCTCGCAGAGGTTCATGGCAAACGTGGTCTTACCCATGGAAGGACGACCCGCAATCACGATCATGTCCGCCGGCTGCAAACCGCCGGTCATCTTGTCCAGCTCGTCGAAGCCGGTGGTCACCCCGGTGATGGCACTCTTGTTCTTGTAGAGTTCATCGATACGGTCCACGGTCTTCTTGAGCACCGACTTGATATCCTGAGGCCCTGAGCCTTTCTTCTGTTGCTCGGCGATCTCGAAAATGGACGACTCCGCCAGATCGAGAATCTCCAGCGATTTGCGCCCTTCCGGGTTGAACGCATTGTTGGCCACATCATGGGAGACATTGATCAACTGACGCAGGATGCTCCGCTCACGGACAATCTCTGCATAAGCGGTAATGTTCGCCGCACTGGGCGTATTCCGCGCCAGCTCGGAGAGGTACGTCATGCCACCGATGTCATCCAGCTGCCCCAGATTGGTCAGGGCCTGAGACACCGTCACCAGATCACAGGGGTTCTCCTCTTCCACCAACTGGGCGATCACGTCGAAAATCTGGCGGTGGGCCTTGCGATAAAAGTCCCGGGCCCCCACCCGTTCTGCCACATCATCCCAGGCGCTGTTGTTCAACAGCAGCCCGCCGAGAATGGCCTGCTCCGCCTCCACGGAATTGGGCGGGACTTTCAGGTTTTCGGGCAGGTGTTTATCCAGGGGCAAAGGTTCGTTCATGGGGCAACCAAAATCCAGTTTTGAGCTGCAAGTTGCAAGCTGCAAGCTACATCACGGGACAAGCAGATCAGGGTTGAGAGGCTCTCACCCGCGCCCATACTCCCGGCGCGGCTGCGAACATTCAATTCAGGAGAGACTCTGATCGCGTTGTAGCTTGCAGCTTGAAGCTTGTAGCTGCCATTAAAAAGGGCACTGCCCTTGCGGACAATGCCCTGATTCTGTCACCGCGCCCCTTGCGGGGCAAACCGGTTGTCTGTTCCCTGTCGATTACTCGGCAGGAACCACAGCCAGTTTGATGGTAACAGTCACCTCGGCGTGCAACGCCAGGTCGATTTCGAACTCACCGGTGGTGCGCAGTGCGCCGTGGGGCAGCTTCACTTCCGCCTTCTCCACGTTCACGCCGGTGGCAGTGGTGATGGCCTCGGCGATGTCGCGGGTACCCACGGAGCCGAACAGCTTGCCTTCGTCACCGGCCTTGGCGGCCACGGTAACGCTGGCTTCGTTCAGCTTCTCACCACGCTCCTGAGCGGCAGCCAGCTGCTCGGCAGCATGCTTTTCCAGCTCGGCGCGACGCTGTTCCACTTCGGCCAGGTTGTCTTTGGTGGCCGGCAGGGCTTTGCCTTGCGGGATCAGGTAGTTACGGCCGTAACCGGAACGCACATCCACCACGGAGCCCAGGTCACCCAGGTTCTTGATCGTTTCCAGCAGGATCACTTGCATGATGGTCCCCTCGGCTTAATTGTCGTGGCTGTCAGTGTACGGCAGCAGCGCCAGGAAGCGGGCCTGCTTGATCGCAGAGGCCAGCTGACGCTGGTAGCGTGCCTTGGTGCCGGTGATACGGCTGGGCACGATCTTGCCGGTTTCGGTGATGTAGGCTTTCAGGGTGTCGAGATCTTTGTAATCGATGTACTCAACACCTTCCGCGGTAAAGCGGCAGAACTTGCGGCGGCGATAAAAACGGGCCATTGGATAATCTCCTCTCTAATCCTGGTTGAGGGTGTCCAGCGTCTGGGCAATCAGTTGCAAACGATCCCGGGCGTCTCCCTTGTAACCGGCACGACTCAGGCAGCCGGTCACCTTGATACGCTGACCCTCTTTCAGGCCCTGGGCCTGTCGGGTCATCCCACCTGCCAGTATCACGGCAATGCGGGCCTGGACCTCTCTGGGATGGCCGTCTTCCAGTTGCCGGGAGCGATGCTCCAGCCACAGGCGTTGACGGGGTACCCCAGCCGGCGTCAGTGTCACTTTTTCCAACGTGACGATGACCCCGGTGAGTTCGCAGCGATTGCTTTCCAAAATTAGCTGGCAGCCCCCTCCTTCTCGTCGTTCTTCGCCAGCGGCGACGGCTCGGTTACGGCATTGTCGCGACGAATCACGAGGTGACGGATTACGGCATCGTTGAAGCGGAAGGTATTTTCCAGCTCGGCCAGGGTGTCGCCGTCACATTCGATGTTCAACATCACATAGTGGGCTTTGTGGATCTTGTTGA
>JAZAJX010000009.1:0-11057 GCA_036230225.1 Pseudomonadota bacterium | reverse complement strand
TTGGTTACAACTTGCTCCGAGAATTAAATCCCTCCCCCCTTGTAACCTGTAACCCAAGCGCTCTCCGCGTTAAACCCCCACCCCCTTGTAACCTGTAACTTGCAGCAGGGTTCGAACCGCATGGGCGGGCCTGCACGCAGCGCTGTGTAGCGCAACTTGTAACTTGCAACTGTCCCCTTGACCCCCTTCACACCCAAACGTATGTTTGAAACGTATGTTTTGAACACAGGGCGGGGCGCATGGCACAGGCAGGCACGGTTGACCGGATTCTGGATACCGCAGAGGTATTGTTTGCCCAGAAGGGCTTTGCGGAGACCAGCCTGCGCGCCATCACCAGCAAGGCCGGGGTGAATCTGGCGGCGGTGAACTATCATTTCGGTTCCAAGGAAGCGTTGATACAGGCTGTCTTCGAGCGTTTCCTGACACCGTTCAGTGCGGCTCTGGGGGCCAAGCTGGATGAAATGGAAGCTTCCGGTACCCCGGATACCCCGGAAAATGTGCTCGGTATTGTCTCCCGTCTGGCCTTGGGGACCCACCCACAGGATCCCCAGCGCGCCGCCACCTTCTTTCGTCTCTCCGGGCAGGCTTATAGCCAGCCACAGGGGCATCTTCGTGATTATCTGCACACTCATTACGGGGCGGTCTTCAAGCGGCTTCAGGCCCATCTGCAACGGGCTGTCCCGGATGTGCCGCCCATGGAGCTGTTCTGGCGCGTCCAGTTCAGCCTGGGGGCGGTGATTTTTACCCTGTCCGGCATGCAGTCTCTGCAAGCGATCAGCCGCAGTGATTTCAATCTGGACGTCAGCGCCGCGGATATCACGCGGCGCTTACTGCCCTTTCTGGTGGGGGGGATCCAGGCGCCGATGCCAGATCAGTTGAAAGTCGAAAGTTGAAAGTTGCAACGCGCAAGATAGATTGTCGCGCTTCCAGGCCCTTGGCCACGCTTCAGTGATAGTGCGCGGGCAGGGCCTTTCAGGTTACTGTTACCTCTTTCGCGCATTGCAACTTTGAACTTTCAACTTGAAGCTCCTCATGGAACTGATCATCAATCTTTCTGAACAATGGCTGGAAGTTCGCGGCGAGCGGACCGAACGTTTTGCCGTGTCCACGGCCCGTAACGGGGCGGGTCAGGCCATGGGCAGTGAAGCAACCCCGCTGGGGCGTCACCTGGTGCGAGCGCGCTTTGGTGAGGGTCTGCCCGAGGGGGCTGTGCTGGCGGGCCGCAAATTCACCGGTGAACGCTGTCATGCGGACAGCGTCAGGGCACAGCCTGACCGGGACTGGGTACTCACCCGTATTCTCTGGTTGGGTGGCATGGAGCCAGGGCATAACCAGGGCGGCGACGTGGATAGTTTTCGGCGCTTTATTTATATTCACGGCACACCGGACAGCGAGCCCATGGGGACCCCGGCGTCCCACGGCTGCATACGGATGCGTAACGCGGATGTGATTCGCGTTTTTGATCAGGTTCCGGTGGGAACCGCTGTGACCATCACCGAATAATCAGGATTGCCATGCCCCCCGTTTCCCCCCTGTTGATGCTCGATCTGGAAGGGCTCCAGGTCAGTGATGTGGAAAAAGATCTGCTGGCCCATCCGGGCACAGGTGGTCTGATTCTCTTTGCCCGTAACTATCAGGACCGGCAACAACTGGCCGAGCTGGTCCGCCAGATCCGGGCGGTGCGCCCGGAGATCCTGATCGCCGTGGACCAGGAAGGCGGGCGCGTGCAGCGTTTCCGCGATGGCTTCGTGCGTCTGCCCCCCATGGCCGCGCTGGGGCGCCGTTATGATCAGTCTCCCCTGGCGGCGCAGGAAGAGGCCTCCCTGCTGGGGGAACTGATGGCCTCGGAATTGACCGAACTGGATATCGATCTGAGTTTTGCCCCGGTGCTGGATCTGGACTATGGCACCAGCACGGTGATTGGTGATCGCAGTTTTCATGGCGATGCCGATGCCATGATTGCGCTTGCCGGGGCCTTCATCGATGGTATGAATGCTGCAGGCATGGCTGCCACCGGCAAGCATTTTCCCGGTCATGGCCATGTGGTGGCGGATTCCCATCTGGAATTGCCGGTGGACCCGCGTCCGCTGGCCGAGATCGAGGCGGCGGACCTGCGCCCCTTTGTGGCGCTGGCCCGCAAGCTGGACGGCATCATGCCGGCTCATGTGATTGACAGCGCGGTGGAAAACCAGACCGCCGGTTTTTCCCGTTACTGGCTACAAACCCGTCTGCGCGAACAGATGGGCTTCCGCGGCGTGATCTTCTCTGATGACCTGTCCATGGCTGGCGCCCATGGGGTGGGAGGCTATCCGGAGCGGGCGAGGGCGGCGCTGGAGGCCGGCTGCGATATGGTCCTGGCCTGTAATCACCGTGCTGGTGCCGAACAGGTCCTCGATTTCCTGTCCGGCAATCCGTTCCATGGCCAGGTGCCGGCGACCGGCCTGCGGGCGCGTCCCCGCCGGCCCATGGAAACCGAGAAACGACACGTTGCCACGGATCTGGCGGCGGTACTGACTGAACTCTGTTAAGGACTCACATGAACTGGGACTGGAACCAACTACTGCAATGGCCGACTCTGGATACCCCCACGGATATCTGGCTGACCCAATTGTTTATCATCGTGCTGTGCACGGTATCGGTGAACTTTATCCTCATGCGCGTCATCGACGTAGCAGATCGATTGATCAACAAGACCGAGACCCTGTGGGATGATGCCTTGCTGGAAGCCGCACGGATTCCGTTGCGTCTGGTGTTCTGGGTAATCGGGCTGTCAGTGTCCGTGGAATTGCTTCAGGCCGTCACCGAGGAGGCCAATGAGTTATTCGCGCTGGCGCCCAAAGTGCGCCAGATTGCCTTCATCGTCATCATTGCCATGTTCCTCAACCGGTTCATTTCCTACACCGAAAAGAACCTGATTGATCCGTCTCGTATGCGTAAGCCCATGGATCAGTCCACGGCGGCCGCCATCGCCAAATTGCTGCGCGTTTCCGTCATCATTACCGCCTTGCTGATCATTCTGCAGACCATGGGCTACAGCATTTCCGGGGTATTGGCGTTCGGCGGTATCGGCGGGATGGCAGTGGCCTTTGCGGCCAAGGACCTGCTTGCCAACTTTTTCGGCGGCATGATGGTGTATCTCGACAAGCCGTTCCGCGTCGGTGACTGGGTGCGTTCTCCTGACCGTTCCATCGAGGGGACGGTGGAGAGCATTGGCTGGCGCCTGACCTGTATTCGTACCTTTGATCAACGTCCCTTGTACATTCCCAATGCCATGTTCACGTCGGTGGTGCTGGAGAACCCCTCGCGCATGTTCAATCGACGCATCAACGAAAAAATCGGTATCCGATATGACGACTGGCAGAAGATGCCGGGTATCGTGGACGAGGTGAGGCAGATGCTCATTGACCACGAGGAGCTGGAAACGGATAACCGGACCCTGATCGTGAACTTCGACAGCTACGGGGCTTCCCACCTGGAGTTCTTTATCTATACCTTCACGAAGACCACCCAGTGGGTGCGGTACCATGAAATCAAGCAGGATGTGCTCATGAAGATCATGGACATTGTTGACCGCCACGGGGCGCAGTTTGCCTTCCCCACCCGTACCCTGCATCTTGTCAGCCATAATGACGATCATCCCGCCACCGGGCTGGAAGACGACAATACCGAGGAAGCACAGCATGTCCATCGCTGAGGAACTGCAACAGGAATTGATGCGAGTGCGCCGTGAAGCCATCGAGCTGCACTCTGCTGACCAGGTTCAGGAAGCCATTGCCAAGCTGGCGTTCGAGGTCACCGATGCCTACTCCGGCAAAGTGCCGGTGATCCTGACCATCATGAATGGCGGCATGATCTTCGCGGCCGAGCTGGTGAAGCGTCTGGATATCCCGCTGGAAATGGACTACCTCCATGCCAGCCGCTATCTGGGCGAAACCACCGGTGGTGCCGTGGAATGGATTGTGACCCCCAATGCTTCCCTGGCGGGCCGTGATGTCCTGATCGTGGATGATATTCTGGATGTGGGCTCCACCTTGTTGTCCATCATTGATGCCTGCCAGGCGCAGGGTGCGGCGTCGGTGAAAACCTGTGTGCTGGTGGACAAGCAGCACGATCGCAAGGCAAGGCCCGGTCTGAAGGCGGATTTCACCGCGCTGGAGGCGGCGGATTATTACCTGTTTGGTATGGGGATGGACTACAAGGGCTTCTGGCGGAACGCGCCGGGGATTTACGCAGTGAAGGATCATTGAGCATGCTGGCGTTCATCGGAGGCACTGGCCTCACGCGCATGGATAACCTGCGCATCATCCATCGACATCGCATCACCACCCGCTTTGGGGAGCCATCCGCGCCGGTTCTGGAAGGGGCACTGGATGGGCAGAACGTCCTGTTTCTGGCCCGTCATGGCGATCCCCATGTATTGCTGCCCCATCAGGTGAATTACCGCGCCAATCTGGTTGCGCTCAAGGAAGCGGGGGCGACCGCTATCGTGGCAGTCAATGCGGTCGGTGGCATCACCGCCCAAGCGCCCACCGGGGCATTGGTATTGCCCGATCAGATCATCGATTACACCTGGGGCAGGGACATGACCCTGTTTGACGACCCGGCCGATCCGCTGGTGCATGTGGACTTCAGTTGGCCTTTCGATAGCTCCCTGCGCAACGGGCTCAAAGAACAACTGGCCACGTCTGATCTTGCCTGGAACGATGGTGGCTGCTACGCCGCCACCCAGGGGCCGAGACTGGAAACCGCAGCGGAGGTCCTCCGCCTGGAACGGGATGGCTGCGATATTGTCGGCATGACAGGTATGCCCGAAGCGGTGCTTGCCCGGGAACTGGCGCTTCCTTATGCCATGCTCTCGCTGGTGGTCAATCCGGCGGCGGGCAAGTCCAGCCATGAAATCACTATGGCGGAAATCGAAGCGGTGATCCACGATGGCATGGCCAATGTCTGCCGGTTGCTGGCGGATTTTGCCGGTGCTTATACCCCCTGATACGGCTGGCCGCGCGTTGCATTGTGCGGCATTAAAGAAAGGAGTGTTGCCGGGTGACCTTGCTGATAATTTTTGCGGCCGTTTCCATCGGCTTCTCTTTCCTCTGTTCGATTCTGGAGGCCGCATTGCTGTCCGTGACCCCCAGTTTCATCGCCGGGTTACGGGAAACCCGCCCGGGGCTTTACGAACACCTGCGAGCGTTCAAGGATGATATCGACAAGCCTCTGTCGGCCATCCTGACACTCAATACGGTGGCCCACACCGTGGGGGCCACCGGTGTCGGGGCGCAGGTGGCGGTGGTATTTGGCGAGGCCTGGCTGGGTGCCGCCTCAGCGGTGATGACACTGGCCATCCTGGTGTTTTCGGAAATCATTCCGAAAACCATCGGGGCCAAATACTGGCGGGCCCTGGCGCCCACCTTGCCGCCGATACTCAAGGTCATCATGGTCAGCCTGATGCCCTTTGTCTGGCTCTCCAAGCTGATCACCAGCCGCATCGGCGGGGGTGAGCACGATGTGGAGGTGAGGGCAGAAATTCGTGCTCTGGCGGATATGGGCAAGGATCAGGATGCCCTGGACGACAACGAATACCAGGTGATCCAGAACGTGCTGCGGCTGCACGACATCAAGGTCGGGGCGATCATGACACCGCGCACCGTGTGTCGGACGGTGACCCCCGACATGACCGTGGCGGACTTCACCGAAAAGGAAAAGGGGCAGCCATTCTCCCGCTTCCCGGTGATGACGGAAAAAGGGGAAGCCAAGGGCTATATTCACAAATCCGACTTGCTGGGAAGCAGCCCGGAGCAGACCATGAATGCGCTGGCCCATGAAGTGACTCTGGTCCACACGGCCATGGGCATCGACAAGCTGTTTCATGCCATGCTGGCCCAGCGTCAGCATATGGCGGTGGTGTACGACGAGCATGGCACCTGGGTGGGGCTGATCACCCTGGAGGATATTCTGGAAAGTATTCTCGGTCGTGAGATCATGGACGAAACGGATCATGTGGCAGACCTGCGACTCTATGCCCGCCAGCGCTGGAGCCGGCGGTTGAAAAAGCAGGAAAAACCACAAAGGACGTAACAAGAGATTCAGGAGAGCCAACGATGAGCGAGATCTACAAGGACAACAGCGAAACCATCGGCAAGACGCCGTTGGTAAAAATCAATCGTATCAGTCAAGGCAACATCCTCGCCAAGCTCGAGTCGCGCAACCCGGCGGGAAGTGTGAAATGCCGTATCGGCGCCTCCATGATCTGGGACGCGGAAAAGAGCGGCAAGCTCAAGGCCGGTATGACCCTGGTCGAGCCCACCAGCGGCAACACCGGTATTGCCCTGGCGTACGTGGCCGCGGCCCGCGGTTATGATCTGGTGTTGACCATGCCTGACTCCATGAGCCTGGAGCGCCGCAAGCTGCTCAAGGCCCTGGGCGCCAAACTGGTACTGACCCCTGGCGCCAAGGGGATGCCGGGCGCGATCGCCAAAGCCGAAGAGCTGGTCAACGAGAACCCGGACACCTTCCTGATGCTCCAGCAGTTCAACAATCCGGCCAACCCGTACCTTCATGAAAAGACCACCGGCCCGGAAATCTGGGAAGCCACCGG
Source organism: Pseudomonadota bacterium (assembly GCA_036230225.1). Classification (GTDB taxonomy): domain Bacteria; phylum Pseudomonadota; class Gammaproteobacteria; order Pseudomonadales; family Alcanivoracaceae; genus Alcanivorax. The sequence continues at coordinate 4,462 of JAZAJX010000009.1, read as the reverse complement.
CGGCGATATTGATGTGCTGGTCAGCGGGGTGGGCACCGGCGGTACCATTACCGGTGTTTCCCGCTACATCAAGCAGGAGAAGGGCAAGGCGATTACCGCCATTGCCGTGGAACCGGACTCTTCCACCATGATTACGGCTGCCCTGAAAGGGGAAGAACCGACCCACGGGCCCCACAAGATCCAGGGCATCGGCGCCGGTTTCGTGCCGAAGAATCTGGACCTGTCTGTGGTAGACCGTTGTGAGCAGGTCAGCAATGAGGACGCCATCGCCTGGGCCCACAAACTCATGCAGGAAGAGGGCATTCTGGCCGGTATCTCCTGTGGTGCGGCCATGTGTGTGGCGGACCGCATCAGTCAGTTGCCGGAATTTGATGGCAAGACCATCGTGGTGGTGTTGCCGGATTCCGGAGAACGCTACCTCAGTTCCCCCCTGTTTGCTGACATGTTCAGTGATCAGGAGCTGAATCAATAGCGCAGCACGCACCAAGCTTCAGGCCGCCGCACGGTCAGGATGAGACGATGTCTTTGGTGCCTGACACGCCCCTTGTGGCTTGAAGCTTGTCGCTTGCGGCTGTCTTTTTGCTATCCTTGCGGCCCGAAACAGGAGGGCCCATGGCAGCCAGCACAGAAGTAGACATTGTCGTGATCGGCGCCGGCGCGGCGGGGCTCATGTGTGCTGCCACGGCGGCGTATCAGGGGCACCGGGTGCTGGTGCTGGACCATGCCAACAAGGCGGGCAAGAAGATCCTTATGTCCGGTGGCGGGCGCTGCAATTTCACCAATCTGAACACCACGCCGGAGCACTTTGTCTCCGCCAATCCCCACTTTTGCAAATCCGCACTGAAACGCTACAGCCCATGGCACTTTGTGGAGCTGGTGGAGCGTCACGGCATTGATCATGTGGAAAAAGCCCCGGGACAACTGTTCTGCGCAGAATCCTCCAAGGAAATCCTCGGCATTCTACTGACCGAATGCGAATGGGCCGGTGCCGAGATTCGTCTCAAGACGGAAATTCGCCAGGTCGCACAGGCAAGTCACGGGTTCTTGCTGAGTACCTCCGGCGGGACGGTGCGCTGTGGCAAGCTGGTGGTGGCCTGCGGCGGCTTGTCCATCCCCACCATGGGGGCGACCGGATTGGGGTACCAATTGGCCCAGCAGTTCGGTCTGACGGTGCTGCCGACCCGGGCCGGGCTGGTCCCGTTTACGCTACAGCCTGATGACAAGGGGTGGTTGTCGGCGCTCTCTGGCATCAGTACCGACGTGGTAGCCAGGGCCGGCGGTGCCCGTTTCGCTGAACCCATGCTGATGACTCATCGGGGATTGTCGGGACCCGCGATGCTGCAGGTCTCCAGTTTCTGGACGCCGGGGGAGCCGGTTCAGGTGGATTGGCTGCCCATAGTGACGGATCCCTATGCCGAGCTGGTGGCCGAACGCAACCAGCATCCCAACCGTGGCATGGAGCGCTGGTTGCGCCAGTATTTCTCACAGCGGCTGGCGGGGGCCCTGGTGGAGCGTTTTGGCTGGCAGGGGACATTACAGCAGTTCAGCAACGAGCGTCTGGCCACGGTGGCGGCCACGCTCAAGGGCTGGCAATTCAAACCCTCAGGCACCGAGGGTTACCGAACGGCGGAAGTGACTCTGGGTGGCGTGGATACCCATGGTATTTCCTCCAAGACTTTTGAAGTGAGCACCGTGCCGGGTCTGCATTTTATTGGTGAAGTGCTGGATGTGACCGGGCAGCTTGGCGGGTTCAACTTTCAGTGGGCCTGGGCCAGTGGTTGGTGTACGGGGCTGGCCCTGTAGCCCGGCCGTCGATTCCCTGACACAATGATTGCCAACGCCTCGGGCAACACAAGGATGCACGATGAATCTCGAGAAGGTGGTTTTCGGCTTTTTCATTCTGCTTGCGCTGACTCTGAACTTTGGTTTCTTTTACGGCGAGATTGATAATCCGCAACACCATGATGTGTACGAGTTATTTGCCGCGCTGGTGGTCAGCCTGATTGCCACGGTGCTCAAATTTGGCGAACGCACCCAGATCGGTGCGGTGTTGCTGGCGTCGAGCCTGGTGGCTGATCTGCAGTTGATCGTGGCTGCTATTGTCTGGGCAGTGGCGGCACACGTGACCGAAGTGGGGCTGACGCCGGCGGTGATGGCTTCCATCGTGTCCCTCTCCGGTGGGGCCTTGCTGGCCAATCTGTTATCCGCCGTGTTGTTGACGGTGGAAACCATTACCCTGCAGCGGTAGCGCGCCATGCCGTCAGTGGTCCCGATCATCCTGCGGCGCATGCGCATGCCGCTGGTGGTGCTGATCGTTGCCTACAGTATTGCCACGGTGGGTTTTACCCTGATCCCGGGGGTGGATGATCAGGGCAACCCCTGGCGGATGAGCTTTTTCGAAGCCTTCTATGTGGTTAGCTATACCGGTAGCACCATTGGCTTCGGCGAAGTGCCCTATGATTTTTCCGGTGGTCAGCGAATGTGGACCATGGTCAGTATCTATCTGACCGTGTTTTCCTGGCTGTATTCCGTGGGGACCATCATTTCCCTGCTCCAGGACAAGAGTTTCCGTCAGGAACTGAACCGGGTGCAGCTGCAACGCAGTCTTAATCGCTTTCGCGAACCCTTTTACGTGATCTGCGGCTACGGTGATACCGGCAAGTTGCTGACTCGCTCGCTGCTCAGTCGTGGTATGCGCGTCGTGGTGGTGGATCGTGATCCCGAGGCCATTGATGCACTTCGTGTGAAAGATCAGGGCTTGTATGTGCCCGGCTTTACCCTGGACGCAGAAATCCCCGGCAACCTGGTGAAGGCCGGGCTTCAGCACCCGCTGTGTCGTGGTGTACTGGCGGTCACCGACAACAATCACACCAACCTGAAGATAGCGACCACCGTCAAACTGCTGAACAAGCACAGCAAGGTGTTCTGTCGAGCCGGCAGCGAAGAGAACGCCAACAATATGCTGTCCTTTGGTACGGACCTGGTGGTCAACCCCAATCAGGATTTCGCTCGGCGTCTGTTGTTGGGCATCCGCCAGCCGGACACCCATCGCGTGTATGACTGGCTGACCTCACTGCCGGGCGCGGCCTTGCCGGAACGTCCGATGCCCCCCCGTGGGCGTTGGATCCTGTGCGGATTTGGTCCCTTCGGCCGTGCCGTGTACGAGGCGCTGAGTCAGGAACCGGGGATAGACATGGTCGTGGTTACGCCCCATCTCCAGCAGCCCGGCGTGCCTGCTGGGTCCGTGGAAGGGAAGGGCACCGAGGCCGTGACACTGCGTGAGGCAGGAATTGATCAGGCCGTGGCGATTGTTGCAGCGACCCCTGATGATGCGGATAACCTTTCCATCATGATGACCGCCCGGGAACTCAACAGTGGCATCTACATGGTGGCCCAACAGAACCGGCTGCATAATCGTCTGTTGTTCCGGGCCATCAACCCAGAGCTCCCGGTGCAAACCAGTTTTCTCGTGGCCAGCCGTTTCCTCTCGGTGCTCAACGCCCCTCTGCTGAAGGAATTCCTCCAGGAAGCAGAAGTGCAGGGCAACGACTGGAATGGCGAGCTCCTGCAGCGGATGGCCTCCATCACCGACACCATTACCCCGGAAAGCTGGCATGTGCAGATAGGGGATGAGCAGACGCCTGCGGTTACCCTGGCACTACGGCTGGAAGAGCCGGTTTCTCTGGGCAATCTGTGCCGTAGCCCCCGCCACCGGCGCCAATGCCTGGATGTCGTCCCCCTGATGCTGCGCCGCAATGGCCGCAATATGCTGCTGCCAGACGAAAAAGAGGTGCTTGAGCCCGGTGACCGCGTGCTGTTCTGCGGTACCAGTAAGGCCCAGACGCAGATGCAATGGAGTCTGCGGCATCTCAATGCCCTGCGTTATGTGCAGACCGGGAATCAACGCCCTGATGGCCTGATCTGGCGCTGGCTGGCACGACGCCGGGCGGCCCCTGCCGATGTACGCGAATCATGATTGCCAATCAGTGATCCGCTTGCCGCTATCATGGGGCCTCCTATGACCGTTTCTTGCACCCTGGAAGAGCCCGCGTGGACGACGACAATAAGAATGATGCGCTGATCGGCAAGATCTATGAAACCGCACTGTCCCCCGGCGACTGGGTCGACCTGCTGGATACCATCGCTGGCTGGACGGAAGGCCGTCCGGAGAGTGAAGTGGGCGGCAATGCTCTGGAGTCTCCCCATACCCCCGGCGACGTGGACAAGTTGATCGGCCATCTGGAGCGGGCGGTGCGCAGCAGTGCCTACATGCATGCGCTGGAAGATCGCAGTCAGGTACTCAATGCCATGTATAACCAGATGCCCTGGCCCATGCTCATGCTGGGGGATAGCATGCAGGTGATTGAGTGCAATCCGGTGGCCACACAGGTGCTCGCCGACGGCCCGGTCCAGTTACGCGAGGACGGCAGCCTGATATTTTCTGATCGCGAGCTCAAGCAGG
>JAZAJX010000008.1:0-3561 GCA_036230225.1 Pseudomonadota bacterium | reverse complement strand
GATAAAACACACAACAACAACAAGAGCTGTAACCATCATGACAGCATATCCTCAACGACTCTGGCACTCCCTTTGTCTGATCGCGCTTTGTACATTGAGCTTGCAACTTCATGCGGCGCGGGACGATGACTACGATGATGAAATGGACGAAGTCACCGCGGAAGAACTGCAAATGCAGGAAATCCCCGTGGATGAACGCATCTTCCAGGAAAAATGGAACGACGTCCCCTACAAGAAAAGCTACTTCACCTATACCGATGCGCAGATCCGCGAGAAGTGGGACTACCTGATGCGCGGCCTGAAGGTGCCCTATCCTTCTGCGCAATATATGAAGAAACAGTTCGAGAAATACCCCTTCATGAAAGCCGAAATCCAGAACTGGAACGGCGACTATCAGGAGCTGGAGCGCCGTTTGCTGGCGACCTGGCGTCTGTTCTTCGCCGGTGACTTTCAACAGGCCCGCGAAGAGGGGCTAAAACTGGGCCCTATCGGCAAGATTCCCTCCCTGTTCTCCCAGCTCATGTATGCCATTTATCTGGCGGATCGCCAAAGCACCAAGTACATGATGCTTCAGGATGTCGCCAACCAGGCCCAGGAATACTTCGACGACATGAAAGAAGCGGAGGATGACCCTGAGGTGGCCCCCATTGTGGCTACCGTGAAGCTGGGCTACGCCTACGCCATTGCCCGTATTGCCGAGGAATCCCCGGTCCCCATCGTGGTGGCTCGCCGTTATATCGGCAAGATCAAGAGCAGTGCCGAGGAAGTGGTCGAGGTGATGCCTGACCAGCCCCTGGCCCATGCTTTCCGGGCAGGTGTCGATGCCGGCATCATGCGCCGGGTCGGCAAATTCACCGGGCGGATGACCTACGGAGCCCGCACTACCACCGTAGAAGACTCCTTCGCCGAGGCGCTGGAAATGGCCGGCGATATTCCCATCGTCAATTACGAGTACGCCAATGCACTCATCTACATGAACCGCAAGCGCGACCTCAACGAAGCCATCAGCTACCTGGAAAAGGCCATGCGCATCCGCCCGGAATTCTCCATGGATGCCCTGGATGTCATGTATTCCTACAAGCGCCTGCAGGAAGTTCGCCTCTACGCCCTGAACTTCCGCAGCTTCCGCAAGTTTGAAAAGCTGCGTCGCAAATTCAGCAAGCATACTGACCGCAACCTGACCAGCATCATCAGCGACCCGCTGAGCATGGATATGCTCAACAACCCGGACAAGTATGTCCTGCCGAAACGCAACTGATGTCTCTCTATGAAGACAAGCTGTTCCCGGTGTTGCTGGATTGGGCTACCCGTCCAGTCAACCGGGACCGCGCTCGAATCGTCGGCCAGGCCCGGGGGCGAGTCCTGGAACTGGGCGTCGGCACGGGTAGCAACTTTCCTTTCTATAGCGAGCAGGCCACCGAAATTCACGGTATCGAGCCCGCGCCAGCACTGCTGGCACTGGCCCGTGATGCTGCCGACCAATGCCCGCAACCTGACCGTTTTGTGCTTCGGCAGGGGGATGCCCAGCAGCTACCCTATCCGGATCAACACTTTGATTGTGTGATTGCCTGCCTGGTGTTCTGCACCATCCCCGAGCCACAGCAGGCCGCCGCCGAAGCTTTTCGGGTCCTCAAGCCAGGCGGCACTCTGCTGGCCCTGGAGCATGTGCTCAGTGATCGACGCTGGGTACAACGCCTTCAGAAAAGCATGAACCCGGCATGGAAACATCTGGCCTGCGGCTGCCAACTGACCCGCGATACCGCCACCACCTTCCGCGAGGCAGGCTTTCTCCTCAACAAGGCCAGCCATCGCAAGCATCCCAAACTCCCGGCATTTGCGGCGGAGTTGCTGGACGGGGCACTGCTGAAACCCTGAAGAGCAGCTGCAAGCCTCAAGCTACAAGCTGCAACACGAAGTAAGACCTTCCTGTGCGCGGAAAGGTAAGGGGCTCCGCGCTGCCTGGCCTTAAAATTTTCGGAGAGTGAAAACCCGGCAGCGCGAAGCCCTGTGCTTTCCGTACCCCGCAATGATCTCCACGCGTTGCAGCTTGTTGCTTGTAGCTTGCAGCTAACGAGGCAAACTGCCACACCCATCCATGCCGCTTTGCCTTTAGAATAGCCCCATGGATACCCGCCCCCCATTACTGAACTGGCGCCTGCGACTGATCTGGTTACGCAGCCTGCTGGTGCTGATCATTACCCTGGCCCTGATGATGTTGCAAAGTCAGGGCCATACCGGTTATCGGCTCAACGAACTGGGCTGGCTGGCCGCTCTGTTACTGCCCAGCCTGATCACCCTGTTGTCCCACCGGGTGGCAGCCATTCGTCACCGCCCCCTGCTGACACTGGAGCTGGCTCTGGACACGCTCCTGTTTACCGGACTGATCCAGGGCTTTGGCGGCGCCGGCAATCCCCTGTCGTTCTACCTGCTGGTCCCCGCCCTGCTGGCCTCACTGACCCTGCCTTTGAAGAACGGTCTGCTGGTGGCGGCCCTGGCACTGGCCGGTTATATGGTGTCCATGAGCTGGTACCAGATGCCGGCCATGAACAGTCCCCTCCACGCCCTCAGCCACCAGCTCAGTGGCCTGCACGGCATTGGCATGGCCGCCATCTTTATCGCCCTGCTGATCACCCTTACCTTGCTGGGCCAGGTCATTCAGCGTCTGATGCGTCAGCAACAGCGGCAGCAGGAACAAGCCCTCAACCTGGCCGGCCGACGCGAGCACATGTACCAGATTGCCGCTACCCTGGCCGACCAGGCCCATGAACTGAACACCCCTCTGGGCACGCTGGTGATGCTTGCCGACAACCTGCGCCATGCACCGGAACTGCCGGAATCACTGCATGACGAAGTCACACAAATGGAACGGCTGGCCCGCAATGTGGCGAAACGCCTGAAACAGGGCAGCGCGCCCTTGCTGCCAGAGTATCTGCCATTGAGTGAACTGCTGCACAGGTTGCAGCAACACCTGCGCCATCTGGCTCCCACCCTCTGCATTGACCGCCAACTGGATACCGATCCCACGGTGGCCGATACGGAAGGCTGGTTCCGGGTGCTCTGCAATCTTGGCTACAACGCCATGGATGCCGGTGCGACCCGGCTTTCCATCACGATTAAGGATCTGGGCCAGCACTATCGGCTCCAGGTCAGCGATGACGGCCCCGCCCATCCCGATTCAGACCGGGAAGGACTGGGCATCGGTCTGACCCTGATTGACGCCACACTGGCCCAGATGGGCGCCACTCTGGACATGGAGTTTGGCCCCCACTGGACCCAGGCCCGTATTCACTGGCCCCATGGCAGGGAGCTACCGGCATGACAACTCGCCAACTGCTGCTGGTGGAGGATGACCACCCACTCGCGGTCCAGACTGCCCGCGCCCTGGAAAATCGGGGCAACCGGGTTCATGTGGCGCACAATGAGGCTGAGTTCCGGGCGTTGCTCAACCAGCTGACGCAACTGGACGGTGCCATCCTGGACCAGAACCTGGGAGACGATAACGGACTGGAGCTGATTGCGCCTATCCTGACGCGTTTCCCCGACTGCCGGGTTATTCTACTG
>JAZAJX010000007.1:0-11501 GCA_036230225.1 Pseudomonadota bacterium | reverse complement strand
CTCCTGGAGAACATCCAGGAGGCCCGTGAGGACCATAACGACGAGCTCCAGGTGGAAGGTATCGTGGTGAATCAATTCCAGCCTCGTGCACGGCTTCCCCAGGAGCTCGTTGCTTCCCTGGAAGAGGAGGGCCTCCCGATGCTGAAAAGCAAGCTGTCCGCCAGTGTGGTAATGCGTGAGTCGCACGAGCAAGCGACCCCCCTGGTTAACATGCAGCCCAAGCATAAGCTGACAGAGGAGTATCGCTCCCTGTTCAAGGAACTCAATGGGCGCTAACCCGTTCCGCAAGGAAGCGTCCCGCCGGGCTGAACGCATCTTGCGTTCGGCCACGGCCAGTCGCTGGCTGGCCCGGGCTGTGTCCCAGCGCTCTGATGCGTTGGAGCAACGGCTCGGCGAGGCCGCGGAGCAACTGAAGCTGCTGGCCCAGTTGCTTCTCGACTGGGCCACGGGGCGTTATCGGCAGGTTCCGTGGGCGACCCTGGTGACCATCAGTGGCGCGCTGGTTTATTTTCTTATGCCTCTGGATGCCATCCCGGACCCGATTATTGGGTTGGGGTTGCTGGATGATATCGGTGTGCTTGCCAAGGCGTGGCAATTTGCCGGTAAGGATATTGAGCGCTATCGGCAATGGCGGGAAGGACGCGACTGATTTGAGCGCCGGCATAACGATGCCAATGAAATCATTCTGATATCCGATGTAGGCTCCTTTCTTTCATGGATTTTGTGATAGTGTCTAGTAGTATTGACTGAGTGCCCGCACCAAAGCCGGCGTGAACAGACCAATAACAAGTCATACACAACAACAATGAGCGTTCAGGAATAGGGAGTCCTTATGGCCAAGCGTCTGCTGGGGAGCCTTCTGGCTATTGCTTTGCTGCCTGTGAATGGGGTGGCAGCCATTACCAATGCGGATCTTGAGGAGCTTGAGCTCTCACTATGGAAGATACGCGCCGATTTTCATATGCTTACCATTATGACGGGCAGTGACAATTATGCCTCGGGGCTGGAAAAGTCCATTTCCCAGGCTGACCGCTCACTGTCTGCGCTGAATGGCAGTGCCGAGGGCAGTGAAGAGCGTCAGTTCGTTGCGGATCTTGAAAAGGACTGGAAGCTGTACATGGAAGCCGCTCGCGGTAACACCATGGCTGAGCAAGGTTACACCAACGCCTACATCATCCAGGACGTGAATGAACTCCCTGCCGTGATGGCTGACAGAATGGAGAGTTTCGACGGTGCCACAGAGGGTACCTACGATGACGTTCGCGAGCTTTCCGCTTACCTGCAGCGCATGACGTCTGAATATCTGAATGTGGCAGCTGACCCGGCTGGCGGTATGGCGGCTGGCTCCGATGAAGGCCGCCTGGACTTCAAAAAAGCCGTCCCACAATTTGAGTCAATGTTGAAAGCCGCGCAAAAACAGTATGCAGGCGATGAAGCCATGACCCGTGCACTGGATCAGGTCGCCGTTAAATGGCAATTCATTCGTCAGTCCATGGTGAAGTTCTACGAGAATGCGGTGCCATTTCTGATCTACCGCTATACCAAGCAAATGGTAGATACCCTGGAGCAGGCGATCAGCCTGGCATCCACCGATATGGCAAAACCGACATTCGGACCGGTTGAGTAGGCTGGCCTATCAACACTTTCGTCTTGACGGCCCCCGCATGAAGCGGGGGTTTTTCGTGGGGTAACTGAGAGGGAAACGGGGTGAAAAAACGAGGGTTCTGGATACCAGGGTTGGTGCTGCTGACTATTACCAGCGGGGCGCATGGCGCGTTTTCAGCAACAGAACTGGCCATGGCGGAAGCGGATGCCTGGCGAGCGCGTATGGGCTTCCACTTGCTGTCGATTCGTGGTGATAACCCGGAGGATCGAGAGGCGCTCAAGCAGTTGCTGGCGCAAGGCCGGGAGCGGATCCAATCCCTGAAAGAAGACGCTGACGCGAATCAGGCTTCTCAGGCGGCGGCGCTGGACGAGGCCTGGGAGGAACTGTCTGTTCGGGCGAAGGATAATCCGCTAGCGTCGCTGGGGTATGCCGATTACGGCGCCATGAGCGAAATGAATACGACCACTCTGGCTGTGTCCGAGTTGGCAGATTCGGTGGATTCGGCGCCTCAGGGGCCCTACCCGGATATTGCTGACCTTTCCGTCGCCATTCAGCGATTGGCCAGCGAATACCTGGCACTTGCCGCCTTTCCATCGGCCGGCCTGCCTACTGGCACAGGCCTTCCACCGATGGATTTCGCCATGGAAGCCAAAGGGATTGATGACTCGCTGAAAGCGCTTGAGGGCCGTTACGCAGATGACGCGCAGGCAGCCGAGGTGCTGGCCTTCGTCAACCAGCGCTGGGCATTTGTGCGCAATACTATTCCGCGCATGAATGAAGCTGATGCCAGCAAGATTCCCTACCTGTTCTATCGCTATGCGACGCAGATCGCCGAGCGGGTTGGTGTTCTGGTAGAGGGCTAGGGAACCTCTGAAAAACTCCTTGGATGCTCAGCGTGGCCTGAAGCGCACAGCTGTTGTGTCTTGTCTCGATGGTCAGGGTGGTTCCCTTTCCGAGAGGCGAGGCGCAGCAGATGTGCGCTTCAGGCCGCGCCCCTCGGGCCTTCCAGGCTGGCCCGCACTCGTTGTTGCGCCATACTTTGAAGGTGAAGAGTCGATGGATGGACATATCTCGATCCCCCTTGAGGGGACACCTTCAAAATCGCGCCCCTCTTTACCTTGGCCGAGGGGGCGAACCAGTCTGAAAGACTGAGTACGCAAGGAGTTTTTCAGAGGTTCCCTAGGGTCAGTCAGGCGTTATCAGCGAGGGTGTGGCTGGTTGCTCCGTCACCCGGATCGAGTCGCCAGCCAGTCAGCACTGATTCGCCAGGCATGGCTCGGGGCTTTTGAGCCTGAGAACACGCCGGCATGGCCGCCGGGGACCTCTTCGAATCGTTTTTCTCGGCTACCCACCAGCTTGAGAATGTCTTTTGCGGCTCGCAGGCTGACAATGTTGTCAGTGGTGCCCGCAAAGGCCAGCAGGTCCTGCTGGATGGCAGAAAAATCGACACTTCGCCCGCCGATACGGATTCTTCCCTTGGCCAGGCTATTTGCCAGGATCATTTTCTCAATCACTTCCCGCACCACGGCACCCGGATAGTCCACCATATCGTTGAACCACTGCCCCATGGTCATGTACTCGGTCACGTATTCGCGGTCGGCGATATTCTTCACCAGGTCCAGGTAAGCCTGCACCACCCCGGGGGGGTTGGTCATTTTGAAGCCAAGGGTCAGTAGCCCTGCGGGAATATGAAAGAGTTTGTCGTCTAACGGCTTGAGACGCACCTTGAACCAGTCGTGGGCCTGCATCGCGGGGATCGAAGCCAGTCCCAGGGCTTTGCCGAAAGGCCCACTCTTGTGGAAATTGACCGGGCTGGCAATGGTAACCAGGCTCCGTACCGGAGCATCCGGGTGGCCGCCAAGATACATGAGGCAGAGCAGCCCCCCCATGCAGTATCCCAGCAGATTGACCTGGTCCTGTTCCGCGTGCGCCTTCACCGTCTCAACGGCGGCGGGGAGCCACCGATTCACATATGTGTCCAGATCCAGGCTTCGTTCAGCCTGTGACGGTTTACCCCAATCTACCAGGTAGACGTCGTAGCCCCGCGCCATCAGATAGCGAACCATGGAGCGGTTCGGCATCAGATCATAGGTCCAGCAGTGAATGCCCAGAGCCGGAACGAGTATCAGTGGCGTACGGTGTTTGTGGCGCTCTACCGGCATCATGGTGTCATTCACCGGAATCTCGCTCATGGGCGGCAGGCTGTAGTGGCGCACCGCCATAATGCCGTCGCGGTAAATTTCATCCCAGGGGCACTTGTCGATCTGGATGAACCGTTGCGGATGGCGTCTGCGTTCGACGATATGTCCAACTGCACGCAGACCGGTTTTCAATCGAGATGACGTGGCCATGGAGGGTCTCCGGCAATGAGCGGGTCGGTAATGCTAACGGGGTGCGGGAGCATTACCATGGTAGTAACACTTTGCAGATAAACGTTGACCCGCTAATCTAGCGCCCCCGACGTACAGGAGGCATTGGCCGTCGTGACAACTTCATCACAATCATTTACCCGTCTGGATGTCTGTAACCGCTTTCTGGAGTCGGTGAGACATTCCGTGGTGCTGGGACTGGAAGTGCTCAGCGCGGAAGAGAATGCCGTCAGGGTGCGGGTACCGTGGCGTGAAGACCTGGTGGGCAACCCGGAAACCGGCGTCATGCATGGTGGCGCCATCTTTGCCATGATGGACCATGCTGGTGGCATGGCCGTGACCTGCCGCACCTTTCCCACCTTCGAGATCACGCCGACCATCGATTTTCGTGTGGATCACCTGCGTGGCCCGGCGAAAGGCACGGCAGTGGTCTGTGAGGCCAGTTGCTATCGGCTCACCAATCACGTGGCTTTCGTGCGCATTACCACGTGGGAGGAGGGTAATGACGAAGAGCCAATCGCTACGGGATTGGCAACGTATACCCGGTTGAAAATTGAAACTGCTGGCAAGGTGGTGGGGCAATGAAAGCACTGAAAACCCTGATCGAAGAATGCCGTGCCGGCAATGCCGACTACCAGAGCCTGATTGATCGCGTGCCCTATGCCCGTTTTCTGGGGATCCAGGTCATTGCTCAGGGCGACGAGCTGACCTTCGTATTGCCCAAACACGATAACGTGGTGGGTAACCCCACCTTGCCGGCGCTGCATGGTGGGGCTGTGGCGGGCTTCATGGAGCAGGCGGCGATCATCTTTATCCTCCTGCAAATGGGGGAGCCGCGGGTGCCAAAAACCATCGATTTCACCATTGATTATCTCCGTGCCGGACATTTTCGTGACACCTACGCAGAATGCAGCGTGACCCGACTGGGACGCCGGATTGCCAATGTGCATATCAGCGCCTGGCAAAAGAATCGGCAGGAGCCGATCACCATTGCACGGGCACACTTTCTGTTGTCGGATGACGCTGCCTGAGTCACGCCGCCCTCTGCGCCCTTTGCTCCGGATTCGGACGAAGGGCGCCTGTACCTTGATTGCCGAATTGTGATTTCACGCCAATGCGCGACAGAATTGTCATTACGCGACATTGTTCCGGCAGCCGCATCCGCCTAGCGTTTAAGTGAACCTGTTGGGGCATTCCATGCCCCGAGTGTGCGCTACAACGCAAGAAAGGTGTGCCCATGAAAATAACGAAAGTGACGTCTCCGCCCACATCGGTCAGCATCTACGAAAATTGGGATGGCCCAGGTGCCGAGGATATTGAAGACAAACTGACGCCGGGCCATGTGCAGGATGTGGTAGAGATTTTTCAGACACCACTAACGGGCCACTACAATTGGGATTATTCTTCGGCGGATGGCCGAATCCGCAAGCTTTACCGGTTGGGCAAGGAGCTTAACTGGAATGCGGACATGGACCTGGACTGGAGCCAGACCTTCCCCCGTGATGAGGTCCCTCTGGATCAATCCTTCAATCCGTTTAATGGCTGGCCCACCTTCGAAGCCCTCAGTGACGACGAAAAGCTCCGTTTTGGCTGGCACAACCTGGCCTGGATGCTTGCGCAGTTCATGCATGGCGAGCAGGGGGCCTTGCTGGTGGCATCACAACTAGCTAGCTGTGCCCCAACGTACGATGCCAAGCTTTACGCCGCCAGTCAGACCTTTGACGAAGCTCGACATGTTGAGGTCTTTACCCGATACCTGCAGGAAAAAATCGGCATCCTCTACCCAGTGAATCCGAACCTGAAGGCGTTACTCGACAAAATCCTTTCCGATCCCCGTTGGGACCTGAAATTTATCGGTATGCAGATCATCATTGAGGGGCTGGCATTGGCGGCGTTCAATACGCTCAAGCTGACCGCTCATGATCCACTTCTCAAGCAGATCATCCACCTGGTGATCCGCGATGAGGCCAGGCATGTCACCTTTGGTGTCAATTACTTGGAAGACTTTGTTGAGACACTTTCTCAAGATGAGAAGGAGGAGAGGGCGCATTTTGCCTTTGAGGCCTGTGTGGTGATGCGAGAACGCCTGATCAGCACCGAAGTGTTCGAGCATTTTGGTTGGGACGTGGAAGCAGCCCGGGAGCAGGTTCTGTCTTCCACTATCATGGCCCAGTTCCGAAACCTGCTGTTCACCCGCATCATGCCCAACCTGAAGCGCATTGGCCTGCTTACCGACTCCGTGCGTCCCCGGTTCGAGGAGCTGGGTATCCTGCAGTTCGAAAATCTGGTGGATGACGGTGACGTGGATTGGGCGGAACTCTCCAAGCCTCTTTACGAAGCGGCGTCTTGAGGGCCCAGTGCCCTCAACCCCGCCAGGCTGGGAATCAGCCGTTGACTCTGACCATTCCCCGGCCCGGTGATCTGGAGAGGGCGCTGCAGGTTGCCTCATAGGCCTTTTCGAGTGCGAGCCTCCCCTCTGCCAGCTTTCCGGGGCCGCTACGTGGCAGATCCTTAATGACAAGCGTCAATAAGTTGTTGCGCATCGGGGGTTGCAGGGCAGAACTATTGGCCCGGCGCCACGGAGATCGCGACTGCAGATGGTGATAGAGTATTCGCTCTCCGGGCCATGTGCTGGCTAGGCCGTGCCGATCTGCAATGCCACCATCCCAGAAGTAATGGCCGCCGATGACAGCAGGTTGAAAGAGCAGGGGGACGGCACAAGACGCATACACCGCCTCAATCGGGTCGCCCTGGTTCAGGATTCGTGTGCGGCAACTGGCCCCGTGCCAGGCGGATACCGCGACGGGCGTCTTGCAGAGTGCCAGGTCCTTAACGGGGAGCAGCTCACTCAGCAATTGACGGAAGCCGTTGCCAGCCAGCAAGCCCCAACCGGGCGCAGGATCCCAGAAATGCTCGCGGGTCAGCCCCATCAGGGTGGCTTCCATTTTCTCCTGGCCGACACCGCCTGCTGCGCAGGCCGCCACCAGGGCCCCGGCACTGGAACCGCAGTAGCGTGCAGGCCGCAAACCATGTTCATGAAGGGCTTTGACAACACCAAAATGCGCGAAAAAACCAAAAAATCCAGAGGACATGGCCAGGGTAAAAGGTTGTGCGGCCAGCCAATCAGCCAGTGTCGCAGCGGGGGGAGAGTGCATTGAATTCGTCCTCGTCGGCAGCGATAAAGCCTAACGCTTCCTTGCTCAGCCATACAATCCTGTTGAGTGCCGTGGCGGTGACCGCCCTCGGCCAGACACTGGTTTTTACGCTTCTGCCATCCCTGGGACGGGCTAGCGGGCTGGCAGAGATGCAGGTCGGGCTGATCATCAGTTGCTCGTCGCTGGTCTTTGCTCTGGCCAGTCCGGTATGGGGCACGCTGAGCGAATCCCTGGGGCGCAAGCGGGTACTGGTGATCGGCCTCAGTGGTTATTCAGCAGGAACCTTGCTATTCGCGATGATCTTCGATGCCGGCCTGAAGGGTTACATGGTAGGCGGGATGCTGGTGGCGGGGCTGGTATTCAGTCGTATGCTGCAGGCGGCAATCATGGCAGCCACACCCGCGGCTGCAGCCGCTTATACCGCCGACATTACTACGCCTGAGCAGCGCACTCAGGGGATGGGCAGAATCGGTGCGGCCAATAACCTGGGCACGGTGATCGGTCCGGTGTCCGGTGGCATTCTGGCCGCCATCGCTCTGATCTTTCCTCTCTACGGCGTTGCAGTGCTGACCGGGTTGATGGCGGTGGCAGCAGCGCTGTGGCTCCCCGCTTCACCGCATGCCCCCACTGTCCGGACGTTGTCTCTGTGGCAGGTGCTGCGCCATGGTCTGGGCGCCTATGCGGATCCGCGGTTGCGGGACCTGCTTCTCACCGGGGTGATGTTGTTCATGAGTTTTGCGCTGATACAGCAAACCCTGGATTTTTTGTTTCAGGACCACTTCGGCTTGTCTCCTGCGGCGTCAGCACGCGCTTTGGGTCTGACCATGATGGCTGCCGCAGTAACTTCGCTACTGGGACAGATCATGGTGGTGCAGTGGATGCGGGCACCGGCCACTTTGCTGATCGCACTCGCTGTACCCGCCCTGGGGACAGGGGCGCTCATCCTGTGGTTAGCCGATCAGCAGATCGTCATGAGCGTGGCCGTTCTTCTGGTGGGGCTGGGATTGGGGTTTGGTATGCCCGCGATCATGTCTCTAGCCAGTCTGCGAGTGAACGCGGAAGAGCAGGGCAGAGTCGCCGGTCTGGCCAGTGCCTGTCCCGCATTGGGTTTTATTCTTGGTCCTCTGGTGGGAACAGGGCTATATACGCTGGACCATCGCTGGCCATACTTGCTGGTGCTGTCATTGATGGTCCCGCTTGCCTGGCTGGCCTGGCGACTGTCCCGATCGGCGTTCAGGCATTGACTGACACGGATTGCCACAGGTGTGCGGCCATCAGGCTTCGCCAGGGGCGAAATTCTGATAGCCAGACGTCGGCTTCGCGCGCTGTTGGCGGTGCTGGCATTTGCTGCAACCGCTGAATGCCCCGGCGAACGGCCACATCCCCGTGCAAGCTGCCGTCCATGTAGGCATAACCGCGCAGCAACGCGTAGTGGACGCTCCAGGGGCCCAGGCCGCGAATTGCCAGCAGTCTGGCCCTCAATGCAGCTAGCTGAGGTTCTGACAGACCGGGCTCCGGCAACAGCGCCTGTTGCCTGCAAGCCCTGGCCACGGTCAACAGACACTCAGCCTTGCTGCGAGACAGCCCGCAGTCTCGCAGCGCTGCCATATCCAGGGTCTGTACTGCCTCTGGGTCGGGATAACAGTACAAACCGCAGGTATGTTGGTGGTCGGCCTTCAGGATAAAACGCCGGCGGATTGAGACTGCCGCCGCAACACTGATCTGCTGACCAATGATTGCCCAACTGAGCGCCTCGAATGGCGTCGCGGACTGGGGCACGCGCAACCCGGCCTGAGCCCGGATCAATGGGCCTGCCTGTGGGTGATTGGACGCACGTTGCTCAAACTCAGCGCAGGGCTGGCTGAGTCCGAGCCAGTGTTCCGCCAGACTTCTCAGTGGTAGCTCTTCACTCACATCCACGCTGTCGCATTCCAGGGTCAGGTTCACCGTCCCGGAAGGAGCAAAATCGACAGTCAGCAGCGCTGGGTGATGTCGCAGGATGAAGGCTTTCCGGCAGGACCGAGTGTCCACTTGCTCTGCCACCGCCTGCGGATCACGTCGGTGGAAATCCAGAAAGGCCTGGCGGTCATAATTGTCGGGTAGCGCCAGTGTTACTGTTGCTCTGTGTCGGCACACGATTTTGCCTCTCGCTCCAGTAATTCCCGTTTGCGATCCACTCCCCAGCGGTAGCCTGACAGTCCCCCGTCGCGGCGAACAATACGGTGACAGGGAACGGCAACCGCTAGCCTATTGGCTGCGCAGGCAGAGGCGACAGCCCGGGCGGCACCCGGCTGACCGATCGCGTCTGCCAGTGCCTGATAGCTCAGGGTGGAACCGGGCGGCACCGCTTGCAAGGCCTTCCAGACTCTCTGCTGGAAGGCGGTACCACGGATATCAAGGGGGAGGGCATGACACTGATGCGGTTGCTCGATCAAGGTAACGACCTGGGACACTCTGTCGTTCAGGTTGGAGTCAGGCCCCTCCACATCCGCGCCGCTGAAGCGGCTCTGGAACTCGGCCAGTAACCCCTCTGGATCGTCACCAAGAGAAATGGCGCAGATCCCCTGATCACTTTCTGCAACCAGTAGGCTGCCCAGGCTGCATTGCGCCAGCGCGACGCGAATCGTGCTGCCACGTCCCGCGGAGCGAAATTGCCCTGGCGGCATACCCAGAATGCTTTTTCCCCGAGAGTAGCGCTGGCTGCTGGATGTCACCCCGGCAGCATACATGGCATCCGTCACCCTGGCAGTCGGGTGAAGCTGCACTTCGAGCCTGCGACGGCGCACCGCCAACCCATAGTCGCGAGGGGAGAGGCCAGTGACTGATTTGAACTGGCGTTGAAGGTGATGTCGGGACCAGCCGCAGTGATGGGAAAGCGTTGCCAGGTTGGGAATGGAAGGGCTCTGCTCAATATATCGACAAAGCTCAATGACGGTTTCCGTGACAGCAGAGCTGAACGCAGAGACAGGCCGACAACGTTGGCAGGGGCGAAAACCCGCCTCCATGGCTGCCTTGGCGTCGTTGAAGATACGCACATTTTCCTGCCTTGGCCGTCGTGAGGGGCAACTGGGGCGGCAGAAAATTCCCGTGCTGATCACGCCATAAAGAAAACGGCTGTCGGCGTTGCTGTCTCGCTGACAGATAGCATTCCAGTGGCGGTCGGTGAGTGTGGTCGTGGCTGGCTTCACATGGGCTCCCGGGCGTGATTGCGGTGACACAGGGTCATCATCGCCGGAAGACGTTGGTGATGCATTCTGATTGTTGCGCAGTCATTGAAAAGAGGTGGAGGTGGGTGGATGCGATTGCACCCACCCGGCGCTTACCTTACTCGGTGTAAGGCAGCAGAGTCAGCTCAACGCGACGGTTCTGTTCGCGGCCGCTGGCAGTGCTGTTGCTGGCGATGGGTTGGGTTTCGCCGAAGCCCACGATATCCATGCGAACCTGCTGCACACCATAACCTGCCAGCACGTTGGCAACGGACTGTGCACGCTGCTGTGACAGCATCAGGTTGTACTTGTCGCCACCGGTGCTGTCGGTGTGACCGGCTACCTGGATCATGGTGGACTTGTATTCCTTCAGCACCTCGGAAACCGCATCCAGTACCGGCCGGAAAGAGGATTTGACTGTGCTGCTGTCGGTATCGAAGGTCAGGTTCCCCGGCATATTGAGGATGATGTTGTCGCCATCACGAGTCACAGAGACGCCCGCGCCTTCGAGCTTCTGGCGAAGCTTGGCTTCCTGAACGTCCATGTAGTAGCCAACACCACCACCAGCGACGGCGCCAATACCTGCGCCTTTCAGAGCGCGTTCTTTACGCTCTTTGGCGCTGTCGGACGTGGCGATACCGATCAAAGCGCCGGTTACCGCGCCAATGCCAGCGCCGATGCCGGCCTTGGACGTTTGTTTCTCACCGGTATAGGGGTTGATAGTGCTGCAACCCGCCTGCAAGGAAACCGCACCTGCAAGAGCCAGACAACCGACAAAACGTTTCATGGAAACTCCTTGTATGTTTTATAAGAACTAAGCCTGCATAGACCATAGACTCAGCGCGCGGGTCGGTAAAGTGGCGCTGTCACGAGTTTACGAATTTGTACGAAAAAAAGGCTTGCCTGCGCCATAGGTCGAAATCACTGCGCTACAGCAAATCCCTGTCGTCAGGCTCGGCACCCGCGTGTCCGAAATTGTCCATCGGCTGTCCTGCACCGCCAGTGAAATGCGTCGGTAGCGGGGATACCATGAGAGTGGCTTTTACTGTCGAATGGCGTGGCTTGTGTTGAGCGAATTCGGCGGGACCCGAAACCAAGGAGTAATCTGCATGCGACGCTGGAACGGCTGGGGCGACAGCGCCAATCATTATCCGCTGAAGGCTTC
>JAZAJX010000006.1:0-17835 GCA_036230225.1 Pseudomonadota bacterium | reverse complement strand
ATGCCATGTTCACCCCCGCCCACGAGGCGATTCACCGCTGTGCGGCGCAGAACCCCCGGCACAACGACCTTATCCTTTCCATCGCCACCTTTGTGACAGTGCCGTTCGGCAAAGGCACCCTGTTCCGGCTGATGCACATGCGCCACCACCGTTTTGCCAATGATCCACAAAAGGATCCGGATCACTGGATGGCCAGCAGCCTGTGGACCATGCCCTTGTGGGGCTTCTGGCCTTTCATCTATCTGATCAATTATCTGCGTAAACCGGAGGTGCTTCCCAATGTGAAGCCCGCCGAAGTCTGGCGCGAACTCGCCATCGCCGGGGTGGCTCTCACTGCGCTGTTTCTCTGGCAGCCTTTCCTGGCCCTGATGCTGTGGTTGATTCCGTCCTATATGTCTTTTTTCCTGATGTGCCTGGTCTTTATGGTGCTGCCACACTATCCGCACACCGGGCGTCAGGATGTGAACCCGAACACCACCGCCCTGATGCGCATGGGCAAGGAATGGCTGCTGACACCGGTGCTGATGTATCAGAACTATCACCTGATCCATCACCTTTATCCAACCATCCCCTTCTACCGCTATGGCAAGGCCTGGAAAGCCCGGGAGGCCTATCACCGACAGCATTCAGCAAGCGTCATTATTCGCCCATTCCAGCTGGGCCCCGATACCCCACCGGCAACGTCCCGGGACTGAGGGCTCGCCAATGAGGAAAGCGATTCTGATCACCGGCGATGCCATCGGCAAAAGCGGTTAACCGCCACATGTACGAGCCTTTTTGTTCTTAAAGGGAAGCGGCCGCACCCACTACCTGGGCGCAGCCTCTTCCGTTCGGACTCGGGGCGACACTATCCCGTGTAACGATTCACTGTTAACACTGCCAACGAATCCGTTATGTTGACGGTATCGGTCGCAAAAGGAATGGATCATGGCAGGCAACAATAGTGACACGGATTCCTCAGCTATCAGTCGCACCTCGCTGGCAGTCCTTATCGATGCGGACAATACGCCCCCGAAAATCGTCGACGGTCTGTTTGAGGAAATTGCCAAATTCGGCACAGCCAGCGTCAAGCGCATCTACGGAGACTGGACCAAACCCAACCTGGGCGGCTGGAAAAACGTCCTGTTGAAGCATTCCGTGCAACCCATCCAGCAGTTCGCTTATACCCAGGGCAAGAATGCCACGGACTGCAGCATGATCATCGATGCCATGGATCTGCTGTACACGAAACAACTGTCCGGTTTCTGTCTGGTATCCAGCGACAGCGACTTCACCCGACTGGCGGCCAGGCTGCGCGAGGAAGGACAGACCGTTTACGGCTTCGGGGAACGCAAGACCCCCGGCCCCTTTGTGGCCGCCTGTGACAAGTTCATCTACACAGAGGTGTTACGCTCGGACCACCCGCCGCAGGACGACGCCAGCAAAGCCGACGAGCCCGCCCCCAGCGAACCGGTCAGCAAGGAACCGCCACCGCTGCAGCTGATTGCGAATGTGATTGACGATATTTCCGACGAGGACGACTGGGCCAACCTGGGCACCGTGGGCCAGCATCTGAGCAAGCGCAAACCCGATTTCGACACCCGCCTGTTTGGCCACAAGAAACTCAGCGACATGATCCGCGCCTACCCCAAGTGGTTCCAGATACAGAAAGGGCAAGGCAAAAGCATTCAGGTAAAAACGCTACGCAAGTGATACCTGATCCCTTCACGGAGACTCCCACGCTGGCTACCCCTACATACTGCTCTTCTTAGACTAAAAGAAACGCAAAAGGCCGCACCCAAACAATGGACGCGGCCTCTTGCCTATCCGACTCTCAACGCAGCTGATCGCTCAGCTATTAACTATTCACTGCCTTTTAGCGCACCAGCCAGAGGCTGAGCTGCGGGATATAGGTAATCATCAGCAAGGCGATGATCAGCACCAGCATGAACGGGATCGTGGCAGCAAACAGTTCCGTCACCTTCTTCTTGAACCGGTAGCTGGCGATGAACAGGTTCATGCCCACCGGCGGGGTGATGTAACCGATCTGCATGTTGGCCACGAAAATAATGCCCAGATGTACCGGGTCGATACCGTAACGCAGGGCCACCGGCAGAATCAGCGGCACCATGATGACCAGCGCCGCAAAGATATCCAGCAGCGCCCCCAGCAACAGCAGCAGGATGTTGAGCAGGATCAGGAAAGTGATCTTGCTCTCCACATGGGTCTGGATCAGGGTGAACAATTTCTCCGGCACCCCGGCGTAGACCAGATAATCGGTGAAGGCCAGGGCCACACCCAGGATCAGCAGGATGCCGCCTACCATGATCATGGATTCACGCATGATGCCAGGCAGCTTGCGCAGGGAGATTTCCCGGTACAGAAATACTTCCGCCACCAGCACATACAGGGCGGTGACTGCTGCCGCTTCACTGATGACCAGGAAACCGGAAAAGATCCCGCCCAGCACCACCAGTGGCAGCGGCAATTCCCAGCGCGCTTCCCAGAGCGCATCCACCAGTTCCCGAAAATCGAAGCGCTGACGCGGCACTGCCGTGCCCCGCGTCGCCCATACGCAATAGCCATACAGCAACACGATCATGAGCAGCGCAGGCACCAGACCGGCCAGGTAGAGGTCCACAATTTCTACCGAGGGCATATCCAGCTGCTGAGACATCTGCTGGGCGATGATCCCGTAGATCAACAGGGGCACGGAGGGCACCAGCAACAGCCCCAGACTGCCTGACGAGGTGACCAACCCCAGGCTGAATTTCTCCGGGTAGTTCCCCTTCATCAGAGCCGGTAGCAACAAGGCACCCAGTGCCACGATGGTGACCCCGGAGCCCCCTGTCAGAGCGGTAAAGAAGGCGCAGGCAATCAGCGAGACAAACGCCATCCCCCCGGGCATCCAGCCGAAAGCCGCCTGGCTGAGCCGCAGCATCCGGTCCGCGGTTTTCGATTCACTCAGCAGGAAACCGGCAAAGGTGAACAGCGGCAACGCCATCAGCACCACCGAGTTGCTGAGCTGATAGATGTCGATATGCAGTACCGACATCTCAATACCCAGGGTATAAAAACCCAGTGCTGCCGCGCCGAGAATAATGGCAAACAAGGGCGCGCCCATCAGCGCCAGCAGGACCAGCAGGAGGATTGCGACAGTAATCATGCCACCGGCTCCTGCATCTTCGGCCGTTTACCCAGCAGGCCCATGACAAACAGCAAGACATAGCGCGCCGCCATGACCGAGAAGCCCACCGGAATGATGCTCTGCAGCAACCAGCTGGGCACATTGGCAAAAGCCGGACTCGCGTATTCGTATTCTTCGATCACAAAACCCACGCTGTACCAGGCCACCAGCACACAGATGAAGGCGGTAAACAAGTCCACCACCGTGGTGAGAAAAGGATGGTATTTTTCGGGCAGCAGGGTCGAGGCCACATCGATGCGAATATGCTCGTCATTACGCGAGGCGATCATGGCGCCGAGCAGGCCGATCCACAGCACCGCGTTCTGCAACAGTGGCTCGATCCACACAAGGCTGGTACCAAAGAAGTTACGCAATACGATCTGGGCCACCGCCAGCAGGATCATAAACAAAAGGACGGCCACGATAAGGCCGTCCTCGATACGGTGAAACCAGCGCAGCAGGGAGGTCATCACTGACCTTCGCGCTGTTTTGCCAGAATGCCGTTAAGCCGATCCAGCATGTCCTGGGAGATTTCAGCCTCTTCCACCAGTTCCGCCGTGGCCCGGTGGGCATAGTCACGCCACTCGGCCAGTTGCTCCGGCGTCGGCTTCACGACCTCAAGCCCCTGCTGTTTCACCGCCTGGAAGGCGTTCAGGTTTTCCTGGCGGCTTTCCGCATCCAGCTTGCTGAAGGTGCTTTCCAGGACCTGACGGACCACTTTCTGGTCTTCCTCACTGAGGCGCTTGAAAAACTTCTCGTGGATACCCAAAGTCCCGAAGGTGTAGAGCAGTGGCATGTCCGTCAAATAGTTCACCCGGGAGTACCACTGCAATGTTAGCGCTGCCACCGGCGGTGCAGCGAAGGCGTTGACCGCCCCGGTTTGCAGTGAGGTCAGCACGGACCCGATGTTGAGCATGATGGGCGACAGCTCGAAGGCCTTGGCCGCCTTGGCGGAGCCTTCATCGTTGGCCGGCAGCCACAGTTTCTGATCACGCAGGTCCGCCAGGCTCTGGACCGGCTTTTCCGACATCACATAGGCAAAACCGCCATCGATCAGGCCGAAGCTCACCCAGCCGCCCTCTTCCAGGCCCTGCTGGATCACCGGGTCCAACTCGGCCCGTACCGCATCCACTTCCTCGTAGTTGTTGAAGGCCAGTGGCACATTGAGGATCTGGCTGTCCTTGTAGGCGGAGGCAAACGCCCCGCCCTGGGCCACCTGACCATGGAGCTGGCCGATGCGGATCTTGCGCTGCACCGCCCGATCGTCGCCCATGACACCACCGGGGTACACCTTCAGCTTGACCCGGCCCTCGGTTTTTTCGGCGATCTCCTTGCCGGCATCCTTCAGCCCGGTAACGATGGTGGTGCCATCCGGGTACAGGGTGGAGATTTTCAGGGTCGTGGCAGACGCCACCAGCGGCAGCAGGGCTACCAGAACAGTCGCAAGACGCAACATATCAGCTCCTAGAAATAGTCATCCGCGTCGGCGAGCAGGGCTTCGGCCTGCTGCTGCGCATAGGTGTTCTGCAGGGTGAGACCATGGACGTCAGGGTCAGCAGCAAGCACCTCCTCAAGCAGGCTATCATGCAGCTCACGGTCAAACACCAGACGGGCATACTTTTCCGCATAGAGTACCGGAGCCAGCAGGTTTTTACCTTCCGAGAGGGCCATGGCCTGTTCGAAGTGGGCCTTGGCCTGCTCCGGTTTTCCGCCCAGAGAGGCCGGCAGGATGCTGCTCAGCACCCCCAGATACATATGGGCCTGGCCATACTGGTAGGTCTCATCCAGCGCCACAACCCGCTCCATGGTGGCCTCTACCCGGCCCAGCTCCGCTACCGCATTCCAGTCGCTGGTATGTTGCTGGATATAGCCCGCCCAGGCACTGCCGAGAGTGAACAGCATGGGCACATCGCCCTTGCCTGCCTCTTCCAGCAGAGTCTCAAACTCGGGAACGGACAGCTCGCGCAGGTCGCAGTAATCGCTATCATGAGCACAGGCGGAGCGGAAGGCATAACCCAGCGCCTTGTCACTGAGCTTGCGGGCCCTCGTCGGGTCTTCCACAAAGAGCCCCGCGTAAGCGCCATAGAGATCGGCACCACTGGCCAGCAGGGACTCACTCTCTGGCCAGTTCTCAATCAGCCCGTCCACCATCAGCAGATAGGTGGGCAAGCCATCGGCAACCAGTGCCAGATCATTGTTGTTGAGTACCCCATAGGGCAGGTTGTCATCGATGCTGGCCACAGAGCAGCCTTGCAGGGTAATGGCTGCTGCGACAAACAGGGAAGGGACAAAGCCGGGTAGGAAGCGCCACTGCATAGGCCGCCGGTATCCTTTGGTGATTGTGACCGTTTGTTTTGGCAGTCTTTATAGCAGCCCGCCCCGGGTAACTCAAACCGGCCCGCCCACCTGGGCACGGCGCCACAGACCGAAACCGGCCCCCAGCACACAACCACTGACCAGCCCGGCCAGGTGAGCCGCATTGGCCACCACATCAGACAGCCCCACAAAACAGATCACCAGCCAGGCCAACATGAAGATGACGATTTCCCGGCGCAACGGATAGCCGGACCGGGGATTCACCTTGCCGTAGATCCACAAATAGCCAAGCAGGCCATAGACCACGCCGGAGAGGCCACCAAACATGGGCCCGGTATGGAGGAACTGGGCCAGATTGGCGGTAATGCCAGTGACCAGGGTCACCAACACCAGCTGCCCACTGGACTGAAACCGCTCAATCAAACGCCCCAGATCCGACCACCAGAGCAGGTTGAACAATAGGTGCAACAGGGAAAAATGCAGCAGCATGGGCGTGACCAGTCGCCAGGGCTGGCTGCCCAGGCTATCCAGCGCCGCCGGGAATAGCAGTGCCCGGTAAACCCCGTCGCCCATCAGGTAGGGCGTCAGGTACACCAGCACGGACGCAATCAGGACGATGCGTGTGACCCAGCCAAGACTGGCAAACCAGCCCCCGGACATAAGGGGCTGGGGCCGCCCGGTGAGCGGCTCCACCGGCTGGCGTCCCTGCTGATGCTTGAGGTCGGTGATCAGCTCTTCCAGCAAGGCCTTGGCAGGGTTGTACTGCGACGCATCCTGCAGCTCAATGATCTGCTCACTCCCCTCCTCCCGGCGCACCACCGCAAAGCCGTTACGTTTGAGGGTATGCTCAAACAGCTTTGCCAGCTCCGGTTGCGGGGTACGGATCAGTTCCATGTGAGTGTCGTGTACTGGGTAAAATTATCATTCAGCGAGATCGCCAAGGGGTCAGCCGCAAGGCGCGTTTTTGAAGGCATAGTGGGGCTACGTCGAGAAAACGCAACACCGCGGATGGCCCCTTGGCGACTCGCCCGAAGGGAGCCCCTCAATGCGTCCTCGGCCGTGTTGCCGTTCTTGAAAAGAGGCCCACTCTTCCCTGCAAACGGCGCCTTGCCGAGAACACATTGAGGGGCTCTGATTGATGATTTTATCCAGGACACGACACTACTCCTCCAGGGCATTATTGCGTTGTGTCGGCGTCAACTCGACCAGGTTTTCCACTTGTTGCCAGAAACAGTCCCAATCCCGCTGGCATTGTTCCAGCAGGCGGGCAAAAGCCGGCACATGATCATTGTAGTCACTGACACCATTTAACTGGGCGTTGTTCAACGGACCGTCAAAAAAGCCCCGGTAACCTGCCAGAGCCGGCAAATCCTGTTGTTCGCGGAAAAAACGCTCCCGGGCATGCTGCTGGATGCGCGCTTTTTCCCGGGCCAGCACGGCCTCGTTCGTCTGCGCCTCATACAGCTGTTTCAGGGCCTCCCGGGTATCGCTGACGATGGCGAGAAACGCCTGCCGCACTTGCTCACGGCGCTGCCAGAACATCGCCGGTAACGGCGTGCCACTGGCAGCAAAGAAATCCACCGCGCCTTCACGGCCCACCAGCGTGGCCAGGGACTCATTAAAACGGGTGTCATTCTTGATATAGAGTCGTCGGTGGGCAAGCTCATGGATGAGCAATTCCGCCAACGCCGGCTCGGAGCGCTGCAGCATGGGCGTGGTCAACGGATCCGCAAACCACCCCAGCGTGGAGTAGGCAATCGCCCCGCCCACATAGGTATCCAGCCCTTGTTCGGTAAGCCGGGCAGCGGCCTTTTCCGCCGCCGGGCGTCGGAAGTATCCCCGGTAACTGACACAACCCACCAGCGGGTAACACCAGGTTTTGGGGCTCAGCGACCAGGCCGGGGCAGCCAGGACATTCCAGACCACCGCCTCCTGCTCCAGCGCCACATACTGGTGGTAGACATCGTCGGCGGGTAACGCCAGGTGATCACCGGCAAAGCGGACGACCTGCTCGCTGAATCGCAGGGACTCGGCCACGTCGGGAGGGGTCTGCGGGTCCGCCAGCACCGCCGCCAGTGGCTCGCGCTTTCCCATGAGGGACAAGTGCCCCTTCACGGCCTGGCCGTAGTAGCCCAGCTGGCAGCCGCTGAGCCACACCGTCGCCACCAGCAATATTCCGCGCAGGCATCCCATGATCCGGAATCAGGCCCGAGACATGAATTTGCGTTCCGCAGTGTTTACCCGCACCTTTTCGCCTTCCACAATATACTCTGGCACCTGTACCACCAGCCCGGTGTTCAGGGTGGCCGGTTTGGTCCGCGCCGATGCGGAGGCCGCCTTCATGGCCGGCGTGGTCTCGGTGACCTCCAGCACCACCGAAGCCGGCAGCTCCAGACCGATGACCGCGTCCTCCACACGCAGGGCCAACACCCCTTCGGTGTCCTCGGTGATAAAGGCCATCTCATCGGCGATGTCCTCGGCCTTGAGCAGATACTGAGAGAAATCCTCACTATCCATGAAGATGTAGTCGTCACCGTCCACATAGGAAAACTGCACCGGACGGCGCTGCAACGCCACCGTGGTCACATCATCATCACCCTTGTAGCGTTCCTCGAACTTGGGACCACCCCCAACCGCACTGGCCTTCACTCGATACAACGTGGCCGCCCCACGGGCCGAGGGGGACTGCACCTCGATCTGGCGAATGGCGTAAAGGGTACCGTTGACGTCAATAACGTCGGATTTTTTCAGGTCGCTGGCGCGGGTCATGGTTGGGCAATGTCCTTCTGAGTAAAAAGACATGGTATCCGAGCTTAAAGGTGTGGCGCCAGATAACAGGGAGGGGAAATACCGTTGATAGTTGACAGCGAAAAACGCGCAAGCCTTCCCCAGCCTGGGAAGCCAGGAGGCCGCACCTAAATACTGAGCGCGGCCTGAAGCATTGAAAACAAGGGCGACATCAATCGCGAGCTGTCAACTGTCCACTATCAACTGTCAACTGCTCTGCCACTGTCCCATGCGCCGCCTGACACAGCCCCTTCCGATCCGTACCCTGTGCGGATAACGGCTCGCAGAAATGCAGGCGCACGCGGATTCGATGGCGTAGCAGCATGGCCCACAGGTGATGATGGAATTCGTCGTCACCAATGAAAGCCATGGTGGCGTCCGGAGCGCCATTGTCGTCCAGGTAGCGCACCACCAGAGGTTGTACCGGCACATCCGCCATTAGCGGCGCATCGAACAGCTGCGGGAAGAAACGGCGCAGGCCGGTGCCATCCGTGGTAGTGCCTTCCGGAAACACCAGGACGGTGTGTCCCAGTGCCAGTCGGTCGGCAATTTCTCGGGCCTTGCGACCGGATTCACCGCTGCCCCGCTTGATGAACAACGTGCCTACCGCCCGGGCCAACATACCAATCAGCGGCCAGTTGCCCACCTCCGCCTTGGAGAGAAAATACAGATGCCGCTGGCTGGCAATCAACGGAATATCCAGCCAGGACACATGATTGCTGACCAGAAATACCGGCGTTTCCACCCGGGTACCGGTAACGGTGAGTTCAACGGCCAGGATACGCAGGAAACGCTGGCACCAGCGCTGTTTGGCAGCCAACACTACGGGCCGGTAGGGGGACCAGAAGGCCCCCAGCAGCAGCGCGAGCAGAAAGCCCCATAGCAGATGAACCACGATTCGGCATACCCGATAGAGACGCCGAATCTGCACCCAGCCTGTGGCCACGTTTTGCGGCGCGACGCTGACGTTTTCCTGCATATCCGTCATGATTCAGGGTCCCGTCCGCGGCATGCCTAAACGGCCTGAGCGGCCTGCGGTTGCAAGAAATGCTGCACGTAGCGAGCCGGCAGATCATCCACCGCCATCAGTACGAAGAAATCCAGGCAGTTGAAATCCGGATCCCAGCAGGGCTCCCCACAGACCCTGGCCCCCATTCGCAGGTAGGCCTTGAGCAGCGGGGGCATCTTCACTCCTTCCTCATCCGCATTGCCGGGCAGGCGTTCCAGACGCAGGTGAGGCTGCACGCGCAGGGACACGTCACTGAGATGCCGCTGGCGGATACGTTCCTGAATGGCGGCCACGTTATAGCTCTCACTCAGGGCGATGCTGGCACAGCCAAGGAGATAGCGGACATCGTTCTCGAGCATGTACTGGGCCAATCGCGCCCACAACACCGTGATCACCGCCCCATTGCGGTGGGCCGGATGAATACAGGTACGCCCGATCTCGGCCACTCGGCCTTGCAGTTGCTGCAGGGAAGACAGATCGAATTCACCGCTGGAATAGAAGCCACCGGTACGATGCAGTCGCTCACCCGGCAACACCCGGGTGTACCCGACAATCTCGCCATTGCGATTGTCCCTCACCACCAGATGCAAACAGTGGCGATCAAAACGGTCGCGATCCAGACCAAAGGGAGCATGGAAGCTGGCACCGTACTCCTGGGAAAAAATGCGGTAACGCAGACGCTGAATCTTGATGATCTCCCGCCGGGAGCGGGTGAAATAAGCGCTGAATCGACCGGCACTTTCCGGGTCCGCCGCCATGTCACGGGGAAAGCGAAGGATATCGGCGGTAGCCGTGAACGGTTTCGCCAGGGCCCCTTTCAACTGGGGGCTAAAGGCCTTCAGCTGGGGACTCAGTGCTTTGATCTTTCCTGCGGCTTGCGCAAGCATAGTGTACTCCACTGGCAGTTTCGGCCAGTTTCACCAGTGGACGTGGCACAGCAGTGACATTTGGGTGACATTTGTGCGACAAGGTTAAAAGCAATTAATAGTGAATAATGAATAGTTAATAGCTGCGCGGGAGGGGCACTGTGGTTGCTGAAACCCATGAGGCCGCGCGCAAAGATGGGAAGTAAAACTCCGGGTTGAATATGAAGGCGTGATCCCGCAACGATGTGCGTAGGAAGTAGCCACCGTTCTCCGTCATTTTTGAAAAGGAGACCCTATGGACAAGCCGGTTATTGCTTCCCGGTTTCCCTACCCGTTGCCGGTAAAGAAAGGGGAAACGGTGCTCTGGTGCGCCTGTGGTCGCAGCGCGAATCAACCCTACTGTGACGGCAGCCACAAGGGTACCGGCATTACCCCCGTGCCCGTCACTGCTCCGCGAGACAAGATCGTGTTTTTCTGCGGCTGCAAGCACAGTGGCAAGGGGCCGGTTTGTGATGGCACGCATTCGAAGACAGTTGACAGTTGATAGTGGACAGTTAACAGCTAAAAACCTCGCGATTGCGTTGTGATGCTTGATGAAGCAAAGAGGCCGCATCCAAAGAATCGGCGCCGCCTCTTGCGTTTCAAATCAAGACAGCCGATCTCGCGCAGCTATCAACTGTCCACTGTCAATTGCCTTCACCCCGTGTTTCGCAGCCCCGCCGCAATACCGGCGATGGTGACCATAAGGGCACTTTCCAGGGTCTCATCGCCATCCTGCTGACGCAGGCGAGCCATGAGCTCCGCCTGTAGCAGGTGGAGCGGATCGGTGTAAGGGTCGCGCACCCGGATGGACCAACGCATCACCGGATTATTGTCCAGCAGATCAGCGCGACCTGTGAGACCGGACAGGGCATCCACGGTGCCGGTAAGCCGTTCACGTAACACCTCGCCCAATCGAGCCAGATTCGGATCGCCTTCCGCCAGGCGCTCCTCGTACCAGGCGGCCACCCGCAGATCTGCTTTGGCCAGTACCATTTCCAGCATATCCACCACGCCCTGGAAGAACGGCCATTCGGTGGCCATTTCCTTGACGATGCCACTTTGTGCCGGATCCGCCTGGGCGGCTTCCAGCGCCGCGCCGGTACCCAACCAGGCAGGCAGCATCAGGCGAATCTGGGTCCAGGCAAACACCCAGGGAATGGCCCGCAGGCTGCTGATGCCCGCATCCTGTTTGCGACGCGCTGGACGGCTGCCAAGGGCCAGTCGAGACAGCTCGGTTTCGGGGGTCACCGTACGCAGATAACGCACCAGCTCCGGCTCTTCCTGGACCACACTGCGATATCCGGCAACAGACACATCGGTAAGCGTCTGCATCTGCTCACGCCATTGCGGCTTCGCCGCCCGGGGAGGAAGCAGCGTGGCTTCCAGGGTGGCCGCCACATACTGCGCCAGATTA
Organism: Pseudomonadota bacterium; assembly: GCA_036230225.1. Classification (GTDB taxonomy): domain Bacteria; phylum Pseudomonadota; class Gammaproteobacteria; order Pseudomonadales; family Alcanivoracaceae; genus Alcanivorax. The sequence continues at coordinate 6,235 of JAZAJX010000006.1, read as the reverse complement.
AAGACGGCCACCGCCGGGCGGCCATACTTGAAGCGAATCACCTCGCCCTGCTCGGTGACCCGGATACGCCCGGCCACGGACCCCGGCGGCTGAGACAGCAAGGCCATGCGGGTCGGCGACCCGCCTCGGGAGATCGACCCACCACGACCGTGAAAGAGGGTCAATGGAATACCCTGCTCGGCAAACAGGGCCGTGAGTTTTTCCTGCGCCCGGTACTGGGCCCAGGCGGCACCGAGAAAACCGGCATCTTTGGCGGAATCGGAATAGCCGATCATCACTTCCTGGCCTGCCGCCACCCGTTGTTGGTAGAACGGCACGGCCAGCAGGGCGGACATGGTGGCTTCGGCATTGTCCAGGTCGTCCAGGGTTTCGAACAGCGGCACCACACGCATGGGTTCGCGGACACCGGCAATCTTCTGCAGCAGCATCACTGCCAGCACGTCCGAGGGGGCCCGAGCCATGGAAATCACATAGGCGCCCAGTCCTTCGCTGCCCTGCTCGGCAATCACTCGACAGGTGGCCAGGACCTCGGCCACCTCACGGGTGCACACCTCGCTGGAAAAGAAGTTGTCATCAATCAACGGACGACGGGCCTGCAGTTCAGCCACCAGAAACGACTGCTTCTGCGTTTCCGACCAGTCCGCATAGCTGCCCAGCTCCAGATAGCGGGTCACCGCATCCAACGCATCGCGATGGCGCGTGGATTCCTGGCGAATATCCAGCCGCAGCAGGGTAATACCAAAGCAATTGAGGCGCCGCAGGGTGTTTTTCAGATCGCCATCGGCGATGTCCCCAAGCCCGACATCACGGAGGGAGCGGTCGATCAGCTGCAGTGGTGCCAGCAATTGTTCGCGACGCAGGAATCCCTCGCCCTCGGGTACCGGCAGATTTTCCACCTGCGCTTCCATCTGCCGACGAGTCAGTTTCAGACGCTGACGGACCTCACGAAGGATGACCCGATACGGCTCGTGGCTGGGGCCAGTCACGGCCAGCAATTCCTCGCTGGCGATTTCCATGGACAGGTCCGCCAGCAGGTTTTCCACATCGCGCAAATACAGGTCCGCCGCCATCCAGCGGGCCAGCAACAAGACTTCCCGGGTCACCGGGGCTGTCACATTGGGGTTACCATCCCGATCGCCCCCCATCCAGGAGGCCAGTCGCACCGGGGCCCAGTCCGCCGAGGGCTGGGGCAGCCCCTGCTCCGCCAGCTCCCGTTCCAGTTGCCGAACCATTTCCGGCACGGCCTGCCACAAGGACTGCTCGATGGTGGCAAAACCCCATTTGGCCTCATCCACCGGTGTCGGTCGCTCACGGCGAATTTCGTCGGTGCTCCAGGCTGCCAGAATCAGCCGGTAAAGCTTTTCGCGGCGGAAGGCTTGTTCGTCATCGGTAAGGTCCGGTCGATCCAGTTCACCCAACAGATCCGCCATCTGGTCATACTTGCGGATAAGAGTACGTCGCGTCACTTCCGTGGGGTGGGCCGTCAATACCAACTCCACGGACAGGTCCTGCAAGGTGTTGCCGATGACCTGGCTGGCCACCTGCTCCTCTTGCAACCGTTTCAGCACATCACGAATACCCTGGTCGCCGCCCGGGTCCCCCGGGTAACGCTGATGCTGACGGTGCAAGCGCTCGCGATGATGTTGCTCGGCAATATTGCTCAGGTTGAGAAACTGGCTGAAGGCTCTCGCCACCTCCAGCAGCGTGTCGTCATCCAGGGGGGACAACAAATCACGCAGAGACACCAGCGCCGCCCCCTGATCATCGCGGGTTGCCACGGAGGCCTTGCGGATGGATTCAATGGTTTGATAGAGCCCTTCCCCGGCCTGCTGGCGAAGGCACTGACCCAGCAAATCTCCCAGCAAACGCACATCATCCCTCAGCGGGGCGTTGACACTGTTATCCACGTCGACTCCTTCTGGTGCAAGCTCGAATTCCCTTCATTTATGCCTGACCCGATCGGCAATGGCCACCGCAAAAAAACGCATTTTTAACAAGATTAGATCAACCGGGATCTTTATTCCGGGCAAACCCTGACGCAACATAGGCAGCTCAGTTACCGGGGATCGATGAATAATGAGTACTTCCAGCCGTATCACCTCGGATCAGGGTGTGGTGATCATGCAGTATCTGGCCCGAGCCCTGTTTGCTGCTCTGGCCGTGATCTACTTCCATCACGCAGACAGTTTCTTCTTTGCTCTGCCCAAGGCCACGCCCTGGCTGCTGTTCGCGGCCTACGTGGGCCTGCAGCTACTGCTGCTGTTCTGGCGCCCGGCTAACAGCGATGCTTTCGCTTCCGGCCTGGACATGCTCACCCTGGGCATCGTGCTGCTGCTGGACCCGGGCAACCCGCCACCGACCATGGCACTGCTGTTTGTGGCAGTACTGAGCAACGGCCTGCTGCACGGTATCAAGCGATTTCTGGTCATGCTGGCCGGGGCGGAAATCGTGCTGGCCTTTGTCCTGCCTATCCGCCTTAGCTATGTCACCACCCCGTCTGCGTCCGCCAGTGTCTTTCTGGTAATCGCACTGAGCGCCTGCATGCTCTATTTCGGTTTGATGATCTGGCGCAATCAGGCACTGGCCCGGGCGGCCCTGGAGGCCACCTGGCGGGACCCGGATACTGACTTCATCAGCCGCGAAGCCCTGGTGAGCACCGCCGGCTGGCTGGTGCCGTTGCATGACCGGATTTCCTCGCCACTGACACTGGCCCTGGTGTATCACGATGAGTTGCCCCAGCTGGCCAACCGGGTCGCCCACCGAATCCGCCGCAGCGATGTGGCCGCCCGCTATGATGAAACCCATCTGGCGTTGCTGCTCCCCTGCACCGCCACTGCCGCTGCCGAGCAGTTGCTCAATGACCTGCGCGACCGTCACCCCGGCCTGCGCGCTGCGGTGATGACGCTAAGCGATGGTGATGCCGCGCTGGAACAGGCACTGGCTCACCTGCAAAGCTCCATGGCCCGCACCCGGGACGAGGACAATCACTGGCTGGCACACGCACCGCCAATCCACTGACAGACGGATACATAACCTCACACTGCCTTGTCGCGAAAATCGCTAAGATCAATGAAAATCGCATCAGGCAGTGTTTATGTTTCGCCGTCTCGCCCTGATGGCCACCATGGCCACGTTCTTAGCCCCGCCCGCACTGGCGGATACCGCCACGGCGCGTATTGTCGGCGGGGAGCCAGCGCCCGCTGACCGCTGGCCCTGGATGGCCCAGATAGCGGTGGATGATCCCAGCGTTAACGGTTACCTGCTGTGTGGTGCCAGTCATCTGAGCCCGGAATGGGTGATGACGGCGGCCCATTGCATGGAATATCTGGACGGTTCCCCTGCTGAGACCAGTCGCACCTTCGTCTTTATCGGCGACACTGACCGCAACAACGTGCCGCAGAACGGGATTCCGGTCAGGGAGATATTAATTCACCGTCAGTACGAGAATCTGAACCGGGACCTGGCCCTGCTGCGTATTGATACCCGCAGCAATTCCCGCTGGCCCAGCATCATCAGCGAGGAAGGCTTTGCGGAACTGGAAAGCCGCAGCCGCGCAGCGCTGGACGAATCCGTCACTGCCCTGGGGTGGGGGGATACCGGCGATGGCACCCTCAGCAATGTGCTTCAGGAAGTGCAACTGGACTATATTCCCCAGCAGCGCTGCCGGGAGCTCTCCAGCCTGACGATCACGGACTTCGCCGTTTGTGCCGCCGAACTGAATCCCATCAACGGCAATAACCAGGATTCCTGTTTCGGCGACAGTGGCGGCCCCCTGTTCCAGAATCGCGATCCCGAACCCTGGCTGGTGGGGCTGACCAGCTTTGGCTTGCGCAACTGTGCCACCGGCGCCCCCTCCGGCTACACACACTTGTCTGCCGAAACCCAGGAACTGGAATTTCTCAGTAACGATGCCAACCTGCCGCTGGTGGATCTGTTGCTCGCCTGGCCGGGCACGCCCCCCCGTTACTACTACCAACCCCCCGGTGGCCGTCAGACACTGACAACCCGGGTCCGCAATAACAGCCACCAGAATACGGTTAACGCCCCGGCACTGACGTTTTCCCTGGACGGCAACACCACCGCCAGCGGCGCCTGGTCAGGCTGCAGTAACCTGTTGTTCGGAAACCGTTGTCGGCCGGCAGCGTCCCTGGCGGCCGGCGGTGCTGTGACACAGGACTTCACTCTCAATGGCAACGGAGGGAGTGATCAGCGGGTTACCGTGACCTTTGCCGCCAGTGCCAACGAGGATGACTACCGGCGTCGCAACAACCAGATCGCCCAATTCGTGGTGTTTTCGGACCAGCCTGATCTGGCTCTCTCTGCAACGCAGCAGGGGAGCACGGCAAATGAAGCCACGGTGGCGGTGACTCTGCACAACCGCTCCACCATCAACGCTGCCACTAACGGTGAAATTCGCTTTTCTCTGCCACTCGACACCACCCTGAAGAATGCCGCCGAACTGGGCTGCATCCTTTCCAGCCCGGTAAGTTGTCCGACGGGAAACATCGCCGCAGGCAGCAATCAGGGCATCACACTCACATTCCTCTCAGAGACCGGCGAAAGCCGTGCCATCTCTTTCAGCGGCATTGCCGGTAATGGTGACTTCCCTGACGACAATGACAATACCGCAGCGGTCACACTGCAGTACTCCGCGACGGCGCCTAGCGGGGGAAGTCGCGGAGGCGGCGGCGGTGGTGGTGCGCCTGCCATCCTGACCCTGCTCGCAGGCCTGATGCTGATGCTGCGCCACCGTACACGCTGATACCAATTGAGCCTTACGTTGCCTGAAACTGCGGGAGCGACGCCAGAATATCCAGCGCATGGCGGCGCTTCTGCGGATCGTAAAGATCCACCGTCACCATCAACTCATCAATCTCCACGCTCTCCAGCAGAGTCGATTGCTGAGCCTCGATGGTGGTCGCCGTTCCAAGCAACTGAAGCGCCAGGAACCCCCTCACTCCTGCTTCCTCCTCCGCATTCCAGAGCCCGTCCATGCGGGTCACAGGGGGCCGCATCCACAGAGGCTGCCCCCGAAACAGGGACAGGATTCTCCGATAACTGGTAGTGGTCAGAAAACGGGCTTCCTCATCGCTATCTGCTGCCACCGCCGGTACCGCCAGCATGGCATGGGGACGCGCCAGCTGCGCTGACGGCTGAAACTGTTCCCGGTAAAGATGCAACGCTTCCCGGTAAAGGCGTGGCGCGAAATGACCGGCAAAGGCATACGGCAGTCCGCGTTGTGCTGCCAACTGTGCGCTGAACAGACTGGAACCCAGCAACCAGATCGGGACCTCGGTGCCAGCGCCGGGGATGGCATTGACCGATCGGGACCGGTCCAGCGGCCCCAGCAAACGCTGAAGCTCCGCCACCTCTTCCGGAAACTGCGCCGCACCGAGCCCCTCCCGCCGGAGAGCCCGACTGGTCATCGGGTCTGTGCCCGGCGCCCGGCCCAGCCCCAGATCAATCCGCCCGGGGTGCAGAATTTCCAGGGTGCCGAACTGTTCGGCAATCACCAGGGGCGGATGATTGGGCAGCATCACGCCCCCGGAACCGACCCGGATGCGCCCGGTGGCATTGGCAATATGCCCGATCAGTACCGAGGTGGCCGCACTGCTGATGCCTTCCATGTTGTGGTGCTCGGCCAGCCAGAACCGGCGAAAGCCAAGCGCTTCGGCATGGCGGGCATAGGCAACACTGTTCTCCAGTGTTTGCCCGATACTGTCCCCCTCACGGACGGAGGCCAGTTCCAGCAGAGAAAATGGCAGGGACCTGGACACAATATTCTCCCGATAAAACAGTGAATCCGATTCTGCCCATGATTTCCGATTGCCCCGACCACTGTCGAGGGACAATCCCGTCAACAATCAGGCTGCTTGCGCTAACTTGTTTACCCTGCCCCGGGCCTTTATTCTTCCCGGTTTGTCTCACTTGTGACCCGGAGAAGACCGTGACGGCCAAACCCAGCTACCGTGCCGATATTGAGGGCCTGCGTGCCCTGGCCGTCATCCTGGTTATCCTTTACCACTTCGATGTCCCCGCAATCACCGGTGGCTTTATCGGCGTGGACGTCTTCTTCGTGATTTCCGGTTTCGTCATTACCCAGCTGCTGGAACGGGCCTTCGAAAAGGGGACCTTCCGCTTCCGGGATTTCTATGCCCGTCGAATTCGCCGACTGGTTCCGGTCTTTCTGCTGGTCTCCACCGTCACCTTCCTGATGATCTCGCCGTTCTATATC
>JAZAJX010000005.1:0-4934 GCA_036230225.1 Pseudomonadota bacterium | reverse complement strand
TGGCCTGAAAAAAGCGTCCATCGATATCGACCGTAAAGTACTGGCGGACATCGCTGTCCGCGATCAGGCAACCTTTAGCGCTTTGGCCGAGAAAGCCAAAGCGAGTCTCACCGCCTGATTCACTGTTCTGTCTCTGACAGAGCAGCATACTCAACGGGGGAAGAGCTCGCGCTCTTCCCCCGTTTTTGTTTGAAAAAGACGAGTTGCAAGTTACAAGTTTCAAGTTACAACGCGGAAGGGCCAATGCCTTTCGGTCAGCGCTATCGCCGCGCACCCGGATCAGATTCGCGTCGACATGGTTCCCGAGTGGCACAATCCAGGGGCGCGCCTTGCAACTTGAAGCTTGTAGCTTGCTCCTGATTTAAAGACTGCGGAGTCTTCAATGGAAAATCTCAACGCTCTGGTCGACGCTGCCCTGGCAGAGGTCGAGCAGGCTGGCGACATCCGGGCCCTGGACGATGTTCGGGTGAAGTACCTGGGCAAGAAGGGGGAGATCAGCGCCCTGATGAAGGGCCTTGGCAAGCTGAGCGCGGAAGAGCGCCCCAAGGCCGGTGCGGTGATCAACGAAGGCAAACAGAAAGTCCAGGATGCCATCGCCACCCGCAAGCATGCCATGGAAGAAGCGGCCCTGGCCGAGCAGCTGGCCAGTGAAACCGTGGACGTGACCCTGCCGGGCCGGGGCGAACTGCCCGGCAACCTGCACCCGGTTACCCGCATGCGTCGCCGCATTGAGGATTTTTTCCTGCGTCTGGGGTTTGATATTTCCGAAGGCCCGGAAGTGGAAGACGACTTCCACAACTTCGAAGCCCTCAATATTCCGTCCCACCACCCGGCGCGGGCCATGCACGACACCTTCTACTTCGGTGACGGCCGCCTGCTGCGTACCCACACCTCGCCGGTGCAGGTACGGGTGATGGAGCAGGGCAAGCCGCCGTTCCGCATCATCGCCCCGGGCCGGGTATATCGTTGCGACTCCGACCTGACCCACACCCCCATGTTCCACCAGGTGGAAGGCCTGCTGGTGGACAAGGGCGTTACCTTTGCCGACCTGCGCGGCACCGTGGCGGAATTTCTCAAGTTCGTGTTTGAAGTGGAAGACCTGCCGGTGCGTTTCCGTCCCAGCTATTTCCCGTTCACCGAGCCCAGCGCTGAAGTGGACGTGGGCTGCGTGAGTTGCGGTGGCGAAGGCTGCCGGGTGTGTTCTCACACCGGCTGGCTGGAAGTCATGGGTTGCGGCATGGTGCACCCGACGGTGTTGGAGCACGGCGGCGTGGACGCCAGCGAATACAGCGGGTTTGCTTTCGGCATGGGCGTGGAGCGTCTCACCATGCTGCGTTATGGCGTCAACGACCTGCGGTTGTTCTTCGAAAACGACACCCGCTTCCTGTCCCAGTTCGGTTAAACAATTTTCACCACAGAGGTCACAGAGCACACAGAGATAAGCGCTTTTCCTCAGTGAACTCTGTGGTAACCAGTTTCTTGTAAGGATTCGACAATGCGTTTTAACGAAGCCTGGTTGCGGGAGTGGGTCAACCCCGCCATCGATACCGACACCCTGGTCCAGCAACTGACCATGGCCGGTCTGGAAGTGGATGCCGTGGAACCGGCCGCACCGCCCTTTAACGGCGTGGTCGTGGGGCAGGTGGAAAGCTGCGAACCACACCCGGATGCGGACAAGCTCAGCGTCTGCCAGGTCACCAATGGCACCGACACCGTGCAGGTGGTCTGCGGCGCCTCCAACGTGCGCACCGGCCTGAAAATCCCGTTTGCCCAGGTGGGCGCGGTATTGCCCGGTGATTTCAAGATCAAGAAAGCCAAGCTGCGCGGCCAGGAATCCAACGGCATGCTCTGCGGCGCCTCCGAGCTGGGCCTGGAAGATCTCATCGATGGCCTGATGGAACTGCCGGAAGACGCCCCGGTGGGCACCGACTTCCGCGACTACCTGCAGCTTAACGATGCGGTCATCGAAGTGGACCTGACCCCCAACCGCGCCGACTGCCTGAGCCTGCGCGGCATCGCCCGGGAAGTGGGGGTGATGAACCAGAGCCCGCTGGCCAACATGAACATCGACAAGGTGGCCCCGGCCATCGATGACACCCTCACCGTGACCCTGGCGGACAGCGAAGGCTGCCCCCGCTACCTGGGCCGTGTCATCAAGGGCGTCAACGTCAACGCCGCCAGCCCCCTGTGGCTGATCGAGCGTCTGCGCCGCGCCGGCCTGCGCACCATCGACCCCATCGTCGACGTGACCAACTACGTGCTGCTGGAGCTGGGTCAGCCCCTGCATGCCTTCGATCTCGCCAAGCTCAATGGCGGCATCACCGTGCGCAAGGCGAAAGCCGAAGAGAAGCTGCTCACCCTCGACGACCAGGAACTGACCCTGCGCGACGACACCCTGGTGATCGCCGACGACAGCGAGGCCCTGGCTCTGGCCGGTGTTATGGGTGGTAAACCGTCCTCCGTCACCAGCGACACCCAGGACATCTTCCTGGAATGCGCCTTCTTCGCGCCCCTGGCCATCGCCGGCAAGGCCCGCTCCTACGGCCTGCACACGGATTCCTCCCACCGCTATGAGCGGGGCGTGGATCCGCAACTGCAGAACGAGGCCATCGAACGCGCCACCGCCCTGATCCTGGACATCGCCGGCGGCCAGCCGGGCCCGGTCAGCGAAGCGGTAGACGAGAGCAAGCTGCCGCGTCAGGCGGAAATCACCCTGCGTGCCGACCGCATCGAAGGGCTGCTGGGCATGGGCCTGCCCGCCGAGCAGGTGGAAGACATCCTCAGCCGCCTGGGCATGGAAGTGTCCACCCAAGAGAGTGGCAAGGAGTGGATGGTGCTGGCTCCCAGCTGGCGCTTCGACATGGCCATCGAAGCCGACCTGATCGAGGAACTGGCGCGCATCTACGGCTACGAAAAGCTGCCCAGCCGCGTGCCCGCCGGTTCCCCCTCCGGTGAGCCGGTGGCCGAGCAGACCGTCAGCCAGCGCCGCCTGGGCGACGCCCGGATTGATCGCGGTTACCTGGAAGCGATTACTTATACCTTCGTGGAGCCGGGCCTGCTCAAACAGGTGGAGCCACGGGTGGAGCCGCTGCCGCTGCTCAACCCCATCTCCACGGACCTGGGCGTCATGCGCACCACCTTGCTGGCCGGCTTGTTCAGTACCGCCCGTCACAACCTGAACCGCCAGGCGGACCGCCTGCGTCTGTTCGAAACCGGGCTGCGCTTCGTCCCCACCGAGCAGGGGCTCGAGCAGACCCCCATGATCGCCGGTCTGCTCTACGGCAGTGCCCAGCCGCAGAACTGGGAAGGCAAGCGCCCGGTGGACTTCTTCGACCTGAAAGGGGACGTGGAAGCCCTGCTGACCCTGTCCGACGCTGCGGCCTTCCGCTTCGAACCCGGCGAGCACCCGGCCCTGCATCCGGGCCAGACGGCGGCCCTCACGCGTGATGGAGAGGTGGTCGGCTACCTGGGTCGCATCCACCCCCGCCTGGCCGCCGACCTGGACCTGCCGGCCCAGCTCTACGCCTTCGAACTGGCCCTGGCGCCTCTGCAACAGGGCGAGCTGCCGCACTTTGCCGGGGTGTCCGACCAGCCACGCATGCGTCGCGATCTGGCCTTTGTGGTGGAAGACAGCGTGCCCGCCGGCGATCTGGTCGAGGCGGTCCGCAATGCCTGTGACGAGCGTCTCACCGGGGTGCGGATTTTTGATATATATCAAGGTGATAGCATCGGCGAAAATCGCAAAAGCCTCGCTTTGGGCTTGACCTTCCAGGACCGTTCGCGCACTCTTAAGGATCAAGAGGTAAACGACCTGGTGGATGCCGTAGTATCCCAGTTAAAACAACAGTTTAACGCCACCTTAAGGGACTGATTAAGGAAGGGTTAGGGAGCTATTGATGGGAGCGCTGACCAAAGCGGACATGGCCGAGCGTTTGTTCGAGGAGCTTGGCCTGAACAAACGTGAAGCGAAAGAAATGGTGGAGATGTTCTTCGAAGAGATCCGCCATTCGCTGGAAAACAACGTGCCCGTCAAGCTCTCCGGCTTCGGCAACTTTGATCTCAGGGACAAGAGCGAACAGCCAGGACGCAACCCGAAAACCGGTGAGGAAATCCCCATCACCGCCCGCCGGGTTGTCACCTTCCGTCCAGGACAAAAATTAAAACAACGGGTTGAGGCCTATGCTGGAACCAAGTCATAACGACGAATTGCCGGCGATTCCAGGGAAGCGTTATTTCACCATCGGTGAAGTCAGCGACCTGTGTGACGTAAAGCCGCACGTACTGCGCTACTGGGAACAGGAATTCCCCCAGCTCAAGCCGGTCAAGCGCCGTGGCAACCGTCGCTACTATCAGCGCCAGGACGTGCTGATGATCCGCCAGATCCGCAGCCTGCTCTACGATCAGGGCTTCACCATCGGCGGTGCCCGCCAGCAGCTCACCGGCGGCGCCAACGCCGAACAGGCCACCCAGTACCACCAGCTCATCAAGCAGATGATCGTGGAAATGGAAGAGGTCCTCGACGTCCTCAAAGCCTCCTGACCCGGCACTAACCGTCACAGGCCATCCCCGATGGCAAAAAAGCCCCGGCAGCCCGCTCCCGGGGCTTTTTCATGCCCGCACCGTCGTTATTCCCCTTCCCGGTTCCCCGTGGGAGCGGTCGTCCGACCGCGAACAGGGCGCTTGGGCATGTTGTTGCGGCGGAGCAACCACTCCCACAGAAACCGCCAGGTATCCGGGGGTGGGGCGCGGCTACGAGCTCTCTGTCGGCATGGCCTCTCCCGCGTTGCCCCTTGCAACTTGAAACTTGCGCCCCATCGCTCAAACCCTGACCAATCAGCACTTTACCGGTTCCATCCCCCCACCAAATCCGCTATGATTGCCGCCGCTTTGGTAGCTCTGCCTGCCAAGCACATCTCGGGGCGTAGCGCAGCCTG
>JAZAJX010000004.1:0-4453 GCA_036230225.1 Pseudomonadota bacterium | reverse complement strand
CCTTGCCGTCGGTGTCGATGACGATACAGATCGCATCCATGCCGGACGGGTGCTGGATGGGGCGCGGGCCGATGGCGCTGACGGTGCCGGAGGTGGGCGCATGAATGGCCGCACTCACCGCGCCCCCGGGTTCGGCGATCATCTGGCCCTTGAGGACCCGATCACCGGGCGCCACCAGCGGCTTGGCCGGGGCACCGATGTGCATGTTCAGTGGCAGTACCAGTTGTGCCGGCAGTGGGCCGGGGACAATGGCGGTGCCGTTGGAGATATCCTTTCTTTCCGGCGGATGGATGCCGCCGTGGAAATCAAATACCTTCGGGCTGCGGGAGCGGAACAGGGTACGAATCACAGGTTGACCACCTCAATACGGCTGTCCGGACGCTCGCCGATACCGGCGGGGCGGTGCCAGCCCCAGGTCTGCAGGGTGGGTTTCACTTCCACCATGTCGATGCAGTCCACCGGGCAGGGTTCCACGCACAGGTCGCAGCCGGTGCACTCGTCCACGATCACGGTGTGCATCAGCTTGGCGGCGCCGACGATGGCATCTACCGGGCAAGCCTGGATGCACTTGGTGCAGCCGATGCATTCATCCTCTCGGATATAGGCCACCTTGGGGATGTCGGCATCCTCGGCGCCCTCGTCATCCAGGGTCAGCTCGTCACGGCCGAGCAGGTCAGTGAGGGCGTCCACGGCATCCTGGCCCCCTGGCGGACAGCGGTTGTGTTCCTCGCCCTCGGCGATGGCTTCCGCGTAGGGGCGACAGCCCGGGTGCCCGCACTGGCCGCATTGGGTCTGCGGCAGCAGGGAATCGATCTGGTCGACAATGGGGTCGCCCTCGACCTTGAATTTCTCCGAGGCAAAGCCCAGCACCGCACCGAACACGGCGGCCAGGGCAAGCAGGGCGGCCACGGCAATCAGCACAGCGGTCATAGCTTGATCAACCCGGAAAAGCCCATGAAGGCCAGCGACATCAGGCCGGCAGTGATCAGGCCGATGCTGGGGCCGCGGAACGCCTCGGGCACATCGGCCACGGCAATACGCTCACGCATGGCGGCAAACAGCACCAGTACCAGGGAAAAGCCCAGCGCCGCCCCCAGACCGTAGGTGAGCGATGACATAAAGGTGGCATCTTCCTGGCGTACATTCAGCAATGCCACACCCAGCACCGCGCAGTTGGAGGTGATCAGTGGCAGGAACACGCCCAGCACCCGGTAGAGCAGGGGGCTGGCCTTCTTGACGAACATCTCGGTGAACTGCACCGCCACCGCAATCACCAGAATAAAGCTGATGGTGCGCAGGTACTCCAGCTCGAAGGGCACCAGGATATAGGCCCAGGTCAGGTAGGCGAGCACGGACGACAACGTCAGTACGAAGGTGGTCGCCAGGGACATGCCCATGGCGGTCTCGATCTTGTTGGAGACCCCCATAAAGGGACACAGCCCCAGGAACTGCACCAGGACAAAATTGTTTACCAGCACAGCGCTGATCAGAATCAGGACGTACTCTGTCATGTGATCGTGGCTCGCTTGCCGAGAAAGAAAGATGTTAAACGCTGTGTTTACAGGGCGTTAAGGGCGCATAGTATGAGGCAGCGCCCCGGTTGGCTCAAGATTGTTCCGACATAAGCTTAATTGACTGCAGACGACAGTCATTGGCTGCGAATTAGGCAGTTGGTGCCGGTTTTGCCATCCTTTTTGCCCCGGACGGTTGCGGCGCTGCCAGCAATCCAGTATCCAAGACAGACAATAACGCGACGAGACCGGCCAGCGCCGGTTGCTTTAGAGGTGATCCCCCGTGACAGATTTGCCCCGTGACTTTGACCGAGACGGCCTGCTTGAGTATTCCGTGGTTTTCACCGACCGCTCCCTGAACCACATGTCCCAGCGTTTCCAGCAGGTCATGCGGGATATTTCCAGCAACCTGAAGCAGGTCTACAACGCTCACTCGGTGACCGTGGTGCCCGGCGGGGGCAGTTTTGGCATGGAGGCCGTAGCCCGACAGTTTGCCACCAACCAGCACTGCCCGGTGATCCGCAACGGCTTTTTCAGCTACCGATGGAGCCAGATTTTCGAGATGGGCAGCATCCCGTCAAAGGAAACCGTGCTGAAAGCGGCGCCCATCAGTGATCAGCCCCAGGCCCCCTTCGCCCCGGCCCCCATCGAACAGGTGGTGGAGACCATCAAGGCAGAAAAACCGGCCCTGGTGTTCGCCCCCCATGTGGAAACCGCCTCGGGCATCATCCTGCCGGACGACTATCTGAAACAGGTGGCCGAAGCCGTACACAGCGTGGGCGGCCTGTTCGTGCTGGACTGCATCGCCTCCGGCGCCATCTGGGTGGACATGAAAGCCATCGGCGTGGACGTATTAATCAGCGCGCCCCAGAAAGGCTGGAGCTCCTCCCCCTGCAGCGCCCTGGTGATGCTCAGTGAAGCCGCGGACCAGCGCCTGCACGAAACCACCAGCACCAGCTTTGCCTGCGACCTGCGCAAATGGCGTGACATCATGATCGCCTACGAAAACGGCGGCCATGCCTACCACGCCACCATGCCCACCGACGCCCTGCGCGGTTTCCGCGACACCATGCTGGAAACCATGAAGGAAGGGCTCACCGCCGTGAAAGAGCGCCAGTGGAAGCTGGGCACCGCTGTCCGTGAACTGATGGCCAAACACGGCTTCGCCAGCGTCGCTGCCCCGGGCTTCGAAGCCCCCGGCGTGGTGGTCTCCTACACGGACAACGACACCATCAAGAGCGGTGCCGCCTTCGTCCAGCTCGGCCTGCAGACCGCCGGCGGCGTGCCCCTCATGTGTGATGAACCGGCGGACTTCAAGACCTTCCGCGTGGGCCTGTTTGGTCTGGACAAGTTGGGGGATGTGGACGCGGCGGTGGGGCGATTGGAGGCGGCGTTGAAGCAGTTAACAGCAGGCTAGTTAGTTGACAGTGGATAGTTGACAGCGAAAAGCGGGTAAAGCGATGGCTGGCCTGACTCTGAAGCTACTCACTGGCCTGCTACTGGGGATGTGTGTCAGTCCCTCTCTCCTCTGGGGAGAGGGGTTGAGAGGGGGAACGGCCTTGCCGAGTACCGAGGGGACAACAATGAAAACCAACCACCCCCAAGCCGCACCACAAGATCCCCAATGCGTCATCCTGCTCCATGGCCTGGCGCGTACTGCCCACGCCATGAAGAAAATGGCAAAGGCTCTGGAGAACACCGGCTACACGGTGGTGAACCAGGGCTACCCCTCGACCAAAAAAGACATCCAGACCCTCGCCGCAGACACCCTGCCCAAAGCCCTGACAAAATGCCCGCCCACTGGCACGATTCACTTCGTTACCCATTCCATGGGCGGCATCCTCCTGCGCCAGTACCTCAGCCAACACCGGATCGAACGACTGGGCCGCACCGTCATGCTCGGTCCGCCCAACCAGGGCAGCGAAGTGGTGGACCGCCTGGGCGACTGGCCCCCGTTCCAGTGGTTCAACGGCCCCGCCGGCAGCCAGATGGGCACCGGCCCGGACAGTGTGCCTAACCAGCTCGGCCCGGTGGATTTCCCCCTGGGCGTCATCGCCGGCAACCGGACCATCAACTTTCTGCTCTCCACCCAATTACCCGGTCCCAACGATGGCAAAGTCACCGTGGAAAGGACCAGGGTCGAGGGCATGCAGGACCATCTGGTACTGCCGGTGACGCATCCGTTCATGATGCGTAATGGGGAGGTGATTGCGCAGGTGAAGGCATTTCTGGCGAGCGGGCGGTTTGATTATCCGTGAAGGGACGAAGCTTGGGGGCGGCACATGGCTCGTGCACAGGCTGGTTCCTCTTTTCCTGGCGACTGCTTTTTTGGACAGTGTTATTCGTTCCGGGAAAAGAAGAAGTCAACATATTGAATCATGCGCTGACAGGTCGGTTTGTAAATTGCTGACTTTTCTGATGTTATCTATCAATATGCAATTTTGTATTTTGTGATATGAAGCCGGCGCGTTCATTGGATATTCGAGCCGGCTTCCTAATACCTGTTAGGCAGCGAACATGAGAGATTTCATCGGACAAATAACATGCGGCGGCCTGCCTATTGTTATCGTCTTCGGCGGTGTTTATGCCTCACTGGTGGCCGTGGAATCGAATAGCGATTTCTGGTCGAAGCCAGCTTCCGCATTTGAAGCTTGGGACTATTTTGTGCTTGCGTCGATTTTCATAGGCTTCCTAACGTACGTGATGATTGCGTTGATTGTTGCGAGCTTCGTTTGGCTGCGAGCGGCAGCAAAGCTAGTAGGGCCTGAAGAAGCCAAGCGCCTATACCACCGAACCTACCGCACACCCAGCCACGGTTATGGGCTGCGGTGGAACTTACGTTTCGTGAACTGGGTGCTGAAAAATGCCTAACAAAGCGCACCAATACGCAGCCTGTGGCTGCCGGACGCTCGCAAGCTCGCGCCGTTGTGCGCGGCGTTAAG
>JAZAJX010000003.1:0-13681 GCA_036230225.1 Pseudomonadota bacterium | reverse complement strand
GACGTGTTCGATATCCGCAGTATCACCCTTGGCAATGACATCACCGCCGAGGAGATCAGTGAAGATCTGGAATTCCTGGATGACTGGGAAGAACGCTATCGCTACATCATCGACCTGGGCAAGCAGCTACCGGACCTACCCGATGAACTGAAAACCGAGGATCGCTTCGTGCGCGGGTGCCAAAGTCAGGTCTGGCTGGAAACCGACTACGACAGCGACGCCGACACCCTCTATCTGGCCGTGGACTCCGATGCCCTCATCGTCAAAGGGCTGGCCGCCATCGTCCTCTCCGCCCTGAATCGCCAATCCCCCAGAACGATCCACGATTACGATATGGATGCCTTCTTCGACCGCATTGATCTGCTCAACCACCTGAGCCCGACCCGCGGTAACGGCCTGCGTGCCATGGTGGGCAAGATCAAACAACAGGCCCAAGCCCTGACCGCCTAGCCCCCGTGCCGCAACATGCATTTTTACCAACGCTCACAGAGAAAGCACGCCTATCCGCGGTGAACTCTGTGCCCTCTGCGGTAAATCGCTTTTGACTTGGTGTTGAAGGATCCAGACCGAAAAGACGGTACAACGCCACGTCCTGCGCCTTACACCGCCTCCCTGGCTTCCGTCTTGTTCGGTTCGATATGGAACACAAAGCGCTGCTCTCCGCCCTTTTCCGCTTCTGAGCCGAGCAAACTGGCGCTTTCATTGAAATAGGCGGCCACTCCCTTCACCGCACCATGAATCATCGCCGCCATATTGCGCTGGGAGCGGTAGTGGATTTCCAGGGTATCGTCGCCACGTTTCTGCACCAGAATGTTCGGCGCCGTAGCCGCGGGGTCCTTGAGTCGCAGAATCCGCTCGTGGATTTGCTGCATGTTCAGCAGAAAGGTCATAGCGTCCCAGCCCGCCGGAATCATCGCCTGATACATCTCGATCAGGGGGCCGATGACCCATTCGCCGAAATCTGCCAACAGGTCATCCCGGCGCAGGCCAGTGGCAGATTCTGCTGCCCCCAGCAGGGCTTCCATTTCTTCATCGGGATACAACGCCACCGGCAGGTACGTCTTGCCCTTCAAACCCGCCGTGGAAATCACCTCGCCCCAGGCATCGGTGCCGATGAACTCATCCAGGTACCGCTTGAAATTGGTAACGATCACGCCATGCATGTCACGACTCCCGTGCCGGCCATACCCTGTTACCAGCAAGAGCCGTGCCGCTTGCACGACCGTCCACCCGCCCCGCAGCACCGCTGGACCGCGGAATGTGCCCCCGTTCACAGGCGGGTGACACAGGGGGTCACATTGTTCAACTTTTTCGCGATTCGGGAAGCAATCAGTCAGATGAGCCGGGAGGCAACGTCATCGACCGGAACCTGGCTCAGAGGCTCCGGTCATCAGGGAAACCCGATCTGGCACAGTGGCGACAGGCTCAGACTACCTCACGCTGGGCCTGCTCACCCGCCGAAATCCGCATGATGAAGGTGCGATGCGTGCCCACCCCCTTTTTTTCCTCCATCAGTGCAGCTTTCTGTCCGTAATACTCTGCCACCCCGTAGACGCAGCCCAGCGCCAGGTAGCTCATGTCCCGGTAGGACTGGTACTCCACTTCCAGTACGCCCGGAGAGATTTCAGACACATTGATATGAGGCGGTCGAGCGCTATCGTCCTTCATGCGAACCACCCGCTCATGAATGCGCTCGTCGATATTTTTCAGGAAGGTCACCGCATCCCAGTCCTCCGGAATAAAGGAGCGGTACATTTTCATCAATGGAGGAATGACCCAGGCGCCGAAATCCTGGAGGACCGCTTCTCGGCTCTGGCCCGTCACCGCCACCGCCGCATCCAGCAAGCCGTCCAGATCGCTGTCCGGGTACATGCTGATGGGAATGAAGGCCTTGCCGGACAGTCCGGCCCGGTCACGCAGAGTATCCCAGGCATCCTCGCCCAGTTTTTCTTCCACGTATTTCTTCAGGTTGGAAATAATCACGCCGTGCATGGAACCCCCTCCCGTTAGAGTGTCAGCCCACCATAGCAGGGAGTTCTCGGCGCGCAGAAAACCGCCCGGCGGATAAAACCCGCCGCCGGTTCGGTCAGCTGGCCGCTTTTCTCAGTCGCTGAATGACCTCTGTCACATTCTCGATCACCCGGTCGATGTCAGCCTCCGACGTGAAGCGCCCTACCGAAAAGCGGATCGAGCCGTGGGCCAGCTCGTCCGCCACCCCCATGGCCTTGAGCACATAGGACGGTTCGAGTGATGCAGACGTACAAGCGGAGCCGGACGACACAGCCACCTGGTTCAGGGCGGTAAGCAGCATCTCGCCATCCACGCCCGCAAAGGCCACATTCAGATGCCCTGGCAGCCGTGGCGCGCCGTCACCGTTGACCGTGACCCCATCCAGGGCGCAAATGCCCTGCCACAGGCGGTCCCGCAGTGCCGCAATCCGCGGACACTCTTCCTCACGGACCCGGCCTGCCAGCGCAAAGGCTTCGCCCATGCCGACAATCTGGTGAGTCGCCAGCGTTCCCGAACGCATACCCCGCTCATGCCCACCACCATGAATCTGCGCCATGACCCTCACATCCGGTGAGCGGCGCACATACAGGGCGCCGATCCCCTTGGGTCCGTAAATCTTGTGGGCACAGACCGATACCAGATCCACCGGCAAGGCCTGCACATTCAGGTCCAGCTTGCCGACGCTCTGGGCGGCATCGGTATGGAACAGCACGCCCTTCTCGCGGCACAGGGCGCCGATAGCAGCGATATCGTTGATCACCCCGGTCTCGTTGTTGGCGTGCATGACACTCACCAACACCGTGTCCTCGCGCAGCGCCTCGGCCACCTGGTGCGGATCGATGCGACCATCCGCGGCAGGCTGCAGATAGGTCACCGGATGCCCCTGCTTTTCCAGCCAACCACAGGCATCCAGTACCGCCTTGTGCTCCGTGGCACTGGTAATGATGTGCCCCCCGCCCCGGGCCTCGATGACGCCCTTGAGGGCCAGATTGTTGGCTTCCGTGGCACCACTGGTCCAGACGATTTCCCGCGGGTCCGCCTGCAGCAGATCCGCCACCTGACGGCGAGCAGACTCCACCGCCTCCTCCGCCAACCAGCCATACAGGTGGCTGCGTGACGCGGGGTTGGCAAACGTCCCTTCCGGGCTCAAATGACGGACCATCACGTCAACCACCACCGGGTCTACCGGGGTAGTTGCCGCGTAATCGAGATAAACGGCTTGGCTCATGGCAACGGGCTTAAGACGATGGCTAGTGGCAGAATCAGAAAAGAAAGGCATTGTACCCCGAATCGACAACGTCAGCGCAGACGCTGCCCCGGGATTTATACACTACTGACGGGCAAACGCTGGTGCTGCCGGTCCTGGCGCTGGGCCACCTGCTTCACTTCCTGGCGAGCCACCAGTTCCCCTAGGGAAATGCCGCTGAGGAACGCCTGAATCTGATCCGACAGGTCACACCACAGATGGTGTGTCAGGCAGGTATCGCCCTCCTGACAGTCCCCGTGGCCGCCGCAACGGGTGGCATCCACGGACTCATCCACGGCCGCAATCACTGCCGCCACATCGATGTCATCGCTAGGTCGACTGAGCTGGTAGCCCCCGCCAGGTCCACGGACGCTGTTTACCAGGCCACTGCGACGTAGCTTGGCGAACAGTTGCTCCAGGTAGGAAATGGATATGCCCTGGCGATCAGAAATATCCGCCAGCGAGACCGGGCCAGCGGCCGCATGCAATGCCAGATCCAGCATCGCGGTAACAGCGTAGCGGCCTTTCGTTGTCAAACGCATATCCACACCCTTTTTGCGTGTATTTGACGTGAAGCGTAGTAATCCTGAGCAATTTGGTCAAGTATTAACAGCATGCAATTAAGAATTATTTTCATTTAAAGGTCAAGGATGGCAGATTTGTCCCAGACCTTCCAGCAACTGATCAAACATTGCCCACACGCGCAGCCAGTGCTTGACACCCACCTCTCGCTCGCGGAAAATTCGCGGCCTCGAATGGCAAGGTAGCTCAGCTGGTTAGAGCACAGCACTCATAATGCTGGGGTCGGCGGTTCAAGTCCGCCCCTTGCTACCAAACAAAGAAGAAGGGTTAGAGAGCGATCTCTAGCCCTTTTTTTATGGCCTCCCAACCTTCCCCCTGCACGCGCCCGTTTTTACAACTTTCACGTAAAAGTCTATTGAATAATATTCAACGACAATTACATTGAGCCTTGATACTTTTTGTACTGGCAAAATCGCATCATCCATTTGGATGACCATGGATACCAAAAATCCAGCCACCTCCAGCACAATAGCGATAAAAACAAAGGGACAGGTGTGAGATATATCATTGGTTGGTCAATGCTGGGCGCTTCCATCGTATTGGCCGCTTTTCAACTGGATGCCGAAGAACTGGGCTTGCACGACTTTGTGAGCTGGGGCCTTTTCTGTGCTAGCGGGATTATCCTGCTCGGACCCCATGCGGATCACTAATGGCAAGACGGGGCCCTTCTAGCCAACCTCTTGCCGGACACGGGCAAGGAGCCGAACCAGCCCGTTTTTTTATTCAACAACCAACCCCATGCCCTGAGTTTCAGCTCAGCATCAAACCATCAATGCGCCCTCCTCTACTCCAACAGGACAACGCATGGCATTCAGCGTCTTTGCTACGCACCGCCATCCCTGGCATTAAAATAAAATGCTGTTATCCCACCGATCAGGGTACCGCCAAAAGCCAGAAACTCAGGGAAGTGTGGGTTTCTCGTCATTGCCAAAAAAAAGATAAAGACAAGGACAGAGAAAACGATAATCATCGCCAAAACAGGTTTGACCCTTTTATTCATTCTCTCGGTAATAGGCTCTGACTGCCCTAACCCTCCACAAGTACCACAAGCCAGACCGATAAAATCCTGCCCCTTCAATTCGTGATACTTAACGCAAGCCCGGCAACTTTTTCCTTCACCACCCGATGTACAGATGCCTGTTTCACCACAGTGCCGACAAGGGTATAGGTTCGACTTCACTTCCTGCATTTGTCATCACTTCCTTTGTGATCCGCAAGCTCTCTTCACAGTGCAAGCATCGCTTCAACAGGAGCAGGACGAGAGAGTATCAGTTAAACCGATACTCCAGCCCCAGCGTATACGCCTCCACATCCACCTGATCCAGGGCATAGCGGTCCACACTGCCACGGAACTTCAGGTTATCCAGGCCGTAGGTGAACCCCGCCCCCCAGAAACCGTCAGTACCATCTTCATCCGTGCCATGATCAAATTCTGCGTCCCAACGCAGTGCGCCGGCACGCAGGAAAAGGTCGGTGCCGGTGGCGATGCGGGCCTTGCCGATACCGGCAGCTTCAATGCCGGAGAGATCCACCTCATTGCCGTCACCATAGTCTCCCAGCCAGACGGGGCCACCTTCTACGCCGATGGAAAAGGTGTCACGGGCAAGGGGAAAGCTGATGCCCCCCAGCAATGAGAAGGTGGTATCGGTGGTATCCACTTCGGAGGGGAGATCCCGGTCATCCAGATCGGTCCAGCCGCCCTTGAGGACACCATAGACACTGTGTGAGGCAAAAACAGAGGAAGAAAGGGTAATGGCACCGAACGTGGCACCGGCAAGCAAACGGGTTTTCATGTGTCGCTCCCTGCGATCAAGAATTGTCATTCAGGGTCGACTTTAGCATGACTCAAGGGGGATGCCAGCGGGGATTGCACGGCATCCCCACTGGCTTTCAGACATGTTCAGGGACGAATCACGAAATAGTAGTCGCCACTGAGTTTCAGGCGCATGCAGCCGTGATCGTCTGGCAGGTCGCTTTCCCATTCCACATCCTGGACCCCCAGATCAAAAGCGGCGGTGTTGCGGGCAATGGATTTGAGACGCTCGATATCATTGGACTCGGTGATCAACACCGGCGGGTTGGCAGCCGCGCTTTTCTCGCGAAACAGTTTCATCGTCTCTCTCCTCGCTGTGTCAAAGCAGCAACATCAAGGCCCATGGCGACCCTGCTTTGAGGTGACGACCGTCCACCCTTTTCTCGGGGTGTATCGGTATTTTTATTCGTGCATTTTACGTTTGTTTTACCTTGTTACCGGAAGGATTGATTCGGTGCAATAACCTTGTTTGCTCATATTCAAGAAAATGCGAAGTCGGTCAAGCGCCTGATTTCACAGTAAAAAAGCCTGCACATGGCAGGCTTTTTATCAAGAAAATTAAGGGGTTAACCATTTGTCGGTCAGAGCATGATCAGGTGATTGGGTAGCTCATTTTTTTGTTCCGTGGCAGGCACATGGGTGGCCAGTTTGTCACCGCAGGCGGCCACGCATTCCTGGAAGCCCTCTGCCACCCGGCCGGCTTTTACCCGGTCGATAAAGGCATCCACGATGGTTTGCCACTCGCTGTCATCCACATGGCGGGCGATCCCCTGATCCGCCAGGATTTCCACGTAATGTTCGGCTTCGCTGACGAAGATCAACAGGCCGGTTCCGCCGCGAGTGCGGTGCAGCCCCTGCTCAAGAAATGCCTGCCGGGCCAGGCTGGCAGCTCGCAGACGCTGCAGACGGCGTGGCACGACCCGAAACTGCACGGGCTTGAGCCGGAACAGCACCGCCAGCACCAACAACACTCCCCATTGCAGCAGCAGCGCCTCAAACGGCGTCAGCCAGACCGGCAGGAACAGCAGCGCTACCGGCACCAATAAGGACAGCAGGGCCGCCCAAAGCAGGGTGACATAACGATAGTCATCCGCCTGGCGAGCCAGCACAGTGACCAACTCTGCATCGGTGCGCATTTCCTGAGCGTTGATGGCCTGGGCCAGGGCATCCTGTGCATTCTTATCCAGCAACATTATCCATCTCCCCGTTACCAACCACCGGAAGCGCCACCGCCTCCGAATCCACCACCGCCGCCGCCGAAGCCGCCGCCCCCAAAACCACCACCTCCACCAAAGCCTCCCATGGGCACCGGCAGAAACATGCCGCCACGGCGGCCACCCCGGCCCCCGCCGCCACCAAAGGACAGCAGGAAGGTGACCACGACCATGCCGATCAACATCAGCAAGGCCTTGAGGCCGCTGGGTTTATCGCGGGGTTGCCGCTCGCCCTGATACTCACCCTGAATCGCAGCCAGAATGGCTGTAACGCCGGCCTGAATACCGCCATAGAACTGCCCCTGCCGAAAGGCAGGCAGGATTTCCTGCTGGATGATGACGCTGGAGAGGGCATCCGTGAGTGTGCCTTCCAGGCCATAGCCCACCTCAATGCGAACCTTGCGATCATTGGGGGCCACGATCAGCAGGACGCCGTTGTCGGATTCCTGGCTGCCGATGCCCCAGTGGCGGCCCAGCTGATAGCCGTAGTCGGCAATGTCATAACCCTGCAGATCCGCCAGGGTCACCACCACCACCTGATTGGAGGTGTTCTGCTCGGCGGCTGCCAGGGAACCGGTGAGACTTTGCACCTGGGCCGGGGTCAACAGACCGGCCTGGTCCACGACCCGGCCAGTGAGTTCAGGAAACTCCGGCGCGGCCCACAATGGGCGCGCCAGAAGCAACAGGGCCAGAATCAGAAAACGCATCATTCGAAGCTGACAGCCGGTGCCTGGTCTGCGCCTTTCGAGGTGGCCTCATAGGTCTCGCGCACTTCCATGTCGCTGTACAGGAAGCTGTGCCACAGGCGACCGGGGAAGGTGCGAATCTCGGTGTTGTACTGCTGCACTGCGGCAATATAGTCCCGCCGCGCCACACTGATGCGATTTTCGGTCCCTTCCAGTTGTGATTGCAGGGCCAGGAAGTTCTGGTTGGCCTTCAGGTCCGGGTAGCGCTCGGCCACCACCATGAGACGCTGCAGCGCGGAACCCAGCTGACGCTGGGCCTGCTCGAACTGCTTGAGCTTTTCCGGGTTGTCGAGCATGTTGCCATCCACCTGGATGGAGCCCACCTTGGCGCGGGCCTCGGTCACGTCCACCAGCACTTCCTGCTCATGGGCGGCATAGCCCTTGACGGTGTTGACCAGGTTGGGAATCAGGTCGGCGCGACGCTGATACTGGTTTTCCACCTGGCTCCAGGCAGCCTTTACCTGCTCGTCATAAGTGGGGATGTTGTTGATCCCGCAGCCGCTCAACCACCCCGCCAGCATCACCAGCACAAAACTACGCCACAGTGTCATTACCTTGGTCTCCATCAATGTCTAAGAGTCTTCCAGCCAGATCGACAACGGCGCACGGCGTTTTTCCTCACGCAGCGCCGCCAGTAATTTGTCCTTGTTGGCCCGGCTGAGTTTTTTCAGCCGGGCTTCGAGCTGGCTGGCCGTTGAACGGTCGCCACCGGGCACCAGCAGAATCGGCACCACCGGCCGACGCACCCGGGTGTAGCGGGCCCCCTTGGGGCTGTGGTTATGCTCAAGGAAGCGGCGAGCCGGCTCCGTACAGATACCGGTATAAAGAGACCGGTCTGCGCAACGCACCATATAGACCCACCACTGCTGCATGCTTTTACATCTGCCTTGGAAATGATTGCTATGATGCCAGAGACAATTTTCACAACAAGCTCAACAAGGATGAAAACATGGTTACCTACCTTTACTGGTTTCTCGTTGCCGTACTGATTATCGGCGCCCTGTTCGGCATCGGCGTTCGCCTGGGCAAGTGGAAACCCGCGTTGATCATTGCCGTGGTGATCTGGCTGGTGGGCACGCTGGCCTACTATTTCTGGCTGGAGCAGATCTTCGTGAAGCGCTTCGGCGGCACCATGACTCTCAAGGTGCCCGAAGAGCAGTATCACATTGGTGCCACCTGGAAGGACGATAACCTGTGGATCGAAAATTATGACCCCGAGACCAACGAGTGTATTTTCCGCGAGTATTCCCGCGGCAATATGCTTGAGGGCAAAGTCATCCTGAAGAACTGCAACCCGCTGCAGGGCACCGGCATGGTGTTGCCGAAAGACCCGGCCTTGCAGTAGCCGCCGGGGCGGCGGACCTCGCGCCGCCGCCCTTCCCCTGACCCGGTATTGCCGCTACCCTTTTGCGCCTGTGTTTTCCCAATCCGTACCCATACAGGACTCCCCATGAGCAGTTCCCTACAGACCCTACTGTTTGCGCTGAAACTGGTCCCCGATGCCGTTGCCTTCGAGCAGGTCCAGGAGGTCATTGCCGAACACTACGACTACACCCCCGCCCGCTTTACCAATGGCAGCGGCGAGGATCTGGTCGTGAATGAGGCGGGCAGCAATGAAGGGTCCTGCAAGATCTTCGCATTCGCCAAGCTCAACAACCTGTCCGATGAGCAGACGCTGGCCTGCTTCGGACACTTTTTCCGCCACGATGTATTGGAAAATCCGGAGGGCACGGATCACACCAATATCCGCACCTTCATGCGCCATGGCCTGAAACAGGTCCATTTCGATACCCCTGCCCTCGTCGCCCGATAATGTAACGGCCTTCGCGCCATGTTGACCGGCTTTCGTGAATTCTGTGCCAACATTTTCATGGAGTGATCGAGATGGCGCGCTATCTGTCTCTGTTCTGTCTTCTGCTACTTGTCAGCGCAGTCCAGGCTGACGACAACTGTGCCCGTGCCCTCGACACCACCGTGAGAAAACTGCACTCGCAACAGACCCTGAATCTGTGTGACCTGACCCGCAACAAGCTGACACTGGTCGTGAATACCGCCAGCCAGTGCGGCTACACCCCACAATTCAAGGGGCTGGAAGCACTCTATCAGCGTTACCGGGAACAGGGGCTGATGGTGGTCGGATTCCCCTCGGATGATTTTCGCCAGGAACTGGACAGCGAGTCCGGCACCGCCGAGGTGTGCTATATCAACTATGGCGTCACCTTCCCCATGGCCGCCACCAGCGCCGTAAAAGGAAACCAGGCCAACCCGGTATTTCAGAGGCTCAACGCGGCCACCCAGGCCCCGGGCTGGAACTTCAACAAATACCTGATTTCTGCAGACGGCACCCGGATCCACCATTTCCCGGCCTCTGCCGAGCCCCGTGGCGGGGAACTGGAAGCCGCCATCCGTGAGGCCCTGGGGCTGCGCGATGAAGACGGAAGGTAGAAGAGCGTTTCAGACGCTGATATTGTGAACGGTCACCCATCACCGGCGGTGAATCCCGTGAAGGTTCGTAGCAGCAAGGAACAACAACGCCACCAGCTTGAGCGCGACATGGAACGTTTCCTGGCCAAGGGGGGAGAAATCAAGGAAATCCCCAGTGGCGTGAGCGGTACCGACCCGGTCAACGGGAAGGGTTACCAGACCGTGCTGTTCAACGGACCGCGTCCACCCGGGCGGACCGACCTGAGTCAGGTCGCCGCCACCATTGATGCGCGCAAGCACAAACCCCGCCGCCAGCGACTCACCCCACGCCCCAGCCGCAAGCTGGTCTACGACGATTTCGGCGAACCACTGCGCTGGGTCTGGCACGACAAATAACCCACACTGCATAAGGAACTGCCATGAAACGGCTTTTGCTGCTGGTATCCCTGTTTATGATGAGTCAGACCGCATTCAGCGACATTATCGAAACCCCGGTCACCCTGCCTGATGGTCTGGGCACCGGAGTCATGTATCTGAACGACAAACTGAAGAAACCGGGCCCCGGGGTGATCGTGATCCACGAGTGGTGGGGGTTGAACGACTATGCCCGTGACCGTGCGCGCATGCTGGCCCGCCAGGGTTACACTGCGCTGGCCGTGGACATGTATGGCACCGGCAAGGTGGCCACGCATCCCAAGGATGCCGAAGCCTTCATGAAGGCCGCCCTGGCCGAGCCGGAAACCATGAACGCGCGCTTCGAAGCAGCCCGCAAGATGATGCTCAAGCAACAGCAGGTAGAAGCCGGCCGACTGTTTGCCATCGGTTACTGCTTCGGCGGGAGTGTGGTACTGAACCAGGCCCGCATGGGCACTGAACTGGCCGGGGTGGCCAGTTTCCACGGCAGCCTGGGCACTGACACCCCGGCCGGGGAAGGCGATATCAACGCTCGCATTCTGGTGGCCACCGGTCAGGCGGACCCGATGGTTCCCGCCGAGCAGGTCACCCGCTTCGTGAAGGAAATGACCGAGGCCGGCGCGGACTTTCAACTCCTCAGTTTCCCCGGCGTTCAGCACAGTTTTACCAACCCGAAAGCGGATGCGGTGGCGGAACGCTTCGAGATGCCGGTGGGCTACGATGCCCATGCGGACAAGGTAAGCTGGAAAGCGCTGGTGGATTTCATCGAACACAAGCCCCACGCCGAATAACTGCACCAGTTGTGGGCACTGCATTGCGCAGTGCCCCGTCACTGCCCATCTTTTCCCCCGATTCGTTTTTCCTCTTCGCCAACCC
Source organism: Pseudomonadota bacterium (assembly GCA_036230225.1). Classification (GTDB taxonomy): domain Bacteria; phylum Pseudomonadota; class Gammaproteobacteria; order Pseudomonadales; family Alcanivoracaceae; genus Alcanivorax. The sequence goes on along the minus strand of JAZAJX010000003.1, from coordinate 2,356 downwards.
CCTGATTTTGCTTGCTATCATCACTTGGCATCCTCCTTGCCTTATCTCTGGCAGAGGAATCGAATGGCCTTGTTGCCATCAAGGGAGCCTCTGAATAACGCCTTGCATGCTCAGTCTTTCAGGCACGCCGCAAGCACACAGGCGTTATTGAGAGGCTCCCAACTCAACACAATTTGCACCAATAGACCGCTAGGGTTCCGGTCGCCTGCGCCCACGCACTCCGCGCAGCCGATGTCTGGTCCGAGAGCAGTCGACCTTCTTGCAGCTGTGGGTCTCATCGCAGCTGAAGGTTACACGGCGGGACAAAAGCCCGGGAGGACACGATGACACCTTGTCATTGGATTCCTCATCGTCCGTAGCCAAGGAGGTCCAACATGACCCTGTCCGTACGAAAGACCGCTGCCACCGCAGCACTCGCCCTGTTCGCATCCCTCACTCCGGCCACCGTATTGGCCAAGGATTCATTTAGCATCTGCTGGTCCATCTACGTGGGCTGGATGCCCTGGGACTATGGCGCCCAGCAAAAGATCGTCGACAAGTGGGCCGAGAAGTACGACATCGACATCGACGTGGTACAGATCAACGACTACGTGGAATCCATCAACCAGTACACCGCCGGCGCCTATGACGGCTGTGCCATGACCAACATGGACGCCCTGACCATCCCCGCCGCCGGTGGCGTGGATTCCACTGCCCTGATCGTGGGTGACTTCTCCAACGGTAACGATGGTGTGGTCCTCAAGGGCACCGACAAACTGGCCGACATCAAGGGCCAGAACGTGAATCTGGTGGAACTGTCCGTTTCCCACTACCTGCTGGCCCGCGCGCTTGATACTGTCGGGCTGAGCGAGAAAGACCTGACCGTGGTGAACACCTCCGATGCGGACCTGGTATCCGCCTACACCACCGATGACGTAACCGCCGTGGCGACCTGGAACCCGCTGCTCAGCGAAATTACCGCCATGCCGGACAGCCACAAGGTATTCGACTCCTCCAAAATCCCCGGTGAAATCATCGACCTGATGGTGGTGAACACCGAGACCCTGAAAGCCAACCCGGACTTCGGCAAGGCGCTCACCGGTGCCTGGTACGAAATCATGGCCACCATGTCCGCCGACGATGACGCCGGCAAGGCCGCCCGCACCTTCATGGCCAAGGCCTCCGGTACCGACCTGGCCGGCTATGAAGCCCAGCTGGACTCCACCCGCATGTTCTACGAGGCCAGCGAAGCCGTGGCATTCGTCAACAGCGCCGAGCTGAAGGACACCATGCAGAAAGTGGCGGAGTTTTCCTTCGATCACGGCCTGCTCGGTGAAGGGGCTCCGGATGCCGGCTTTGTCGGTATCGACACCCCGGCGGGCGTGTTTGGCAGTGAATCCAACATACAGCTGCGCTTCAACCCGGACTACATGGCCATGGCGGCAGAAGGAAAGCTGTAAGCAGTCACACGCCAGACGTCTGTGATCCGGCGTCTGGCAATCCACGGATTATCGGGATTCGCCATGAAAAAACTGATCAACCGCCAACCCGGAAAACCGCTCAGCTGGGCATTGGGTCTACTCCCCTTTGTACTGCTGGTGATCGCCTATATGGTGGCCTCGGACGCACGCCTGGCGGAAAACCCCAACGACAAGTTGCTCCCGGCCCTGGACAGCTTTGTGCAGGCCATTGAGCGCATGGCTTTCGAGCCCAGCAAACGCAGCGGAGACTATCTGCTGTGGGCCGATACCCTGGCCAGTCTGCAGCGACTCGCCATCGGCGTTGCCATCAGTGCCCTGGTCGCCGTCATCGTCGGCATCGGCAACGGTACCATCCCGCTGGTTCGTTCCACCTTTTCCCCTCTGGTCACCGGTCTGTCGCTGGTGCCTCCCATGGCCATCCTGCCGGTACTGTTCATCATCTTCGGGCTCGGCGAACTGGCCAAGGTAATGCTGATCATCATTGGCATCACGCCCTTCATGGTTCGAGATCTGCAGCAGCGGGCGCTGGAAATACCCCACGAGCAAATCATCAAACTACAAACCCTGGGCGCCAACACCTGGCAGATCATTACTCGCCTGGTATGGCCACAACTGATGCCACGGCTGATCAGTGCGGTGCGCCTGTCTCTCGGGCCGGCCTGGCTGTTCCTGATCGCCGCCGAAGCCATCGCTGCCACCGAAGGGCTGGGCTATCGGATCTTTCTGGTCCGTCGTTACCTGTCTATGGATGTGATTCTTCCCTACGTGGTGTGGATCACCCTGCTGGCGTTTGCCATCGACTTCATGCTCAGTCGCTATTCGCAATGGCGCTACCCCTGGTTCCACCAGCAAGGACATTAAGATGGCCATTATAGAAATGAAAAACCTGTGGAAGG
>JAZAJX010000002.1:0-5943 GCA_036230225.1 Pseudomonadota bacterium | reverse complement strand
AACGACACATCGCCGATGGTAGTGTGGGGCTTCCCCATGTGAGAGTAGGTCATCGTCAGGCTCTTAAATCAAACAAAAGACCCCCGTCACGAAAGTGTCGGGGGTCTTTTGTTTTGGATGTTGCGCTAACCCCTTCAGACCGATCCCTTACGCCCACAAACTGTGACCCCCGATGCTGCCTACGAGAGCCGGATACAATGCCGAAGGGCTGAGTGTGTGTTACTGCCTCTGTGGGCTGCCCTGTATACCAAGGTGTAACACCTCTCAGGTCACATAAAGGCATCCAGCGCCGTTGTGCCCAATAGTCCCGGTGCTCCTGTGGTCCCGTGCTTTCTCCGCTAACTCTTGTTTGGCCATTCAGTGTGCCTCTCAGGCAAGCGGATCCCGCGCAGTTTCTGTCTGATGCGGCGTGCACTGACCGAAAAGAGTCAAATGCGTGGCCCTGTTATGCGAATCTCCGCATCACGATAATGGGCGTCCACCCAGCATTGGGGCAGGGCTTCCCCCGAGGGGAAAATCAGTCCGGATTTGGGGAAGGGTTCTGTTTCCTGGGCCTCCTCTCCGTGATGGTAGCGTCCGCTCACCTGTTGTCGTAGGGGGTTGACCAATTCAGTGAGGTCAACGATCTGTACCAGGTGCCCGCTTTGGGCTTCTTTGAGAAACATGAGGTGTCCTCCTCGGCTGTGCTGCTCTTATCAGGGTGCGACTGACGGTGGTGTGCTGACAAGTGCTGATGGCAGTAAACATTATTAAACCAAGAGAGGCTTTATCCCCGGAATGCGGCGCTCTATGCTTGGTGCGCCAGTAGCGTGAAGGCGTGACGATGACATCCTTCACTGTAAGGACTCCATCGCCAGCAATGAAAGTGGTATGGTTGGGGTTTGCTGAATATCGCTGGGGGCGGTTGAGGTCAGTCGGACCGTTCCGGCACCTGGGGTCATCATCCATTACGGTTATGCAGGGTTGGCCTGCACCAGTCCGATAGGAACGGGCTGTATCGATAAGTTTGGATTTGGGAAAGGTTAAGAATTATGACAACGGATACGAAGGCATCAGTCATGAGCCCGCTCAAGGCATTGGAAGAGCGTTGTGCCAAACAGGCAAATTCAATTGCCATGATCCAGCCCATGGGTGGCGGTGAACTGCAGGAATATACCTGGGCGAGGATCAATGAAGAAGCCCGCAAGATGGCGGCTTATCTGCAGTCTCAAGGCGTGCAGAAAGGTGATCACGTTGCCCTGGTTTCCAAGAACTGTGCTGAGTGGATCATTGCGGATCTGTCGATCTGGATGGCTGGTGCAGTGAGCGTCCCCCTGTATCCGACCCTGGTGGCGGAAACCGTTCGCCAGATCATGGAGCACAGTGAATCCAAGTTCCTGTTCGTCGGCAAGCTGGACGACTGGGACATGATGAAAGCGGGTGTACCGGACGGGGTCAAGCAGATCGCGTTCACCCTGGCTCCCCAGGATGCCCTGAGCAAATTCCCGAACTGGGGTGACATTATCCGTGACACGGCTCCGATGGAGCAGGTGGCAGAGCCTGCCATGGATGATATCGCCACCATCATTTATACCTCCGGTACCACGGGCATGCCCAAAGGGGTGATGCACGACTTCCTGGCGTTTTCCACCGTGGGTGAGAAGATGATCAAGGTGTATAACCTGACGCCGGAAGAGCGGATGATTTCCTATCTGCCACTGTCTCATGTGGCGGAGCGTGTCGCCGTGGAAGTGGCCCAGCTGTATGTGGGTGGCAAGATCTTCTTCGCCGAATCGCTGGAAACCTTCGGCGAAGACATCAAACGAGCTCAGCCGACGGTATTCTTCGCCGTGCCGCGGATCTGGTCCAAGTTTTACCAGAAGGCCTCCGAAGCGGTGCCACCCAAAAAGCTGAATAAACTGCTCAAAGTGCCGTTCCTCAACAAGGTGATCAAGAAAAAGGTCCTTGGTGCCATGGGGTTGGACCAGTGTCGCATTGCCTTGTCAGGCGCGGCCGCCCTGTCGCCGGATATCATTACCTGGTTCAAGAAACTGGACCTGGAAATTCTGGAAGTCTACGGCATGACCGAGAACCTGGCCTGGTCACATACCACCGAGGAAGGCGACCAGAAAATTGGTTGGGTGGGCACTCCCAATGATGGTGTTGAATGCCGTATTGGCGAGGGTGGCGAGATCATGGTGCGTAGCCTTGGCAACATGAAGGGTTACTACAAGCAGCCAGACAAGACCGCCGAAGATCTCACTGAGGATGGCTGGTTGCATACCGGTGATGTGGGTGAGATTGATGAGAAGGGACGTCTGCGGATTACCGGTCGCGTGAAGGAAATCTTCAAGACCGAGAAAGGCAAGTACGTTGCACCGGCACCGATCGAAGGCCGTTTGTCCACCCAGCCGGGCCTGGAGCTGGCTTGTGTGATTGGTCAGGGAATGGGCCAGCCGATCGCCCTGCTCAACATTACCCCTGAAGAACAGGAAAAGCTGTCCAAGGGAAGCGAGAAGGAGCACTTCACGAAGGAGCTGGAGAAATTGCTGGCCCGTGTGAATGAGGAGCTGGATCCCCATGAGCGGATGACTACGCTGGTGGTGTGTAAAGATGCCTGGACAGTGGAGAACAACCTGATCACTCCCACGCTGAAGCTCAAGCGCAATGAAATCGAAAAGCGGTACGCCGCCGATATCCCCAACTGGTCCAAAACCAAAGGGGTGGTTTGGGAAGCTTGAGCATCCTCAAAGAGGCGGATCAGCAGTTGATCCGCCTTCTTGCCGATGGGAATTTCCGGTCCGGTTCCGAGCTGGGCGAGGCACTGGGAATCTCCCGGGCGGCCATCTGGAAAAGAGCCCAGCGTCTGGCCGATTTTGGTATGGCGCTGGAGTCCGTCAAGGGTCGCGGTTATCGTCTGGCCCGTCCTCTTGATCTGATAGATGCCGACGTTCTCGACTCTGCCATTGGTGATCGGGCCGGATTGCATTATCAATGGGTGACCGAGTCCACGAATGCCGATGCACTGGCGCTGCAGGGGCCGGTTCGTCATCCTCATGTATTTATCGCTGAATGCCAGACGGCAGGCCGCGGCCGCAGAGGTCGTCGCTGGCAATCTCCCTTTGCTGCCAATCTCTACCTTTCCGTGCGATTTCCTGTCAGTGGTGGCTTTGCTGCGCTGGGCGGTTTGAGTCTGGCCGTAGGCGTTACGGTCGCTCAGGGGTTGCAGGCGCTGGAGCCTTCCCTGCCGGTAAGCTTGAAATGGCCCAATGATCTGTTGATCAATGGCGCCAAGATCGGTGGGGTGCTCATCGAGCTGGCCGGGGAAATGGATGGTCAGGTGGATGTCGTGGTGGGAGTTGGGGTGAATGGTCGAATGACCCGAGCGCAGGCCGGGGATATCGATCAGGCCTGGACGGATCTGGGGAGCGAAATGGCGGATATGCCGCCGCGCACCGATCTGGCGATGGCTGTGTTGACTCGCTTGCTTGAGATGTTGCCGATCTTTGCGGATCAGGGTTTTGCGGCATTTATGGATGCTTATGACGAATACGATGCGGTCAGGGGCGAAACGGTGCAACTGCAGTCGGGTGAGCAGACCATCGTGGGAAGGGCGGCAGGAGTGTTGCCCGATGGTGCGTTGAGGCTGGAGACGCCGGAGGGAATCCGCGAAGCCTATGGTGGTGAAGTGAGTTTGAGAGTCCGATGAAACTGTTTGTGGATGTGGGAAATACTGCCATGAAGTGGCGGTTCCGCCATGACAATGAGGTGGTGTCTCAGGGGGGCTGTCGCCATGGCAGGGACTGGTCTGCAGTGGTGGATGCTCTGCTGGCTTCTGTCCAGGGCGTTGACTCGATCTGGGTCGCTTCAGTGGCCGGGCCTGTGGCTGACAAGGATATTGCCGATTTGCTGCAAGCGCGCACCGGGGTGGCGCCGTGTTTTTATTACTCTTGCGGGGAAGATTTCGGGGTGCGCAGCTGTTACCCGGAGCCCCGCAAGCTCGGTGTTGACCGCTGGGTGGCCATGATCGAGGGCTATCAGCGATATGGTGCCAGTGTGATTGTCGATTGTGGTAGTGCGCTGACTATCGATGCGGTGGATGCCAAGGGAGAATTTCTGGGCGGCTATATCGTTCCAGGATTGGGAATGTTGCGAACGGCGTTACTGCGAGATACCTCGGATGTGCATATTGAGCCGGGGAAGGCCCAGACCGGTCTGGGGCGTTCCACCGGTGAGTGTGTGCACAACGGGTTGTTGCGCATGTCTGTGGCCTTCGTCACGGAGGTGGTGGTTGAACTGCGCCAAGTGCTTGAAGATACTTGCAAAGTATTGGTGACAGGCGGTGATGCCCCGGAATTGATCGGTGCTTTCCCGTTCGAGTTTCTGCATATGCCTGACCTGGTCCTGGATGGCCTGGAGCGAGTGGCAGCCCGACAACAATAAAGGTGGGGGAACACCGGTGCGGTGGATATTTTACAGCTTGCTGGTCGTGAATCTGGTGTACCTGGGGGTGCAGGTGGTGAAAAGCCTTGCCCCGCAGGAGCCGTCTGTCTCGTTGCGTATGTCAGGGCAGCCCTCGGGAGGTGAGCGCCTTGTGTTGCTGTCCGAGAGCCCGCAGCCGGTCAGGGCGGATGCACGTCGTCCTGGTGCCGGTAGTGTGTGCGCGGTGGTGGGGCCCTGGGAGTCCCGTGACGCTGCCCTGGCTGGCTCGATACAGTTGAAGGCTGTGGGCTTGCCGGGCCGGGTACGCGCGTTGAACATTCAGAAAGATCGTCTCAACTGGGTGTACCTGCCCCCGTATGGAGACAGGGAGCGGGCGCTTCGGGTTTTGCAGGAGTTGCAGGATCGCGGGGTGGACAGTTTCATCGTCAAGGAGGGTGAGGACGCCAATGCCATTTCCCTGGGCTATTTTTCCAGTGCCGAGTCGGCCGAGGGGCTGCGGGTAAAGATGCGCAATGCCGGTTATCCGGCCTTTGTGCGGGAAACCTCTCGGGCTGTGACGGAGTATTGGGTGTACCTGGCGGACCAGAAGCCGGAAGAGAAGCCGGAGCTCAGAATTTTTCTTGAAGCAAACCAGTCACTTAAGCTTGATCGCGTCGCGTGCCCCTGACTGGCTGCGCAATTATTAGGCGTTTGATGCTCAAGTGGATTGCGCCACCAGAAACCTTTCTATAGAATTCGCAACCCTTGTGAGCTGGCGTAGCTCAGTTGGTAGAGCAGCTGATTTGTAATCAGCCGGTCGGGGGTTCGACTCCTCTCGCCAGCTCCAGCTTATAAACGTGTCTAACTACTTGAAAATATGTTGACAAGTGGTTGGCCCGTAAAGAGAATGTAGGCCCTTTTCTGGAGGGGTTCCCGAGTGGCCAAAGGGATCAGACTGTAAATCTGACGCGAAAGCTTCGGAGGTTCGAATCCTCCCCCCTCCACCAGATTAAGATGTAGATCCACAGCGATCTGCAAGCCGGAAGGCTGGCAAGGCATCGGAAGGTTTGCGGGTATAGTTCAATGGTAGAACCTCAGCCTTCCAAGCTGATGATGCGGGTTCGATTCCCGCTACCCGCTCCAGGTCCGGAGAGTTTGGTCGCCGCCAGGTGGCATGAAGGTTATGCTCTTGTAGCTCAGTAGGTAGAGCACACCCTTGGTAAGGGTGAGGTCACCGGTTCAAATCCGTTCAAGAGCTCCAATTTCCGGGCCCAGGTATATCCTGGGTCCGGCTTCATGTGTCTTGATGGTGCCAAGGTGGTCTGTGTTTATCAATACAGTCCTTAAATGTGTCTTTATCGGGTGTATGCGCGCCATATGGCGAGAAAGCACAGCCAAGTTAAGAGGTGAAGAGTCGTGGCAAAGGAAAAGTTTGAACGTAATAAACCGCACGTAAACGTAGGCACCATTGGTCACGTTGACCATGGTAAAACCACTCTGACCGCTGCGCTGACTCGCGTGTGTGCAGAAGTGTGGGGCGGC
>JAZAJX010000001.1:0-5029 GCA_036230225.1 Pseudomonadota bacterium | reverse complement strand
ATTTGCGGTGGGGGATCGCGCCGCGAGCGACGCTCCTACGGAGAGGCGAGATGTCTGACCCCCTCTTCAACCGCATTGCGGTCATCGGCCTGGGCCTGATCGGCGGCTCCTTTGCGGCGGCTGCCCGCGAGAATGGACTGGCGCAGTCCATCGTGGCCGGTTCCCGCTCCGCGCGAACCCTGGAGCAGGGTATCGCCCTGGGGGTGGTGGATGAAGGCAGTCAGGATCTGGCCGCCGCGGTGGAGGGCGCGGATCTGGTATTCGTCTCCACCCCGGTGTCCGCCATGGGCAAGGTGCTGGCGGCACTTAAACCCGGGTTATCACGCACGGCCATTGTCACCGATGGTGGCAGTGTGAAGGGCAATGTCATCACCGCTGCCCGAACGGCTCTGGGCGAGCATTACTCCCGTTTCGTACCCGGCCATCCCATCGCCGGCAAGGAAAAGAGCGGCGTCGGGGCGGCCGATGCCACCCTGTACCGGGACCATCGCGTTATCCTGACCCCCACGGAAGACACGGACCCCGCCGCCACTGCCCGGGTGCGTGCCATCTGGACGGCCATGGGCGCGGAAGTGCTGCAGATGTCGCCGGCGTATCACGACCAGGTGTTGGCGGAAACCAGCCATCTGCCTCATCTGCTGGCCTTTTCGCTGGTGGATACCCTGGCCCGGCAGGGCGACTCCACGGAAATCTTCCGCTATGCTGCCGGCGGTTTTCGGGACTTCACCCGCATTGCCAGCTCCGACCCGGTCATGTGGCACGACATTTTTCGGGAGAACAAGGCCGCCCTGTTGCAGGCGCTGGGCCTGTTCAGCGATGGCATCGACCGCTTCCGTGAGGCCGTGGAAACAGGGGATTCCGATGCCCTGATGGGCATCATGACCCGCGCCAATACGGCCCGGGCACACTTTATGGCCATGAACGGGCGCACCTCGTACACCCGCGCCCAACATTCAGGTGACGACACAATCATGACAGACAGCAGTAAGGCCAACCCGACCTACAAGATGACCCCGGGTGGCACCCTCAATGGCCGCATCCGCGTGCCCGGTGACAAATCCATGTCCCACCGTTCCATCATGCTGGGCTCCCTGGCGGATGGGGTGACTGAGGTGGAGGGTTTCCTGGAAGGGGAGGATGCTCTGGCGACCTTGCAGGCATTCCGTGACATGGGGGTCGTGATCGAAGGCCCCACCAATGGTCAGGTGACCATCCACGGTGTGGGCCTGCACGGGCTGAAAGCCCCGAGCAAGCCACTCTATATGGGCAACTCCGGCACCTCCATGCGCCTGCTCACCGGTCTGCTGGCCGGCCAGGCCTTCGATGTGGAGCTCACCGGGGATGCCTCCCTGTCCAAGCGTCCCATGGAGCGGGTGGCCAAACCCTTGCGGGACATGGGCGCCCAGATCTCTACCGGCGATGAAGGCCGGCCGCCGGTGCGTATCCGTGGCGGTCAGTCTCTCAAGGCAATCCACTACGATCTGCCCATGGCCTCCGCCCAGGTGAAATCGGCGGTGCTGCTGGGCGGCTTGTATGCCGAAGGCGAGACCTCCGTTACCGAGCCGGCCCCCACCCGTGACCACACCGAGCGCATGCTGGGCGGTTTCGGCTATGCTGTGCGCCGTGAGGGGGCCACCAGCGCCGTGAAGGGCGGTGGCTCGCTGACGGCCTGCAAGCTGGAAGTGCCGGCGGATATTTCTTCTGCGGCCTTCTTCCTGGTGGGTGCCTCTATTGCCGAAGGCAGCGAGGTGACCCTGCCGCATGTGGGCATCAACCCCACCCGCACCGGCGTGATCGACATTCTCAAGCTGATGGGGGCGGACATCCGCCTGGAAAACCAGCGCGATGCCGGCGGTGAGCCGGTGGCCGATATCGTGGTCAAATCTGCGCCGCTCAAGGGCATCGAGATCCCCGAGGAACTGGTGCCCCTGGCCATCGACGAATTCCCGGCCATCTTCATCGCCGCTGCCTGCGCTGACGGCGACACCATCCTGCGCGGTGCGGAAGAACTGCGGGTGAAGGAATCTGACCGTATTCAGGTCATGGCCGACGGCCTGGCCGCCCTGGGCGTGGACCACGACGTGTTCGACGACGGCATCCGTATCACCGGCGGCGAGTTTGGCGGTGGGGAGATCCAGTCCCACGGCGATCACCGTATTGCCATGAGCTTTGCCATGGCCGCCCTGCGCGCCACGGGCCCCATCATCATTCACGATTGCGCCAATGTGGCCACCAGCTTCCCGGGCTTTGCCCAGCTGGCCCGTCACGCCGGCCTGCAGCTGGAGGAAGCATGAGCGACACCGCCGTTCTGACCATCGACGGGCCGGTTTCCTCCGGCAAGGGCACCGTGGCCCGACTGGTAGCGGCTCGCCTGGGCTGGCACCTGCTGGATTCCGGTGCGCTCTACCGGGTTCTCGGTTATCACGCGAGAAATCAAGGGGTTGCACTGGATGACGAGGCGGCGCTGGTGGCACTCGCCAAGGCTCTGCCGGTGAAGTTCGTGGAGCAGCAGGGCGATACCGCCGTGATTCTGGACGGCGAGGACGTGTCCAACATCATCCGCCAGGAAAGCGTTGGCGAGCTGGCCAGCCAGGTGGCGGTGTTGCAGCCGGTGCGTGATGCGCTGCTGGCCCGCCAGCGAGCCTTTGCCGAAGCGCCCGGGCTGGTGGCGGATGGCCGCGATATGGGCACCGTGGTGTTTACCCGGGCCCCCCTCAAGATTTACCTGACTGCCAGCGCTGAAGAGCGCGCCAGACGGCGCTTTGAGCAGTTGAAGGAGAAGGGCTTTGGTGCTACCCTCGCGACCCTCGTCGAGGACATCCGCACCCGGGATGACCGTGACATGAATCGTGAGGTGGCCCCCCTGCGCCCGGCAGATGATGCCCTGGTCGTGGATTCCACCACTCTTTCGGTTGATGACGTGGTCGGCCGGATTCTTGACGAGGCTGCCGCACGCAAGCTCGCGTAACGCAGCTGCACGCCTTCGAAACCCTTCGCCAGATCGTTGTCGAGGGGCAATTCTGATTCCGTGTTGAAGCGGTGGATCTGCCTGACCCTTAAAAAGTAAGCCAGCTGGGGAAAGGTGGATCACTTTCGTTGACGAACCCATGTCTGCTGGTTGGCATGTGACTTAATACAGAGTGAATTTCATGACCGAATCTTTTGCTGATCTCTTTGAAGAAAGCCTCAAGGACCTGGACGTTGCCCGTGGGTCCATCATCAAAGGCACCGTGGTATCCATCGATAGCGACTGGGTAACCGTTAATGCGGGCCTGAAATCCGAAGGCATTATTGCCCGTGACGAATTCATCAACGAGGCAGGCGAGCTGGAAATCGCCGAAGGCGATGAAGTCGACGTAGCCGTTGACGCCATCGACGATGGCATGGGCTTTACCCGCCTGTCCCGTGAAAAAGCCAAGCGCGCCGAAGTGTGGGGCGAGCTGGAAAAAGCTTTCGACGAAGACGAGATCGTAAAAGGTATGATTTCCGGCAAAGTGAAGGGTGGCTTCACTGTCGATATCGGTCCGATCCGTGCGTTCCTGCCTGGCTCTCTGGTCGACATCCGTCCGGTGCGTGACGTTGCCCACCTGGAAGGCAAAGAGCTGGACTTCAAGGTCATCAAGCTGGATCCCAAGCGCAACAACGTGGTGGTTTCCCGTCGTGCGGTGATGGAAGCCGAGCACAGCGCCGAGCGTGAGCAGCTGCTGGAAACCCTCCAGGAAGGCATGGAAGTCAAGGGTATCGTGAAGAACCTGACCGACTACGGTGCGTTCGTGGATCTGGGCGGCATCGACGGCCTGCTGCACATCACCGACATGGCCTGGAAGCGTATCAAGCACCCGAGCGAGATCGTGGAAGTTGGCCAGGAAATCGACGTCAAGGTACTCAAGTTCGACCGCGAGAAGATGCGCGTTTCCCTGGGTCTGAAGCAGCTGGGCGAAGATCCGTGGCACGACATCGTGGGCAAGTACCCGGAAGGTGCCAAGGTGAAAGCCAAGGTAACCAACCTGACCGATTACGGCTGTTTCGCCGAGATCGAAGAAGGTGTAGAGGGTCTGGTTCACGTTTCCGAAATGGATTGGACCAACAAGAACATCCACCCGTCCAAGGTTGTAGAGATCGGCGACGAAGTGGAAGTGATGATCCTGGACATCGACGAAGATCGTCGTCGTATCTCCCTGGGTATCAAGCAGTGTCAGTCCAACCCGTGGGATGCCTTCGAGCAGAAGTACCAGAAAGGCGAGCGCATTTCCGGCAAGATCAAGTCCATCACTGACTTCGGTATCTTCATCGGTCTGGAAGGCGGTATCGACGGTCTGGTGCACCTGTCCGACATTTCCTGGGAAGAGCAGGGCGAAGATGCCGTGCGTAACTTCAACAAGGGTGACGAGCTGGAAACCGTGGTTCTGTCCATCGACGCAGAGCGCGAAAGAATTTCCTTGGGTATCAAGCAGTTGACAGACGATCCGTTTGCTCAGTATGTTGCTGCTAACGACAAGGGCGCAATTGTTAAGGGCAAGGTCACTGCGGTAGACGCGAAAGCGGCCACCGTGGAGCTGGCTGAAAACGTCGAAGGTACCCTGCGTGCCAGCGAAATCAGCCGCGACCGCGTTAACGATGCAACCGAAGTGCTCAACGTGGGCGACGAAGTGGAAGCCAAGATCGTCAACGTTGATCGCAAGAACCGTGTATTGAGCTTGTCCATCAAAGCGAAGGATCAGGCTGATGAGCGTGAGGCCATGGACAACCTGTCTGAACAGCAGGATGCCAACGCGCCGAAGACCATCGGTGATCTGATCAAGCAGCAGAGGGAAAACAGCAACGAGTCTTAATCGGCTCCTCCCCGGGGTCGGCATCTGCCGACCCCACTGGGCAGGGAGCCCAGGGAGCAAGCTGTAATGGCGTTAACCAAGTCAGAACTGATTGAGCGGATTGCCGACCGGCAAACCCAGCTGTCACCCAAGGATGTGGAACTGGCAGTCAAAACGCTGATCGAACAAATGGCCGATTCCCTGGCCGGCGGAGGTCG